>JBFIBB010000033.1:0-20678 GCA_041582695.1 Rhizobiaceae bacterium
CGGATGCGACAACGGTTGCCGAGCACGGCATCGACAACGCGTCGAAATGGCTCGGCATGCCGGTGCCGGAAGTCTATTCGGCCGAACTGTCCGAGTTCGTTTTCGCGGCCGGAGTGAAGCTGATCGAGACGCTCAAACCGGATTTGATGTATCTGACCACGACGGACTACGTGCAGCACAAGTACAAGCCGGGCGACGCGGAGGCCAATGCTTTCTACGCCATGTTCGACAAATATCTGGCAAAGCTCGATGCGGCCGGGGCAGTGATCGTCGTCACCGCCGACCACGGCATGAAACCGAAACACCTTGCCGATGGTTCCCCCGCCGTCGTCTACGTGCAGGACCTGCTCGATCTGTGGCTCGGCAAGGACGCGGCCCGCGTCATCCTGCCAATCACCGATCCCTCTGTGGTGCACCATGGCGCGCTCGGATCGTTTGCGACGGCCTACCTGCCCAGCGGAGCCGACCGTGAAGACGTGATCGGGCGGTTGATGGCGACGAGCGGTATCGATCTTGCAATCGGGCGCGAGGAGGCTTGCGAGCGCTTCGAACTTCCGGGCGACCGCATCGGTGACATCGTGATGATCTCGTCGGAGAATCTGGCGATCGGCACGTCGGAACACCGGCACGACCTGGCTGCTCTCAACGAGCCGTTGCGCTCGCATGGCGGGTTGACCGAACAGGAGGTGCCGTTCATCGTCAACCGGAAGCTCGATTTGCCGAACGCGCCTGAGTTGCGCAATTTCGACGCGTTCTTCTATGCCACCATGGCAGCGGCGCGATAGTTGGACCGGACGATGCTGACAAAGACGAAAACGGAAATCCGCCGCGAGGCGATGCGTATCGGCGGGCGCAAGGTCACCACGGACGATGTGATCGAGGTGCGCTATCCGTATACCAACGAGGTGGTCGGAACAGTTCCGGCAGGAAAGCGCGAACATGTGCGCGAAGCCTTCGAAATCGCCGCGAACTACAGGCCAAAGCTGACGCGCTACCAGCGCCGGGAAATTCTGACGAAAACGGCAAACCTTATCGTCGAACGGCGCGAGGAAATCGCAAAATGGCTGACGCTGGAGCTCGGCATCTGCCATCAGCACGCGCTTTACGAAACCGGCCGGTCATACGACGTTTTCACATTCGCCGGCATGCTGTCGACGCTGGATGACGGGCAGGTCTTTTCCTGCGACCTCACGCCGAACGGCAAGGAGCGCAAGATCTACACCAAGCGCGAGCCGGTCAGGGCGATTTCGGCGATCACGCCTTTCAACCATCCGCTCAATATGGTGGCGCACAAGATCGCGCCGGCGATCGCCACCAACAACTGCGTGGTGTGCAAGCCGACCGAACTGACGCCGCTGACGGCGATCACCCTTGCCGACATCCTCTACGAGGCCGGGCTGCCGCCGCAGATGTTCCAGATCGTCACCGGTTGGCCCGCAGATATCGGCGAGGAAATGATCACCAACGAGAACATCGACATCATCACGTTCACCGGCGGGGTGAAGGTCGGCAAGATGATAGCCGAGAAGGCCGGCTACAAGCGCCAGGCGCTCGAACTCGGCGGCAACGATCCGCTGATCATCTTGAATGACCTGCCGGATGACGATCTGCGCAAGGCCGCCGCAATCGCCGTCGCCGGCGCGACCGGCAATTCGGGCCAGCGCTGCACCGCGGTCAAGCGCATACTGGTGCAGGAGAGCATCGCCGACAGGGTCGTGCCGATGATCCTAGAGAATGCGAAGAAGATCAGGTACGGCGACCCGCAGGACCCGGAGACGCAGCTCGGATGCGTGATCCACGAGGAAGCGGCAAAGACGTTCGAGCGGCGTGTCTACGATGCCGTCAAGCAGGGCGCGAAGGTGCTCTACGATCCGGGCCGGCAGGGCGCGCTGCTGCCGCCGATTGTGGTCGACCACGTGCCGCACGATTCGGAGCTGGTTTTCGAAGAGACATTCGGACCGATCGTGCCGATCGTGCGCGTACCCGACGACGATGACGCATTGATCGCCATTTCCAACTCGACGCCGTTCGGACTGTCAGCTGGCGTGTGCACCAACGACCTGAACCGGATCACCAGATACATCGACGGGCTCGATGTGGGCACCGTCAACATCTGGGAGCAGCCAGGATATCGCATCGAGATGTCGCCGTTCGGCGGGATCAAGGATTCGGGCAACGGAGTGAAGGAAGGCGTGCTGGAGGCAATGAAGTTCTTCACCAACGTGAAGACGTACTCTCTGCCCTGGCCGATCAGATAGCAAACATGTCGGGCCGCATGCAGGCGCATACCGAAGGCGAGGCCAATACCTCGGACGAGCGCGGCGCATGGACCGCCCGGCAGAAACGGCCGGAAACGGCCGCGCTGATCGAACGCGATTCGCAAGCCTTCCTGCATCAGAGCCTGTCGACGCCGGTGATGGGAACGGTGAAGAAAGCCGAAGGGATCTGGATCGAGGATCACGACGGCAACCGCTACATGGATTTCCACGGCAACTCCGTCCACCATATCGGCTACGGACATCCGCGGCTAACAGCAGCGATCAAGCGGCAGATCGACGATTTGTCGTTCTCGCCGCGGCGCTACACGAATGAAGCGTCCGTCGAACTCGCCGAAAAGCTCGGGAAAATCGCGCCGGGCGATCTGTCGAAAGTGCTGTTCACCACCGGCGGCTCGGACGCCAACGAGGTGGCGCTGAAAATCGCGCGCGCCGCGACCGGGCGGTTCAAGACCGTGTCTTTCTGGGACGCTTTCCACGGCGCCGGTTTCGGCGCTTCGTCGGTCGGCGGCGAGGCGACATTTCGGTCGCGTATCGCTGGACCGCTTGTGCCGGGCGCAGAACATGTCGCGCCGTTCGCCTGCTACCGTTGCCCTTATGGCCATTCGGGACCGGATGTGTGCGAACTGGCCTGCGCGAGCATGGTGCGATACGTGCTGGAGCGCGAAGGCGATGTCGCCGCGGTGATCGCCGAGCCGATGCGCGCGGTGCCGCATGTGCCGCCTCACGGTTTCTGGAAGGCGGTTCGGCAGGCCTGCAATGAAACGGGAGCGCTATTGATTTTCGACGAAATCCCGACCGGGCTCGGCAAGACCGGCAAGTTCTTCGCTTTCGAACACGACGAGGCTGTTCCCGACATCGTCACGCTCGGCAAGGCGCTTGGCGGCGGCGTACTGCCGATTGCCGCCGTGGTTGCCAATCGCGATCTCGACGTCTGCGGCGATTTCGCCATCGGCCATTACACGCATGAGAAAAACCCGGTGACGGCGCGGGCGGCGCTGACGACCTTGCAAATCATAGAAGAGGAGGGACTGGTCGAGCGGGCCGCAGAGATCGGGAAGATTGCGCTTGAGCGGCTTGCCGATTTCGCGCAGTCCTCGGCAATCGTTGGCGAGGTTCGCGGCAGGGGCGCCCTGTTCGGGGTGGAAATCGTCTCCAACCGCGAGACCAGGGAGCCGGGCAACCATCTGGCCGAAAAAATCTTCTATCGCTGTCTCGACGCGGGCCTGAGCTTCAAGATCTCGCAAGGTTGCGTACTGACCCTGTCGCCGCCGATGACGATTGCGCGAGACGACCTCGACCGGGCATTGGGCATCGTCGAGGCGGCTATCGCGGAATGCGCCCAATGAGACGCCAGACCGGCGGGCGCGGCTGACACGCATGGGAGAACACGGCGGGATAGCGCTGTCGCTTGTGCTGGTCGCCGCACTGCTTCATGCCACATGGAATGCCATGATCAAGGGTACCGGCGAGCGAACGCTGGTGCTCGGCCTGATCTCGGTCGGCCATGTCGGTCTCGGGGTCGTGCTGATGGCTTTGTTCGCACCACCCGCGAGCGCCAGTTGGATCTTCATCGCGCTTTCGACCTTCATCCATTGGTTCTACTACTGGTTTCTGCTCGTCTCCTACCGGCTCGGCGATCTCAGCCAGGTCTATCCGGTGGCGCGCGGCATCGCGCCGCTTCTGGTTACCGCCGGCGCATTCCTTTTCGCCGGCGAAGTTCCCGCGCCCGTGGCGGTGGCCGGCATCGTGGCGGTTTCGTTCGGCATCATGATCCTGATGTGGAGCACGAACCGCGACCGGACGGGCCTCGGAGCGCTGACAGCGGCGCTTGCGACCGGCTCGATGATCGCGTCATATTCGGTGGTAGACGGGCTTGGGGTGCGCGCCGCGGTGAGCCCGCTCGGTTATATCGGCTGGCTATTCTTTTTCGAGGGGCTGGTCGCCTTCTTCATTTTCTGGCGCGAGCGCCACAAGCTGCAGGCATTGCCGGCAGCAACCTACAAGACCGGCTTGGCAGGCGGCCTATTTTCGGCGACCGCCTACGGTCTTGTCATCTACGCGAAGACACTTGCGCCGCTGGGCGCGATTTCGGCCGTGCGGGAATCGAGCGTCATCATCGCCGCGCTGATCGGCGTGATCTGGCTCGGCGAGCGGCCGTGGCGGCTGCGCGTCATAGCCGCGATAATTGTGGCAGGCGGCATTCTGACCCTTGCATTGCTCGGCTGAAACGCCGATTGAGTCGCCAGAAGCAAATCTTCCCGTGGGAAACAGCAAATGACCGCAATCGAAAGAAGGCACACTAACCGGCGCATGAGCCAGATCGTCATTCACGGCGACACGATTTATCTGGCGGGGCAGGTAGGAACCGTCCACCAGACGGTGACCGAACAGACGCAGGAGATTCTGGGAAAGATCGATGCGCTTCTTGCGGAGGCCGGCAGCGACAAGACGAAAATCCTGCGCGCCGACATCTGGCTCGATGACATGCGCGACTTTGCCGAGATGAACGCGGTCTGGGACGCCTGGGTGCCGGAGGGTCATACACCGGCCCGCGCTTGCGGCTCGGCGCATCTGGCCGCTCCCGGCTACAAGGTCGAAATCCTTGTCGTGGCGGCGAAATAGGTATCCGCCATTCTTCCTCAACCGCCGTTTCGCTGCGCGATCAGGCTCCCGTCCGACAGTATGTCACTGGGGTGCAGGACGACGATGTCCCCGGCGGAAAGACCGGATTTGACCTCTGCGGTCTTGTCGTTGAGATTGCCAATCCCGACCGGGGTTAACTGGCAACGGCTGTCTACGACCCGGAATACGGCCCAGACGCCGTTGTTGCGGAACAGGGCAGCAATCGGCACCTGGAGCGCATTGTCGGCGCTCCAGATGGCGAGGCGCGCGAAGACGCGGTAGCCATGGCCCAGAAGCGGTTCCGGCTTCGCGAGGTCGAGAACGGCATTCACGCGCTGTTCTTCGATGCCGAGCGCCGAGATTTTGGTGAAGGCGGATGGATCGACGCGGCGGACGACTGCATCCAGATCGCGGTCGCCGCCCCACTCGGTTATCTGGACCTTCAGTCCCGGGCGAATTCGCACCGCGTCCTCGGACAACAGATCAACGGCGATTTCCAGATCGCGCGGGTCGCCGACAGTGGCCAGCGGCGTGCCTGCGGTTACGGCCTGTTCGCTCTTGACTTCGACCGATAGCACAACGCCATCGATCGGCGCCGTCACCTCAACGCAGCAATTGCGGCCCGGGAAGTCGAGAAATTCGTCGCCGGGCCTGGTCAGCCGCGCCTTGGCGCTGTTGAGTTCGGCCTGGCGCTGGCGGATGCGGGCCTCGGTCGTCTTTACCTGGGCCTCCTGCAGCGCGACCTCGGTCGTCGCCCGCTGCATTTCCCGTTCGGATACGATGTTGGAGCCAAACAGGCGCGTGGCGCGGTCGAGATCGGCGCGTGCAAGCTCGAGCGCCGCAAGCGCGCGCTGGTGCTCCAGTTCGGCCTGCGCGACGGCGGAGCGGGCGGCTTCGATCGCGGCCAGAAGCTCGATTTCTGTGCGCTTGTCGATCAGCGGCGGGTCCGGCGGGCGAATGGAGGCGACGACGGTCTTGTTGGCCACAACCTGATCGCCTTCCTCGAGGGATGTCCTGTCCACCTGCCCGGCGATCGGAGCCGATACGGTATATACGTTGCGGACGCGGGTGACGCCTTCCTGGTCAATGGTCACCGTCATCGGTCCTTCGGCTACCGTTGCCGTATCGACGAGAGCCGGTTGCTCGCGCAGTGCAACATAAATGCCGGCGGCGAGGACTGCCGCAAGCGACACGAAACCGAGCCATTTGGCGAGTCCTTTCATCGCCTTACTCCCTTGTCTTCAAGACACTGACGAGATCGAACCTGTCGATGCGGCGGCGCGCGATCATCGCGGTCATCACCCCGGCGGCAACCACCACGAGGCTTGCCCGGGCGAATGTGGCCGGTTCGACGACAAACGGCACGCGGAAAAGATCGCTTTCGAAACCGTGAATGACAGACCAGGCGAAACCGTAGCCGAGCAGCCAGCCCAACGGTTGCGCGAGCGCGATGATGACGCCGAGTTCGATCAGCAGAACGGACGATACTTCGGCGCGCGTGAAGCCGAGAACGCGCAGGCTGGCGAGCTCGCGCGCCCGTTCGGCAAGCTGGATGCGCGCCGAATTGTATACGACGCCGAACGTGATGATCACCGCCAGCCCGATATAGACCGAGGTCATGATCGAGATGTTCTGTTCGATGATCTCCCTGAACTTTTCCAGCGTGTTGTCGAGAAAGGAGAAGGATGCGATGGCCGGAGTCGTCTTCAGAACCGCGTACATCCGATCGATCTGGTTGGCGTCTATCGACACGCGCGCGCCGGAAACCCGCCTGCCGTCGCCAACCAGCCGGTCGAGCGCGCCGATTTCCATGTACGCGCCAAGACCGATCAGACTCTGGATGATGCCGACGACCGGAACGTCGACGGTACGGCCGCCATGCAGAAGCAGTTCGACGGAAACGATGTCGCCGGGACGCAAATCCAGTTTGCCGGCGACGCGATGGGGTATGAGCATGCCGGCATCCGGAAGACGTACAGGCAGGGAATCCTCGCTCAGTACACGGCCGAGATCACCATCGGCGGGCAGGGCGGATATTTCCAGTTTCACCTCGCGATGACCGTTGGTCATCTTGACCGGCGTCGACCGGAAGGGCTCCACGCGGAGAACGCCGGGCAGGGCGGCGATATCCGTCACAACGTTACGGTCATGAGTGGTGGCAAACGAGACGATCGCGTTTTCCCGTTCGCCCTGAAAAAACACTGTGTCGATCATGACGTCCAGGGAGTCGAACATGAACAGGGCAGTCGTGAGAATCGCCACGGAGAAGGATGTGCCGAGCGCGGTTGTCGCCGTGCGGACAGGCCGGCGAACGAGATGGCGCAAGGCCATTGTCGCCGTCTGTGACAACAGATTGATATGCGCGCCGAACCCTCCCAGCAGCCGCCGGTAACGAATTGGCGCGGCCGGACGCATCGCGACAGCCGGCGGCAGCGTCGTCACCGACCAGATCGCCTTGGCGGCGCCGGCTAACGCGGCGAGCGCGGTGATGCCTCCGGCCAGGGCATAGAGATCGGGGCTTTCGCGGAATATCAGGTACGGAAATGTGAAGAAATCGCCATACAGTTTCGTGAGGCCGCGCCCGAGCCATGCGCCGGCTGCGGAACCGATGACGAGGCCGATCGCGGCGATCACAAGCACCAGCTTCGCGTAGTGGGTGGCTATCGCCGCCTCGCCGTATCCAACCGCCTTGAACAGGCCGATCTGTTCGCGCTCGAGCGACACCAGGCGGGAGAGGATCATGTTGACCAGAAACGCGGAGACAAACAGGAAGATCGGCGGAATGACCAGAGCCATCGAGCGGAGCTGCAACAGTTCGTTGTCAAGGAAAGCGTTGCTGATCTGGTCCTTGCGCTCGATGGCGCCGCGGCTCCCGTAAGGTTTCAGCAGCCGGTCGATTTCATCGATGATGGCGGGAAACGCGGAATGATCGTTGACGGCTAGCGAAATGGAATTGAAAGCGCCTTTCATGTCGTAGATGCCTTCAAGCGCCGGGCGCGGCATGAACATCACGCCGAACCGCCGCTCGTCTGGCATCAGGTCGCCGGGAGCGAGCGCATAGATGTATTCGGGCGATAGAACTACCCCCGTAATCCGCAGATGCCTTCGCTTGCCGTTGATAAGGGCGTCGAAACCGTCGCCGGGAGCGAGCGCATGCGCCTTGGCGAATTTCTCCACGATGGCAACCTCATCAGTCCTGCCGACGGCGGGAAGCCGGCCCTGTCTCAGATATGGCTTGTTGAGGCGCGGTTCCCCGATTGCTGGAATTGAGATCACGATGCCGGTTGCGGGTTCGCGCATCCCTTGCATGTCCAAGACCAGAGGCTGCACGATCCTGAAATCGGCAGCGGCGACGCCGGGTATGGACTCTATGCGGGAGGCGAGACGCAACGGCGCGCGGGTAACAGTGGCGAAAATGTCGGCGAAATCCTGACGCTGATAGAAGGTAGCGCGGGTCTCTTCCAGAGAGCGGTAGGCGCCGACCGCCAAGACGATCGTCGCGACGCCGCAGGCCATAACCATTGCGACGGCGAAGACCTGTGCCCAAAGACGCCTGATGTCGCGCACTATCTTTCGGTCGAGGACCCGCATCGAAGCTACCAACTGACCTCGGCCGCTGCGATCCGCTTTTCGTTGGTGCGGGTTTCGGCAATGCGGCCGTCATGGAACATGAATACGCGGTGCGCCATCTGCTGGATGGCGGCATTGTGGGTGATGATTGCGGTGGTTGTACCGAGATCGGTGTTGATCCGCGACAGGGCCTCCAGAACAATGATGCCGGTCTTGGAATCCAGCGCACCGGTAGGTTCATCGCACAGAAGGACCTCGGGCCGCTTGACGATGGCGCGGGCGATGGCGACGCGTTGCTGTTCGCCGCCCGACAATTGGGCGGGAAAATGGTCCATGCGGTTTTCCAGCCCGACCATGGCCAGCGCTTCGTCAGTCCGCATCGGGTTTTTGGCGATCTCGGTCACCAGCTCGACATTTTCCCAGGCAGTCAGGCTCGGAACGAGATTGTAGAACTGGAATACGAAGCCGACGTGATCGCGGCGGTACCGTGTAAGCTGGCGCTCGGTGTAGCCTGTGAGCTCCTCGCCGCGGAAAAACACCTTGCCGGAGGTCGGTTCATCCAGTCCGCCCATGATGTTGAGAAGGGTGGATTTTCCTGATCCGGACGGGCCGAGCATAACCGCCAGTTCGCCGGCAAAGAGATCGAGATCGACGCCCCGCAAGGCACGGACTTCAACCGTGCCCGTTCGGTAGACCTTGGTCACCGCGCGGGCCGAGAATATCGCACCGGCAGGCTGTTCGATCTCATTTTTCGACATAACTTCATCATAGTGTGGCATTCGGCGGCCGCTTTGACACCCGTCAATGAAAAAATTCGTGGCTAACGGGGCTCGCAGGCGCAATGAGGCGCTTGCCCTGAAGCGACATAGTCGTTAGTATACGAACAAATATTAAGCGTTCATGCCGGCATTCGGCGCCCGCCGTGGCAGACCGGCAAACGCAGAGGGAGATGAGAAGGATGAGACGCTACCTTCATTTCGATCTCGGGTCTCGTTCCATTCGCACCGAGGAACTGCATGGCAAGGACATTTCAGTCTGCGGTCGCTACTTCATCGTCAAGGCCCTGTTGGAGCAGGGTGTTGCCGGTGTCGACCCGCTCGGACCCGACAATCCGCTGATCTTTTCAGCCGGGCCGCTGGCCGGCACGAATTTCTCCAACGCAAACCGCCTGAGCGTCGGCTGCAAGAGCCCGCTGACGGGAGGCATCAAGGAGGCCAACTCCGGCGGAACATTCGCTTTTGCCCTAGGCCAACTTGAAATCGCCGGCTTCACTTTGCACGGGGTGTCGGATGACTGGATCGTCATCCATATTCCGAAGGAAGGGGAAATCCGCTTCCTTGATGCCACGCCTTACATGGGCATGGGCAATTTCGAGACCGCCAGAAAGCTGCATGAGGAATTCGGCGACAAGGTATCGCTGGCCCTCTGCGGCCCGGTCGGCGAGTATCAGGGCCTGTTGGCGGGCATCGCTTTCTCGGACACGGACAACCGGCCTTCGCGGCTGTCAGCGCGCGGCGGTGTGGGCGCGGTTATGGGGTCGAGGAAGGTCAAGGCGATCGTCGTCGACAAGCACAAGATGCCGACGCTGCACGATCGCAAGAAGGTGATGACGGCGGTCAAGGAATATGGCCGCCAACTCAACGAAGGCGTGGCGATCCAGGCGTTCAAGACGCATGGCACGGCGATGGTGGCGGATCTTACCAACCGTCTCGGCGCGCTGCCGGTCCGGAACTTCTCGGGCGGGCAGGTGGTGAAGGCCGGCGAAGGCCCGCTGAAAATGGGCGGTGACTACATTCGAGAACTCTATCTCGAACGCGGAGGCGAGCCGTCGCACGCCTGCATGCCGGGCTGCCTGATCAAGTGTTCCAATGTCTATGTAGACAAGAAGGGCCGCGAAATCGTCTCGCCGCTGGAATACGAAACCATCGGCCTGCTCGGCACCAATTGCGGACTGACCGATCCGGACGATCTCGCCTATCTGAACGAAACGGCGAACGATCTTGGCATCGACACCATCGAGGTCGGCGCGATGATCGCCGTGCTCATGGATGCCGGCCAGGCAGAATACGGCGATACGGCATTCATGGCCAAATGCCTGGAAGATATCGGCAAGGGCAATGAGCGCGGCCGCATACTGGCGCAGGGCACAGCACGGGTAGGCGCGCATTTCGGCGTCAAGCGCGTGCCGGTGATCAAGAAGCAGGCGATCAGCGCCTATGATCCGCGAATTATCGAGGTGACAGGCGTTTCGATGATGGTGACGGCGCAGGGCGCTGACCACACTACGGGCAATGCGCCTTCGTTTGTGACTTCCGACAAGGACGTCAAGGCGGTCGCGGCCGAAAGCTACCGGATGCAGGTGAACAGCGCTATCGCCGATTCGCTGGGACTTTGCGTGTTTGGGCGCTCGGTTACCGATCCGAACCGCAAGCTGATCGCACAGGCGATCAACGACGCGCATGACAGCGATGTCGACGAGAATTTCATCATCGAGATCGGGCGCAAAACCCTCGAGCTCGAAGCCGAGTTCAATCGCCAAGCCGGATTTACCGTCGAGGACGACGAACTGCCGGCGTTTTTCCGCGATGAACAACTGCCGCCGACCAACAAAAAAGCGCGGCTGGTAGCCGAAGAGGTCAACCGGTACATGCGCGACTTCCATTCCTCGGCAACGATACCGGTCTGAGATGATGTACGAGCGGCCCGCAACACTGGACAATGCGCTGGCCTCGCTCTCGGGCAGCGTGAAAAAAATTCTGGCGGGTGGAACCGACTATTACCCGATGCTGGGTGACCGGCCGCCCCGCGTGCCGGTTGTAGACATCACGGGTATAGAAGCGCTCCGCGGCATACGGGAAGAGGCCGATCACTGGCATATAGGCGCGCTGACGACCTGGACGGATGTTCTGCGCGCTGATTTGCCACCGGCTTTCGACGGGTTGAAACTGGCCGCGCGCGAGGTTGGATCGATCCAGATCCAGAACCGGGCGACGGTTGCCGGCAACCTTTGCAATGCGTCGCCCGCCGCCGACGGCGTGCCGCCGTTGCTGACGCTTGACGCGGAGATTCAACTGAAGTCGGCAAGTGGCGAAAGACGCTTGCCCCTCGGCGAGTTCATCAACGGCTACCGTTCGACGGTGCTGGAGCCCGGCGAGCTGGTGACGGCCATCACCGTGCCCAAGCAGTCGGCTGGCGGAAGATCGTCGTTCCTGAAACTGGGCGCGAGGAAATATCTCGTCATATCGATCGCGATGACAGCCGCCCGGATCGTGCTGGACGATGGCGGATTGATTGACCATGCGGCAATCGCGGTCGGCGCCTGTTCCGCGGTGGCGCGGCGGTTGGGCGAACTGGAAGCGGAACTCGTCGGCCACGATCCCGCAGCCGGATTTGCGGGCGCCGTGCAGCCGCATCACCTGAAACCGCTTTCGCCGATAAGCGACGTGCGGGCCAGCGCCGGTTACCGGTCCGACGCCGCCGCGGAACTGGTCGAACGAACGTTGCAATCCTGTGTCGTGCCCGGAAAGGCTACACAATGAACGGCCCGGCTTCCATGATCGTCAACGGCAAACCGGTTACGACCGGTGGAGCCACCAGGCTTTCAGCGTATCTCCGCGACGAACTGGGACTTCGCGGCACCAAGGTCGGGTGCGATGCAGGAGATTGCGGCGCCTGCACCGTGATGATTGATGGCGAGACTGCGTGTTCCTGCCTCGTCGCCGCCGGGCAAGCGGCAGGATGCTCCGTCACCACGGTCGAAGGCCTTCGTGCCAATGGCCATCTCAGCACCCTTCAGGAAAGCTTCCTGAAGCATGGGGCGGCGCAATGCGGCATCTGCACGCCAGGAATGCTGGTCAGCGCGCGCGCACTGCTCGACCGCAATCCCCGCCCGAGCCGGGATGAGGTGCAGGACGCGCTCGGAGGCGTGCTCTGCCGCTGCACCGGTTACGCCAAAATCATCGACGCGGTCATGGATGCCGCAAATGCGGCTCCTGCCGTGGTCAACCTGCCGGGCCGGGTTGGCGATCGCATCCGCCATGTCGACGGGCCGCCGAAGGTAACGGGAGAGACCGTGTATGGCGCGGACAGCATGCCCGAAGACGCGGTTCTGGTGCGCGTCGTCCGCAGCCCGCACCACCACGCACGCTTTTCCATTGGCGACAAACAAGCTTTTCTGGCCCGTCATCCCGGATTGCTCGCCGTGTTCGACGCGTCGGATGTACCCGGCCGCAATTGCCATGGCGTAATTGCGCCATTCGCAGATCAGCCGGTTTTCGCCGAGGGCGTCGCGCGCTTCAAGGGTGAGGCGGTTGCGGCGGTCGCGGGCGAACGCAAGGCCGTTCTCGCGCTCGACATGGGCGAGTTTCCCATCGACTGGACCGTGCTCGAACATGCGTTGCTCCCGGATGAAGCATTGGCGCCGGGAGCGGCCCGACTTCACGAAAAGCGCGAAGGCAACGTGCTGGTGCGCGGTCTCGTCAAGCGCGGAGACGCCGACGCCGGAATCGCGAATTCGGACCATCAGGTGTCTGGACGATTTACGACTCCGTTCATCGAGCACGCCTATATCGAGCCCGAGGCCGGATATGCCCGACCCGCGGGCAACGGCATCGAGATCGTCGGCTGCACACAGACCGCTTACATGAACCGGGACGAATTGGCCTCGATCACGGGACTTGATGCGGATGCTGTGCGCGTCATTCCGAGCGCCTGCGGCGGGGGTTTCGGGTCAAAGCTCGATCTCAGTTGGCAGCCCTATGTGACCATCGCGGCGCTGGCGCTCAACCGCCCGGCTGCTATCGTCTATTCGCGCACCGAATCCATGCAGTCGACGACCAAGCGGCATCCCTCCTGCATCGACGCCACCGTTGCCTGCGATTCCAGCGGCCGCATCACGGGCATGGTGTTCGACGCAACGTTCAACACGGGAGCCTACGCCAGTTGGGGCCCGACCGTGGCAAACCGGGTTCCGGTACATGCATCCGGTCCCTACTTCATCGAGAATTACCGCGCCGACAGCTCCGCCGTGCATACCCACTGCGCGCCATCGGGAGCATTTCGCGGTTTCGGCGTACCGCAATCGGCGGTGGCGCAAGAATGCCTGTTCGACGAACTGGCCGACAAGGCTGGTATCGACAGGTTGCAGTTCCGCCTGCTCAACGCGCTCGACAACGGGCAACCCACGGTGACCGGCCAGGCTTTCGACAGCGGCGTCGGCATTAGGCAGTGCCTGCAGGCGCTGGAACCGCACTGGCTGGAGGCAAGGCGCAGCGCCGCCGAATTCAACGACAAAGCGCGCGCCAGCGGCTCGCCGCTGCGCCGCGGCGCCGGCATCGGTACCTGTTGGTACGGCTGCGGCAATACCTCGCTGCCCAATCCGTCGACGATCCGCATCGGAGTGAGGGCCGACGGGAGCGTCGTGCTGCACCAGGGCGCGATCGACATCGGTCAGGGATCCAGCACGGTGATCGCGCAGATCGTTGCGCAAGTGCTCGGCATGGAGATCAGCGATATCCAGTTCGTCGGCGCCGACACCGCGCTTACACCTGATGGCGGCAAAACCTCCGCCTCGCGCCAGACGTTCGTCAGCGGCAAGGCCGCGAAAAAATCCGCGGAGGCGCTGCGCGCGGAGGTCTTGCGGCATGCCAATGTATCGGGCGATGCGCGCATCTCCTTCGAGGCGGGAAGAATAGCAGTAACGGACGCCGTCACCGTATCGCATGTGGAGCTCGCAGGCCTGGAGGCAAATGAGCACGGCTATGTGTTCATGGCGCAGGAAACCTACGATCCGCCAGTTAAACCGCTGGACAAGGACGGGCAGGGCCACCCTTACGCGCTTTACGGCTATGGCGCGCAGCTGGCCGAACTGACCGTGGATACCGGGCTTGGAACGGTCAAACTCGACCGGATCACCGCCGCTCACGATGTCGGCAAGGCGATCAACCCGATGCTGGTGGAAGGCCAAATTGAAGGCGGAATAGCTCAGGGCATCGGTCTGGCGCTGATGGAGGAGTTCCTTCCCGGCCGCACCGAAAACCTGCACGATTACCTGATCCCCACTTTCGGCGACGTGCCGCCGATCGAAAGCATCATCATCGAGGTTCCCGACGCAGAGGGTCCTTTCGGAGCCAAGGGTCTTGGCGAGCACGTGCTGATACCGACCGCGCCGGCAATCCTCAATGCGATCCGCGACGCCACCGGCGCGCGGGTGCGCGAGCTACCTGCCACACCGCACAAGGTGCTGGCGGCCATAAGGGAGGCTGAGAGCAATGGCTGAAGCCCAGATCAAACCGGAGAAGATCCGCTGCGACGCTTGTCCGGTGATGTGCTACATCGCCGAGGGAAGGGCGGGCGCCTGTGACCGGT
The DNA here is from genome assembly GCA_041582695.1 of Rhizobiaceae bacterium. GTDB lineage: Bacteria > Pseudomonadota > Alphaproteobacteria > Rhizobiales > Rhizobiaceae > JAWKWH01. The sequence goes on from JBFIBB010000033.1 coordinate 14,838, forward strand.
ACGCCAACGAAGGCGGGCAGCTTGTGCGCCTCGATGCGCTGACAATCATCGAGCGCAAGGTAGAAAAGGGCGGCGAACTGGTGCCGTTCCTCGACAATTCAAAAGACTGGGATGGCGAGTTCATCTCCCAGCCGGGCACATTCGTGACCGCGGTCGGCGCCGGCACAACCTATCCCGACTACAAGCCCGCGCCGTTCATCGTTTCAAGCGAGGTCAACGGCGTCGACATGATCACGGTCGTGACCGAGGGAATCTTCAGTTATTGCGGCGCCAAGATCAAAATCGACACCGACCGCCATCTCGGACCCGAACGTAATCTGGTGCGGGCGGAAGGCGAGCCGGTCGGCCATGTGACAACCGGCGAATACGGTTCGCAGATGCTGTCGCTCGGCGGCGTGCATCACCTGACCGGCGGCGGCAAGAAAGAGGGGCGCGTCACATGCGCCACGCTGCTGGCGCTGTGCAACGGCGAAGCCGTCGAACTCACAATAGACGAGGGGTCGACCGTCGTGGTGCAGGCCGGCAAGGCGCCGATCGTAAACGGCGTCAGGGAAGAGCGCATGCGTGTCGGCTGCGGTTCGGCAACGGTCGGCATGTTCGCCTCGCAATGGAAGGGGCTGGTCGACGAAGTGGTGGTCGTCGACGATCACATCACCGGTGTCATGTCCGAGCATCAGGCCGGCAAGGTGATAGGCTGGGAGCCGACGGGCATCAAGATCAAGGGCAGGCGCTCGACGCCGGGACGCTATTTCCAGGTCGCCGAACCGGGCACGGGCTGGGGCGGCACCGATCTGGACGATCCGCTGGTCATTCTCGGCGAGTTCGACGCCAAGGTCGCCCGGCCGGGGCAGTCGCTGCTGATGGTTTCCACGACTGGCGAGCAATTCGCCTACTACGAACTCGACGAAGAATTGCGGCCGGTCAGGCTCGACATGCCGGAAAGGTTGATGCCATCAGTTGGCAGGATCGAGGAAAATTGCGAACCGGCGCTCTGCTCTGTCGTGTTCATGGGCGGCGCGGGCGGCTCGCTTCGCGCCGGGGTGACAGAAAACCCGGTCAAGCTCACGCGCTCGGTGAAAGAGGCGCTGACGTTCGTCACCTGCGGCGGGGCGCCGACCTACATCTGGCCCGGAGGCGGTATCACCGTGATGGCCGATGTGACGCGGATGCCGGAAAACTCTTTCGGCTATGTGCCGACACCGGCGCTGGTGGCGCCGATCGAGTTCACCATGCGGCGCAGCGACTACGAGGCTCTCGGCGGCCATATGGGCCATGTCATGCCGCTCGCCGATGCGATCGCCGGCATGAAAGCAAAGCAGAACGACCACATACTCAAGGGCAAGAGGCAGGTTGGGCAAGGGAAAGACAACCCCTGGCCAACGGAGCCCGGCCATTATCGGTGGGGCAAGCGGGAGGGCGCGGCGTGACCGCATTTGCCGACAAGCCTGTCATTATGATCACTCCTGACGGGCGGCGGCTGCATTTGCGGCACGGTCCGATAGAACTCGTAATAGAAGCGGAAGGCGAACGCGACGAAGTGGAAAAAGGCTACCGGCAGGCGGCGCAATACTTCCAGCCGGTGCTGAGCACGCTGGTGGGCGAACTCGATCTGTTGCGCAAGCCGGTCAGTGCCGGTGGTCCGGTTCCTGCCGGCGCAATCGCCCGGCGCATGCATGGGGCGGCGATGGTGCATGCCGACCGGTTCGTCACCCCGATGGTCGCAGTTGCCGGCGCGGTCGCCGATCATGTGCTTGCCACGATGATCGAGGGGCGCGCGCTCAGCCGGGCCTTCGTCAACAATGGCGGCGACATCGCGCTCTATCTGGGCCGCGGTTCGCATTTCGACATCGGCATTTGCGCCAATCCCGAAAACGGAACAATGGCGGGCAGCGTGCGCATTTGCGACGGCGATCCGGTACGCGGTATCGCAACGAGCGGCTGGCGCGGCCGCAGCCATTCATTCGGCATCGCGGATGCGGTGACGGTTCTGGCATGCGATGCGGCTTCGGCCGACGCGGCGGCAACGATGATCGCCAACGAAGTGACGCTCGACCGGTCGGCAAACATCAGCCGCGTGCCGGCCAGCGATCTTGCGCCCGATTCCGATCTTGGCGACAGGCCTGTGACGGTGGCGGTGGGCGATCTGAGCGGCCTGGAAATCGCCGAAGCGCTCGACAGGGGCGAACGCGCCGCCAAGTCAATGGCTGCCCGCGGGCTGATAGAGGGTGCGTTCCTGTGCCTTTGCGGCGTAATCCGGATTGTGGGCGATGACGCCCGGCCGGGATTGCGTCAACACAGCCGCATTACCGGCAAACAAGGTATCCTGGAGGACATATTGCATGCCTGACGTGAATGTCAGAAAGACGGTGATCGTTGTCGACGAGATTTTTCACGAAGGCGGGCCGGTGGCCAAGGTGCCGCACCGCAGGGCGGCGGCGCTTGCCGTGATCCGCAACCCCTACGCGGGGCGCTATGTCGAGGAAATCACGCCTTTCATCGACGATCTGAAGCCGCTCGGATTGCAGATGGCAAGCGATCTGATTGCGGCTTTAGGCGGAGATTCGACTGTCGTGGAAGGATACGGCAAGGGCGCCATTATCGGCGAAGCCGGAGAACTTGAACACGCCGCGCTTTGGCACGCGCCGGGCGGATATTCGATGCGCGAGCTGATACCGGAATCGAAGGCTATCGTGCCGTCGGCCAAGAAGGTCGGCGGACCCGGCGTCCGGCTTGACGTTCCAGTGACCCATTCAAACGCCTCCTATGTGCGCTCGCATTTCGATGCCATGGAGGTGGGGATAAACGATGCGCCGCGCGCCGATGAAATGGTGGTTGCGTTGGTGATGACAACAGGACCGCGCATCCACAATCGCGCCGGCGGGCTGAAAGCATCCGAAGTAATCGGGGAGGACGGTTTGAAATGACGAAGGCGAAGATCAGGAAGATCGTCACGATCGTCGAACAGACGAATACCGAAATGGGCAGGGCCATTCAGCCTCCGACAAGGCGGGCTGCGTGTGTCGCGGTGATCGAAAACCCGTTTGCAGGCAAGTATCAGGACGATCTGGAAGAACTGATGGCTATCGGCGAAGAGCTGGGCGGCCTCCTGGGCGACAAATGCGTTGCGGCGCTCGGAATCAAGCCTTCCGAGGCGGAAAGCTACGGCAAGGCGGCGATGGTGGGCGAGAACGGCGAGCTGGAGCACGCCGCCGCGATCCTGCATCCGCGGCTTGGCAAACCGCTTCGCGCGGCTGTCGAAAAGGGCGCAGCGCTGGTGCCGTCTTCGAAGAAGATGGGATCGATGGGCCAGGCGCTCGACATTCCGCTCGGTCACAAGGACGCCGCCTATGTGCGTTCGCATTTCGACGGCATGGAGGTGCGGATCAACGACGCGCCGCGCGCCAACGAGATCATGGTGGCGATTGCGGTGACGGATTCGGGACGGCCGTTACCGCGCGTCGGCGGGTTGGAAACCAAGGACATCGAAGGCAAAGACGGGCTGCGCTGAGCGCGGCGGAAACAGGAGGACAGCGCCATGGAATATGTGAAGAACGCCTGGTATGTCGCTGGTTGGTCGTCGGAATTCGACGAAACGCCGAAGCGGGTTACGCTTCTGGAAACCCATGTGGTGATGTACCGGACGTCCACGGGCGAGGTTACCGCGCTTGAGGACCGCTGCCCGCACCGGCTCCTGCCGCTATCGATGGGAAAACGCATCGGCGACAATCTGCAATGCGGCTATCACGGGATGACATTTGGTCCGGACGGGCGTTGCGTTCGCATACCCGGACAGGACAACCTGCCCGCCTCCGCTTATGTCGACAAGTTTCCCGTCTGCGAGAAGAACGACATCGTCTGGATCTGGATGGGCGACAAGGAAAAGGCCGACACCGACAAAGTGTTCGACATGCCGGAGTTCACCGATCCGGCCTGGCATCCTCATCAGGGCGAGGCGCTGCATCTGAAGGCGCACTACCTCAACGTGGCCGAAAATCTGGTCGATCCGGCGCATGTCAGTTTCGTGCATCCGACCACGCTGGGCAATTCAGCCAGCGAGAACGTGCCGGTCCATGTTTCGACGGAAGGCGAAGCGATCGTTGCATGGCGCTGGATCCGGGACGCGCCACCGGTCGGCTTCTTTCAGAAATTCGGCGGATTTACCGGCAATGTAGACCGCTGGCACTACTACTATCTGCACCTGCCGTCGACTGCGGTTATCGATTTCGGTTCATCGAGCGCCGAGGAGGCTCTTCCGGAAGAAGAGCGCGACAAGGGGGTGCGCATTTTCGCGCTCCATTTCCTTACTCCGGTCGCCGCGAACTACACCATCGACCGCTGGATGCACATTCGCAACACCGCGGTCGGCGACGAAGCGGCGTCCGAGCAGATGGATGCGATGTTCCGCACGGCTTTCGCCGAGGACAAGGCCATTCTGGAAGCCATTCAAGAACAGGAAGAACGTCCGCAGACGCGACGGCCGATCCGGATCGCCATCGACAAGGGGCCGCTGGTCTATCGCAAGCGAATTGCCGAGCTTGTCGAGCGGGAGCGCACCGAGCATGTCGAGGCGGTGCCTTCGCCGGCCTATGTGTACCATGACTGAGGCCGGGCGCGGGGTGCTGCGGCGGTTTTGCCAGACATAATCACAGAATGATCAACAGGGAGCAAATCATGAAACTATCGTTGAAACTGGCAGCATTGGCCGTATCGGCCACCATCGCCGTATCGTCATTGGGCGCGATGGCGGCCGAGACAATCAAGATCGGTGAAATCAACCACTACAAGCGCATGGCGGCATTCGCGGGTCCTTATCAGCAGGGGATCGATCTGGCGCTCGAGCAGATCAATTCCGCCGGCGGTGTGCTTGGCAAGCCGCTCGAATTTATCTATCGCGACGACCAGGGCGAGCCCGGCGAAGCGATTAAGATTGCTGAAGAACTCATGACGCGAGACGGCGCGGTGATGCTGACAGGCACGATACTGAGCCATGTAGGTCTGGCAATCTCTTCCTACGCCAGCGAAAAGAAGCATCTCTATCTTGCCGCCGAGCCGCTGGCCGATGCGATCGTCTGGGAAAAGGGCAACGAATACACGTTCCGCCTGAGAGCCTCGACCTACATGCAGGCGGCCATGCTCGCCGAGGAAGCGGCAAAGAATCCGGCGAAGCGATATGCAACGATTGCGCCCAACTATGCCTACGGCAAGGATGCCGTCGCCGCTTTCAAGAAAGCGCTGACGGCACTGAGGCCCGATGTGGAATTCGTCGCCGAACAATGGCCGGCGTTGTTCAAGATCGATGCCGGCGCGGAAGTGCAGGCGCTCGAGGCAGCCAAGCCCGAGGCGATATACAATGTCACGTTCGGCGGCGACCTTGCGAAATTTGTGCGCGAAGGCTCGACCCGCGGCCTGTTCGACGGGCGAATGGTTCTGGGCCTGTTGACCGGCGAGCCGGAGTATCTTGATCCACTGGCCGACGAGGCGCCGGAAGGCTGGATCGTGACCGGATATCCCTGGTACGACATTTCCGACGAGGCCGGAAAAGCGTTCGTCGATGCCTATCAGGCCAAATACAACGACTATCCGCGCATCGGTTCGCTGGTCGGCTACATGACTGCACAATCCATCGCCGCAGGCATAACCAAAGCCGGTTCGACAGATACCGAGGCAATGGTTGCCGCGTTCAAGGGCTTGAAAGTCGACACGCCGGTCGGCCAGATCACCTATCGCGAGCTCGACCACCAGGCGACGATGGGAGCCTATGTCGGCAAGACAGCACTCAAGGACGGCAAGGGCATCATGGTCGATTGGGAGTACAAGGACGGGGCAAACTACTTCCCGTCC
>JBFIBB010000034.1:0-20548 GCA_041582695.1 Rhizobiaceae bacterium
TCCGGCATGGCGGAAGATCTTCTCGACACGATCGGGCAACTGTTCGGGCCGATCCGGGGCGGCCTTGCCTATGCTGCGGTTCTGGTCGGCGCCCTGCTCGCGGCAACCACGGGCGTTGTCGCCGCTTCGGTTATCGCGATGGGGTTGATCTCGCTGCCGATCATGCTTCGCTACAACTACAACAGGTCGTTTTCCACGGGCACCATCGCCGCTTCCGGAACGCTTGCGCAGATCGTTCCGCCATCACTTGTTTTGATCGTCATGGCCGACCAGCTTGGCCGGTCGGTAGGCGACATGTATGTCGGCGCTCTGCTGCCCGCTCTGGTGCTCATATGCGCCTACTGCCTTTACGTGTTTGCGATCACGCTCATCAAGCCGCAATGGGCGCCCGCTCTTCCGCTCGAAATCAGAACGCTCGGTCATGGCGTGACGTCCCTGGTCGCGATCCTCATTGTTGCCCTGACGATCCACTTTGCCGCCTACTACACCCTGTTTGCGGAAATGCGCTACGAAGTACGCTTCGTCTGGTCTGCCACCACCGCGACATTGGTTGCCTATGGTTTCGCGCTGGCAAACCGTTACTTCCGGCTTGGAGTTCTATCGCGGCTTGCCGAACAGGTCGTTGTGGTCCTGATCCCGCCATTGGCGCTGATCTTTCTTGTACTCGGCACGATCTTTCTTGGCATCGCCACACCGACAGAAGGCGGCGCCATGGGTGCCACGGGCGCTCTGGTTCTCGCCATCGCCAAAGGCCGGCTCAGCCTGCCCGTGCTCAAGCAGGCTCTCGATTCAACGACCAAGCTCTCCGCTTTCGTCATGTTCATCCTCATTGGCGCGCGGGTTTTCGGTCTCACCTTCTATGGGCTGAACGGCAATATCTGGATCGAGGAACTGCTGCTTCAGCTTCCCGGCGGCGAAACCGGTTTTCTGATCACGGTCACGATCATCGTCTTCATTCTCGGCTGTTTTCTCGATTTCTTCGAAATCGCCTTCATCATGGTTCCACTGCTGGCGCCGGTCGCCGAGAAACTGGGCATCGACCTGATATGGTTCGGCATCATTCTCGGCATCAACCTGCAGGCCTCGTTCCTGACGCCGCCTTTCGGCTTTGCGTTGTTTTATCTGCGCTCCATCGCCCCTTTGCACGAATGGAAGGACGGTGTGACCGGACGCATGCTGCCCGGTGTCAGAACCACGGAAATCTACAGGGGTGCAGTTCCCTTCATCATCATTCAGTTCCTGATGATCCTGCTCGTCATCGCATTTCCGCGTCTCGTCACCCATTACAAGGACAGCGAGAAACCGTTTGATCCGGGGGCGGAGATCCAGCTGCCGCCGCTGGGAGGCGGCAATGGCGAGGGCGCTTTGCCGGGGTTGCCGGGCCTGGGCTTGCCACCGCTCGGAGGGGCGGACCAGCAAGGCGGCAATGGCGGGCTGCAATTGCCCAGCCTCGGACTTCCGCCGCTCGGTGCTCCCGGGCCGTCCGAGGGACAGGGCGAGACCGATCTTTCGCAACCGCCGAAAATCGACCTTTCGCAGCCGCCAAAGATCGAATGAGCTATCCCCGGCGTTTCTTGCGGCCGTAGAGCTCGAGCCGATGGTGCACGATTTCATAGCCGAGGGACCGTGCGATTTCGTCCTGTAGTTTTTCGATCTTCTCGGAATGAAATTCGATCACCCCTCCGGTGTCGATATCGATCAGATGATCGTGATGTTCGCCGTCTGCCGGTTCGAATCGCGAAGGTCCGCCGGCAAAGGCGTGTCTCTGGATGGCGCCCTTGTCTTCGAGCAGTTTCATTGTTCGGTAGACGGTCGAAAGGGAAATGCTGTCGTCGAGCCTGACGGCGCGCCGGAAAATCGCCATGGCGTCGGGATGGTCGGCCCGCTCGGAAAGGATTTTCAGGATGATTTTGCGCGGCCTGGTAATGCGGACACCGGTATTGCGCAGCAGATCCTCATAATCCGGGGATTTGATCTGGTCGTTCATGTTTGCACCTGCGTCCTTCTACCCAGTTGAGAAGCATTTGCAAATTATTCGGGCGGAATTGTCGCGAAGTCTCCGCTGCCGGCACGCCGGCTTCATTAGCGCGCAGATTTCTTTTTGCAAACGATTTGCATTTGCATTGACAGCGCCACGCATTGCGATATGTATGCGGCGCTTTGAAATTTCCGGAGAATTGGATGATCCGCCGCTTGTTGTTTGCCTGCTTGTTTACAATAGTTGCAGGCGCTGCCCCGGCCGCACAGGCGGCCAAGTTCAAAGTCGTTACGACATTTACCGTTTTTGCCGACATGGCCCGCAATATCGCAGGCGACGCGGCGGTCGTGGAATCGATCACCAAGCCCGGCGCCGAGATCCACAATTACCGTCCGACGCCGGGCGACATCCTCCGCGCCCAGGACGCAGATCTTATCTTGTGGAACGGACTGAACCTCGAACTCTGGTTCGAGAAATTCTTCGCCAATCTGAGTGGCGTGCCGGGCGTGATCATTACCGAAGGCATCGAGCCGATGAGTATCAGCGAGGGGCCGTACGAGGGAAAACCCAATCCGCATGCCTGGATGTCGCCGACGGATGCCGGTATCTATGTCGACAACATCCGCAACGCGCTTGTGCAATACGATCCCGGGAATGCGGGCATCTACCGCGAGAACGCCGAACGGTATAAGGCTGAAATCCACGCGGCCATCGCGCCCCTTCGCGAGGAACTTTCGGCCATCCCTGAAGAAAAGCGCTGGCTTGTCACCAGCGAGGGCGCTTTTTCGTATCTCGCCCGCGACTTTGGCCTGAAGGAACTCTATCTTTGGCCGATCAATGCGGACGCACAAGGCACGCCGCAGCAGGTACGCAAGGTCATTGACGCAATGCGCGCGCACAACATACCGGCGATTTTCAGCGAGAGTACCGTCTCCGACAAACCTGCCCGCCAGGTCGCGCGCGAGACCGGCGCGAAGTATGGAGGTGTCCTTTACGTGGATTCGCTCAGCACCGAAGACGGTCCGGTACCGACCTACCTGGACCTGTTGCGGGTTACCGTCGGCACGATTGCAAAGGGCCTGACACAGTGAGTTTGCAACAGACAATCGCCAAACCGGGCGCGATCGATTCGGCTGGTACCGGGCTTGACGTGTCTGGGGTGACTGTCACCTACCGCAATGGTCACACCGCGCTCTTCGATGCGTCGTTCTCGATACCGAGAGGGACGATTTCCGCGCTGGTTGGCGTGAACGGTTCGGGAAAATCGACGCTTTTCAAGGCGATCATGGGTTTCATTCCGCTGGCGAAAGGATCGGTCAGCATATTCTCGGCGCCGGCATCCGAAGCGCTGCAGCGCAACCTCGTCGCCTATGTTCCCCAATCCGAGGATGTCGACTGGAATTTCCCGGTACTGGTGGAAGACGTGGTCATGATGGGCCGCTTCGGACATATGGGCTGGCTGCGCATGCCCACCCGGCGCGATCACGAGAAGGTCGAATCTGCGCTTGAGCGGGTCAACATGGCTGCTTACCGCAAGAGGCAGATCGGCGAACTGTCGGGCGGACAGAAAAAGCGCGTGTTTCTGGCCCGGGCGCTTGCGCAGGAAGGCCGTATCATTCTGCTCGACGAACCGTTTACCGGCATAGACGTCAAGACCGAGGACCAGATCATCGCCCTGCTGCGCGAATTGCGGGACGAAGGCCGAATCATGCTGGTGTCGACCCACAATCTCGGTAGCGTGCCGGAATTCTGCGACCGGGCCATTCTGATCAACCGCACTGTACTGGCCTCCGGTCTTACGGAGCATGTTTTCACCCAGGCCAATCTCGAGAAGGCTTTCGGCGGCGTGCTGCGCCAGTTCACGCTTGGTGGGTCCGACTTGCATGAAGACGAGGACACTCGCCAGGTAACCGTGTTGACCGACGACGAGCGGCCGTTCGTTATCTATGGCGACAGCGAAGGCGACGCGGATGCTGGCGGTCCGCCGAAGAAGGCCAATTCCGGTGAGTAGCCTCGTTGAACCGTTCACCTATTCCTACATGATCAATGCCATGTGGGTATCGGCACTGGTCGGTGGCGTCTGTGCGTTTCTGTCCGCCTATCTGATGCTGAAAGGATGGTCGCTCGTCGGCGATGCGCTGTCACATTCCATCGTGCCCGGCGTCGCCGGCGCCTACATGCTCGGGCTTCCGTTCTCACTGGGGGCATTTTTTGCCGGTGGGCTCGCCGCCGGCGCGATCCTGTTTCTGAACCAGCGCACGAAACTGCGTCAGGACGCCATCATCGGCCTGATCTTCACCTCCTTCTTCGGCCTTGGCCTGTTCATGATCTCGCTTTCGCCGGCATCCGTCAGCGTTGAAACCATCGTGCTCGGCAATATTCTGGCGGTCACGCCCGCCGACACGCTGCAGCTTGTCATCATCGGCGGCGTGACGCTCGCAATCCTTCTGGTCAAGTGGAAGGATCTGATGGTCGCGTTCTTCGACGAAAACCACGCCCGATCCATCGGCCTCAATCCCGACTGGCTGAAGGCGCTGTTCTTCACGCTGCTCAGCGCGTCGACCGTTGCGGCCATGCAGACGGTCGGCGCATTTCTGGTTATCGCCATGGTGGTGACCCCGGGCGCCACCGCGTATCTCCTGACCGACCGCTTTCCGCGCCTCATTGTCATCAGTGTAGTCATCGGCAGCGTCAGTTGCTTCGTGGGCGCCTATCTCAGCTACTTCCTCGATGGCGCCACCGGCGGCATCATTGTCGTATTGCAGACGATGGTGTTCCTGACCGCTTTCGTCCTCGCACCCAAGCATGGCTATCTGGCGTCGAGGCGCAAGGCCAGGCATGCGCTGGAGATCGGCGGATGAGCGAATTGATCGACATCGCCCTGCAGCCATTCGCCTTTCCGTTCATGCGGCAGGCATTCGCCATCGGCCTTCTTGTTGCGGTGCCTGCGGCGCTGCTGTCCTGCTTTCTGGTGCTCAAAGGGTGGTCGCTGATGGGCGACGCCGTCTCCCATGCGGTTCTGCCGGGAATTGCGCTTGCCTATATCGCCGGAATTCCGGTTGCGATCGGTGCGTTCGCCGCCGGCATGCTGTGCGCAATTGCGACGGGTTTCCTGACCGAGAACAGCCGGATCAAGGAAGATACCGTCATGGGCGTGGTGTTTTCCGGCATGTTCGGGCTCGGTATCGTGCTGAACTCCGCCGTTCAGACCGGTGTGCATCTCCACCACATCCTGTTTGGCGACATGCTTGGCGTAACATGGCGTGACGTTGCGGAGACCGGCGCGATCGCGCTTGTCGTCGTCGGTGTCATAGGCACAAAATGGCGGGATCTGCTGCTGCATGCCTTTGACAGCCAGCATGCCCGCGCCATCGGTCTGCCAGTCAGGCTGTTGCATTACGGACTGCTGGCGTTGCTGTCGCTGGCAATCGTCGGCGGCCTGAAGGCGGTGGGGATAATCCTGGTGATCGCGCTGTTGATAGCGCCCGGGGCAATCGCATTCATGGTCACCAGGCGTTTCGGCCCGATGCTGGTAACGGCCGCCTCGATTGCGGCCGGTTCGACCTTCATCGGCATCTATGCAAGCTTCTTCATCGACAGTTCGCCCGCGCCGACAATCGTGCTCGTCATGTCTGCGACATTCGCGCTGGTGTTTGTCGCGGGCAGGCGATGGACGGCGTTTACGTCAAATGCGGCTGAACTCGCTGCCGCCAAAGAGAAACCCCGGACACCATAAGGCGCCCGGGGTCCTATGTCTCATCGATCAAAATCTCCGGATCAGAGCTTGCCGGCCCTCTGCTGGATCATCATGAAAGTGTCGAACGTGTACTCCGACAACTGCATCCACAGATAGGCATCCTTTTTGAATTCAAGCTGATGATCGTAGACCTTCTTGAACATCGGATTGACCGCGTTGATCTCTTCATAAGTGGACTTGGCGGCTTCGTACGATGCTTCAAGGATCTGCTGGCTGAAGGGACGCAATTGCGCGCCGCCCTGAACCAGGCGTTTCAAGGCTTCGGGATTCTTCGAATCATAGTTGGCCATCATGTCGGAGTTGGCTGCACGGCACGCGGACTCCAAAATCGCCTTGTATGATTTCGGCAACTCGTCCCACTTGGCCTGGTTTATGAAAGTATGCAGAACCGGTCCGCCTTCCCACCAGCCGGGATAATAGTAGTACTGGGCGACCTTGTTGAAGCCGAGTTTCTCGTCATCGTACGGTCCGACCCATTCGGTGGCATCGATGGTGCCTTTTTCCAACGAGGCGTAAATGTCGCCGCCAGCGATTTGCTGTGGAACGACGCCGAGCTTCTCGATGATCTTGCCGCCCATGCCGCCGATGCGCATTTTCAGTCCCTTGAGGTCGTCAAGGGTGTTGATTTCCTTCCGGAACCAGCCGCCCATCTGCGCACCCGTATTGCCGCACGGAAAACCGACGAGACCTTGGGTCGCATAGAACTCGGCCATCAGTTCCTGGCCGCCGCCATGATAGAACCAGGCATTCTGCAGCCGCGCATTGAGGCCGAACGGGATCGCGGTGCCGAGCGCGTAGGTCGCATCCTTGCCCCAGTAGTAATACGAAGCGGTATGCGCCAGTTCGACGGTGCCGGCGGTAGCGGCGTCGGCCGCCTGCAGGCCGGGAACGATTTCGCCTGCGGCAAAAACCTGAACTTCGAAGTTGCCGTCGGTCGCTTCGCTTATGAATTTGGCCATCGTTTCGGCCGCGCCAAAAATCGTGTCGAGCGCCTTCGGGAATGACGATGTCAGACGCCAGGTCACTTTTGGCATTGACTGCGCGACCGCCGGAGCCGCGAGCGTAGCAACGGTAGCGGCGGCGCCGGCGCCGGTCAGCCCGGCTTTCTGGATGAATGAACGACGATCCATAAATGAACCTCCCGAGGTTGAATCGTTGTGGTTTCCGGGTTCGGTTTGTGCCGTTTGATCTGCTTGCCGGAACCTGCGCGGTATGAATGCATTTTGATGCGCCGCTGTCCAGTTTGCCGGCCGGCTGTTGTCAAGAATTTTGTTTTACGGCAAGGCCTTGGGAAATGCGCCACATTTTGCCGGAAGCCGGATTGGAACCTTGAATAGCAGAGGATACAATCGTAACTGTCATGCCAGTTCGGAATTTCCCTTCGGAAGATAAAATGACGAAACCACAGCCTCTTGTCGCAGTACCGAGCGACGTTCGCCAGTTCGACAACTACACATGGCACGGCGTGCCCCAGCCCTATCTGCAGGCGGCGGTGGACGTAGCCTGCGTGACGCCGCTGGCCGTACCGTCCTTTGGTGCCGACCGGATCGACCTGTCCGCCGTTCTCGACGCCGTCGACGGCGTCATGATCACCGGTTCGAAGTCCAATGTGCATCCTCCGCTTTATGGCGAAGAAGCAACCGAGGAAAACGGCCCGTACGATACGGGCCGCGACGCCACTTCCATTCCGATGATCAAACACGCGATAGAACGTGGCATTCCGTTGTTGTGCATCTGCCGCGGTATCCAGGAATTGAACGTTGCGCTCGGCGGCACCCTCGCGACCGAGATCCAGGAACTGGATGGAGTTCACGATCACCGCGCCGTGGCAAGCGAAATACAGGACGAACGTTTCGCCATCCATCAGAAAGTAATGGTCAAGGAGGGAAGCTGCCTTGCCGGTTTGCTCGGCGCAGGTGAGGTAACGGTCAATTCGCTTCACCGCCAGGCGATCGGCAAACTCGGCAAGGGCCTTGTCATCGAAGCCGTGTCACACGACGGTGTAGTAGAGGCTGTTTCCGTGGCCGGAGCGAAGGCGTTCGCCGTCGGTGTGCAGTGGCATCCGGAGTACTGGGCCGCGAGCGACCGGCCGTCGAGACGGATATTCGAGGCGTTCGGCGAGGCGGTTCGCTCTCATGCCAGCGCCAGATTGGTCTCCGATATCGCAGCGGAATGAAATTGGGCTCTAGCGACCATAATCACGACCACTCCGAGCTTTCCGATACCGAGCTTCGCATCCGCACGCTCGAATCGCTGCTCGCCGAAAAGGGTTACATCGATCCGGCTGCGCTCGATATCCTCGTCGATACCTACGAAACCAGGGTCGGACCGAGGAATGGCGCAAAGATCGTGGCGAAGGCCTGGACCGATCCGGCATTTCGCAAATGGCTGCTCGACGATGCGACTGCTGCCATCGCGTCGCTCGGCTTTACCGGCCGCCAGGGCGAACACATGGTCGCGGTTGAAAACACCGCCGGGCTCCACAACATGGTCGTCTGTACTTTGTGCTCCTGTTACCCTTGGCCGGTTCTCGGCTTGCCGCCGGTCTGGTACAAATCCGCTCCCTACCGCTCTCGCGCGGTCATTGATCCGCGTGGTGTGCTGGCGGATTTCGGTGTCGTGCTGCCGGAAGGAAAATCCATCCGCGTTTGGGATTCGACGGCCGAGATCCGCTATCTGGTCATTCCCGAGCGACCGGCCGGCACCGGGGAAATGGACGAAACTGCGCTGGCGGAACTCGTAACCCGGGATTCGATGATCGGAACCGGGCTGGCGCTTGCTCCGGGGAGCTTCAAATGAACGGCGCGGCCGATCTCGGCGGCATGATGGGGTTCGGCCCTGTGATGCCCGAGAGTGGCGAACCGGTCTTTCACGGAGACTGGGAGCGCCGGGTGTTCGCCGTCACGCTGGCGATGGGTTTCACCGGATCATGGAACATTGACCAGTCGCGGTTTGCGCGCGAAAGCCTGCCGCCTGCGCAGTACCTGTCCTCTTCCTACTATCAGATATGGCTCGCGGGTCTCGAGAAGCTTCTTCTCGAACGCGGCCTCGTGACAGCCGCCGAACTGGAAAATGGCAAGGCCGGCAGCGCGTCCGCCGAAGTCAAAAGGGTGCTCAACGCAGGCGATGTCGGTGCCGTGCTCGCCGCTGGCGGACCGGCGGAACGCCGGCGCTCCGAACCCGCGCGGTATTCGGCCGGTGACAGGGTCGTTGCACGGAACATTCATCCGCAAACCCACACGCGCCTGCCACGCTATCTTCGCGGCCATGCCGGAGTCATTCACGCAATTCGCGGTGCTCACGTCTTTCCCGACAGCAACGCGCAAGGGCTGGGTGAGGATCCGCAATGGCTCTATTCGGTTGCTTTCTCCGCCCGCGAACTTTGGGGAACCGGCTACCCGGATACCGACCGGATCTTCGCCGATTGCTGGGAGCCTTACCTTGAGCGCGCATGAACCGGTCGAAGGATTGCGAAGCGGCGGCGACGAACCGGCCTTCGGCGCGCCATGGCAGGCTCAGGCTTTCGCCATGACGATGGCGTTGCATGAAAATGGCTTGTTCACTTGGCCTGAATGGACTGAGGCGCTCGGCGCCGAAATTGCCACCGGCCGTCACGGCGACGGTCAGGAAGGCTACTATCTCGCCTGGCTGGCGGCGCTGGAAAAAATTGTGAGCGTAAAGGGCATTGCCAAGGAAGCCGAAATCGCCCGGCGCCGCGCCGAATGGGAGAAAGCCGCCCGCAACACTCCCCACGGCATGCCAATCGAATTGCAGTCCGAAAACTGAGGGTCAGTCGGGACTGCGTGTCAGCGAGTAAAGCGGCCGTAGCGGGTAAACGCTTTCAAGATGCGCGCCATCCGCCTGGGCGAATTCGATGATGACGCCCTTCTGGTCGGATATCACGATTCCGCCCCCGGCGGTTTCCGTCCAGTATGCCGGCGTGTCGCCGCGACGCAGCAATGCGCCGCAATCGCCCAAGGCCACGAAACGGTAGACGGTAGGAGCGATCCGTGCGCCACGGCGAACCCTGCATTCGGCGCCGGCGCCTTCCAGTATGTAGGCGCTCTGGCGGCTACCCGCGATCGAACCGGTTATTTCGTCCTCTGCGACACCCGGGTTGAGTTCGGGCAGACCAATCAGCGCCAGCCCGACTGCGACGGTGGCGCCGGTTGCAAGCAGGGAATAGGCAAGGCTGTTCATGTTGCGCCCGTTGCGGTTCGATCACCGGATGTTGGGCCAACATGGTTAACGAATTTTTAACGGCTCTGGCGCTCGACCGGTTTCGCGGTCGACTGGCGCACATGCAATTCCGGGCGGATGAGCTTTTGCTTCGTTTCCACCTCTGCGCCGGAGAGCCTGTCCAGCAAAGCGCGCGCGGCAAGGCGGCCAACTTCACGCTGCCCGTTCCAGACTGTCGTCAGCGCCGGCATGGCGATCATGGCCTCTTCGAGATCGTCGTAGCCCGTCACCGATATGTCGACGCCGGGTGTCAGGCCCGCTCTCGCCAGCCCGTTCATCAGGCCGATGGCGACCAGATCGTTCCAGCATACCGCTGCGGTGGGTTTGTCTTTCAGCGCGAGAAAACTTCCCGTGATTTCGAAGCCTGCCTGTTTGGTTCTCGGCCCCGGCAGCCGCCATTCCGGCTTCACTTCCAATCCCGCGCGCTCCATCGCCACTACATAGCCGCGATAGCGCTCGCGACCCGTTGATGTCTCGTCGGTGCCGCCGATCATGGCGATGCGCCGGTGGCCGAGGCCGATCAGGTGATCGGTCGCAAGCCCGATCCCGTAGGCGTCGTCGCCGCGGAACACCGGAACATCGGCGCCGTGAACCGTTCGCGCAACCAGCACCACAGGCAGGCCGTTATCCTCGGCCATGCGAATGTCTTCCGGCGGCGTGTCGATCGCCGGCGACATGATTACGCCATCCGCGCCAAGCTGCAGCAGCGTATCGATGAAGACGCGCTGCTTCTCCACCTGGTCGTAGTGGTTCGACAGGATGAATGTCTGGCGCGAGCGGTCCAGTTCGCTTTCGATCGAGCGGAGTATTTCCGCGTAAAACGGATTCATGATGTCGTGCACGACGACTCCGACGATCCCCGAACGCGACGTTCTCAAACTCGCCGCGCGACGGTTGTAGATGTAACCGATGGTGCGAGCATGCGCCTTGATGCGGTCGCGCGTCTGGTCGGCAACGAGTGGGCTGTCGCGCAGGGCGAGCGAAACCGTGGCGGTCGAAACGCCGAGTGCATCGGCAATCGTGGACAATTTTATTTTCTGGGCCAGAATCAGGTCTCCCGAATTCCTGAGTGCCGATGGGACCCGGACAGGATTTAAACTGTTTAAACCGCTTATGGCATCGTTATGCGGACCAGGAAAGCTAAAATTTGGGAGGTGATGGAGCGTTTATCCGCCGTCGCCGGCAAGGTTTGACTCGATCCGCGCCAGAAGCTTTCGCAATTGGCGCTTGTCCTTCTTGCCCATGCCGCCGAGCGCCTGTTTTTCCGTTGCCTTTACCGCCTTGGCGATGTCGGCAAGAGCGTTGCTGCCCTTGTCCGTCAGGAAAATATCGGACTGGCGGGCATCGGTCGCGGACTGCCGTCTCTCCACGAAACCCTGCTCGGCCAGCCGGTTGATTGTCTTCGTCACCGTCGGCGGGCGGACGCCGAGTTCATCTGCCAGTTCGCCCGGTGTCATGGATTCGCGCTGACCAAGTGCGACCATGATCTGGTCCTGGCCGGCGTAGAAACCGTGCGCCAGCAGGCGCTCGGCAAGCGAGGTGCGAACGGAGCGGGCCGCCGATCCCAACTGTCTGATGGCCTTGCCGGTTTTCCTGCCTTTGACAGCCATCAAGTTTCCTCCGGTCCGGTGCGATGCCCAATAAAATCACAGCGGGGCGCGGTTGCAAAGCGCAAGCTCCGTAGGTGCCTTGCCACATCGCCCGAAAGCAAACTAGGGTCCAACCGCCCGCAAGACATACGCGGTTGAGCCCGGAGCGATTGACCATTGAGCGATGCGAACAAAATTGCGATTCTGCCGCTCGGCGCGACCGAGCAGCACGGGCCGCATCTGCCCGCGGAGACTGACTCAATCATCGCCCAAGCCGTCAGCGCGCGAGCGGTCTCGCTGATCAAAGACTCCATGATGGTCGAACTCCTTCCTGTTGAAACCGTCGGTTACTCTATCGAGCATTCGGATTTTCCGGGTACCAGAACGCTTCGTTACGACGGGGCGGTGGAGCGATGGATCGCCATTGGCGCCGAACAGAAGTTGCGAGGCGTGAATAAACTGGTGATGCTCAACGCCCATGGCGGCAATTCTCCGCTCATGACAATCGTCGCGACCGAATTGCGCGTTCGCCATGCCATGCTTGCGGTAGCAACGTCCTGGACCCGTTTCGGCTACCCTCCGGGGCTTGTTGACGAATTGGAGAAGTCGGTCGGCATCCATGGCGGCTTTGTCGAGACATCCGTCATGCTGGCGCTTCGGCCAGATCTGGTGGCGATGGACAAGGCGGAGAACTTTCCGTCACGGCAATCGCATTGGGCGGAGGTAAACCGGCACCTGCGCGCCTATGGACCGCACGCTTTCGGCTGGAAAATGCGGGACCTGAACACACGCGGTGCGGCAGGCAATGCTGCGGCGTCGACTGCGGAGGCTGGCGAAAGGCTGCTGGCGCACGCCGCGTCGGGCTTTGCGGAATTGCTGGCCGATGTCGACCGTTTCGATATTGCGCAATTCGACTGATTGAACGTGCAATCGTCTGCCTTCGGCTCTATATCACCAGCAGATTGACTACCTCCTTACCGGATATCCATCATGCAGACCGAGCAATCGCGCATACCCGTTACCGTACTCACCGGCTATCTCGGCTCGGGCAAGACGACGCTGTTGAACCGCATTCTCTCCGGTGATCACGGCAAGCGCTACGCCGTCATCGTCAACGAGTTCGGCGAAATCGGCATCGACAACGACCTCATCGTCGAAAGCGACGAGGAGATCTACGAGATGAACAATGGCTGCGTGTGCTGCACGGTGCGCGGCGACCTCATCCGCGTCGTCGAGGGCCTGATGCGCCGGCCCGGCCGTTTCGATGCAATTCTGGTTGAGACCACGGGACTGGCCGACCCCGCGCCCGTCGCGCAGACCTTCTTCATGGATGACGATGTCCGCTCAAAGACAGCGCTCGACGCGGTCGTCGCGCTCGCCGACGCCAAGCATCTGCCGCTGCGCCTGAAGGACAGCCGCGAAGCCGAAGACCAGATCGCCTTTGCGGACGTTGTGCTGCTCAACAAGACGGATCTGGTCGATGAGGCGGAGCTCGAGGTGCTTGAGCGCCAGATACGCGCGATCAACCCATCCGCCAGGATACACCGTACCGAGCGGGCCGAGATCGATCTCGGCAGCATTCTCGACCGCGGGGCCTTCGATCTTCAGCGCGCGCTGGAAAACGATCCGCATTTCCTCGACCATGACCATCCTGATCACGCATGCGGGCCGGATTGCGATCATGATCACGACCACCATCACCACCATGACGGTCATGACCATCATGATCACGGCCAGCCTGCGGCGATTCACGACGTTTCGGTCAAGTCGATCTCGCTTCGTGCCGGCCCACTCGATCCGAAACGGTTTTTCCCCTGGATCCAGAAAGTGACGCAGGCGGACGGCCCGAACATTCTGCGCCTGAAGGGCATTATCGCCTTCGACAATGATGATGACCGCTATGTCGTCCAAGGCATTCACATGATCGTCGAGGGCGATCACCAGCGCGCCTGGAGAGAGAATGAAAAGCGCGAAAGCCGCATCGTATTCATAGGCCGCGATCTGGACGAGGAGAAACTGAGACGCACTTTTGAAGCCTGCCAGGCCGCATAGCCTATGCCGACAGTCGCTCCGCTGGATCTTGAGGGACATTGCATTACCGCCGCTTTTGTCGGCGAGGTGCCGTTCTTTGCGCTTGCCGACGGTGTCGTTCACCGTCTCGAGGGAGGCCACAAGACGGCCGAAGTGAACGACGGACTGCTCTGCGCCGTTCGCAGCGCGGATGGTGCATATTTGCTGACCGGCGGCGAGGACGGCCGGTTTTGCCGGGTTACCGTCAGCGGCGTGGTCACGGAAATTGCCGGTGTCGGCGGTAAATGGATCACTTCGGTCGCGGCTGGTCCGGGCGGGGTCACCGCCTTCGCGACCGGCCGCAACGCTTATGTTGTTCTTCGCGATGGTTCGGTCCGGGAACTGCAGCATCCGCGTACTGTCGAGGGATTGGCGTTCGCGCCCAAGGGCGTTCGCCTGGCCGTCGCCCGCTACAACGGTGCGACGCTTCATTTTCCCGCCACCAGCGGCAAACCGGTCGAACTGGAATGGGCGGGCGCGCATACCGGTGTCGATTTTTCTCCGAATGGTGAATTTCTCATCACCACGATGCAGGAAAACGCCCTGCACGGCTGGAAGCTCTCCGATGGCAAGCACATGCGCATGACAGGCTATCCGGCCAAGGTCAAAAACTGGTCGTGGAGCGCTAAGGGCAAGTGGCTCGCCACCTCCGGCGCGCCGGCGGCGATCGTCTGGCCATTTTCGGGCAGGGACGGACCGATGGGCAAAACGCCACAGGAACTCGGCACCCGCGGCGATACGATTGTGACGGCAGTCTCCTGCCATCCCGCAACCGAGGTTGTGGCGGTTGGTTATTCGGACGGCATGATTCTCGCATGCCGTATCGGCGACGGCAATGAGGTGCTCCTGCGCCGAGGCGGCAAGGGCGCGATCACTTCGATGGACTGGGACAGGCCGGGCATCCGCATCGCCTTCGGCAGCGAAACCGGAGATTGCGGCGTCGTCGACATTTCCGGTTGAACCGCAGCCAGAAAAAGACTTTCAAATTTTTTTTGTGTTCCTCCGCGCAACTGCTCCGCTACAGTTAAAAGTCGGTGCAGTTAGGCAGAGGCGTTTCGTTTGACCGGTCCGCAAAGATATCCGCGCGACATGCGTGGCCATGGCCCCAACCCGCCGGATGCACAATGGCCGGACGGGGCGGTGATCGCGGTCCAGTTCGTCGTCAACTATGAGGAAGGCGGCGAAAACTGCATTCTTCACGGCGATTCCGCCTCGGAGGCGTTCCTGTCCGAGATCGTCGGCGCGGCGCAATGGCCGGACCAACGCCACTGGAACATGGAATCGATCTACGAATACGGCGCGCGCGCCGGTTTCTGGCGCCTGCATCGTATTTTCGACGAGGCGAAAATCCCGGTCACGGTCTACGGTGTGGCCACTGCTCTTGCCCGCTCGCCCGAACAGGTGGCGGCGATGCAGGAATCAGGCTGGGAGATCGCGTCGCACGGCTACAAATGGATCGAGTACAAGGATTTCTCTCCGGAAGACGAACGCCAGCACCTCCATGAGGCGATCCGCATCCACACGGAAGTCACCGGCGAGCGGCCGCGTGGCTTTTATCAAGGGCGCGCATCGGTCAACACGCTGTCGATAGCCGCGACTGAAGGCGGTTTTGACTATGTCAGCGACAGCTATGCCGACGAGCTGCCGTATTGGTACGAGCACGACGGCGGCGCCCAGCTCGTCATCCCGTACACCCTCGATGCTAACGACATGCGCTTTGCAACGGCGCAAGGCTTCAATTCCGGCGACCAGTTCTTCACCTACCTGAAGGACAGCTTCGATGTGCTCTACCAGGAGGGCAAGGCCGGCGCGCCGAAGATGATGAGCATCGGCCTGCATTGCCGATTGGCGGGCAGGCCGGGCAGGGCGGCAGCCATTCGCCGCTTCGTCGATTACGTCAAGAACCACTCCGATGTCTGGATTGCGCGGCGCATCGACATTGCGGAACACTGGAAGGCGGCGCACCCCCACAAGCCTTGGACAGACCGTCCGTCCGCGATGGACCGCAAGACATTCGTCTCGCGCTTCGGCGGCGTGTTCGAGCATTCCCAATGGATTGCGGAGCGCGCCTTCGATGGCGAACTCGGACCGGCGCATGACTGCGCTGCCGGATTGCACAATGCGCTTGCACGCGTGTTCCGCTCAGCCTCGCGCGACGAGCGTTTGGGCGTGCTGACAGCGCACCCGGATCTGGCCGGCAAGCTGGCGGCCGCAAAGCGCCTGACGGCGGAATCGACCGCCGAACAGGCTTCGGCCGGACTGGACGCGCTTACCGACGAGGAGCGAACCGCATTCACGCATCTCAATGCGGCATACATGGAAAAATTCGGCTTTCCGTTCATCATTGCCGTTCGCGGCCTGAACAAGGACGATATTTTGCGGGCATTTTCAGGCCGCGTCGACAATGACAGTGAAACCGAGTTTCAAACCACATGCCGCCAGGTCGAGCGCATCGCGTTGCTTCGTCTCCGCGATCTGCTGCCCTGACCGCGCTAGGGAACACAAATATGCAAGGACCAAATTACTACGCACCGACCGGCGGTCTCCCTCCCCAGACTCAGCTTGTGACGGATCGCGCTGTGTTCACCGAGGCCTATGCGGTGATTCCCAAGGGTGTGATGACCGACATCGTGACCAGCATGCTGCCCTTCTGGGACGCCACGCGAGCCTGGGTGATCTCGCGTCCTTTGACCGGATTTGCCGAGACATTCTCGCAATACATCATGGAGGTTGCGCCCGGTGGCGGCAGCGACCGTCCTGAGCCTGATCCGAACGCCGAAGCTGTGTTGTTTGTCGTCGAAGGAACTCTGACGCTTTCGCTTGGCGATTCGGTACACGAGATGACCCAGGGCGGTTATGCCTTCATCCCGCCCGGCCAGGCATGGACCGCCGCCAACAGGTCCGCGGCGCCGGTCCGGTTTCACTGGATCAGGAAGGCCTACGAAGCCATCGATGGAATCGACATTCCCGACGCCATCGTCGTCAACGAAAAGGATGTCGAGCCCACTCCGATGCCCGACACGGACGGCAAATGGTCGACCACCCGTTTTGTTGATCCGGCCGACATGCGCCACGACATGCACGTGACGATCGTCAATTTCGAGCCCGGCGGACTCATTCCGTTTGCCGAAACCCATGTCATGGAGCACGGGCTTTATGTCCTCGAGGGCAAGGCGGTCTACCGGCTCAACCGGGACTGGGTCGAAGTCGAGGCGGGTGACTACATGTGGCTGCGCGCCTTCTGCCCGCAGGCCTGTTATGCCGGCGGTCCCGGACGCTTCCGCTACCTGTTGTACAAGGATGTCAACCGCCACATGAAGCTTGGTCGGTTTTGATATGGGCGCGGCCTCGAGGATAGTCGCCCGACCGCTCACGCGCGAAGCATTTGAACCTTATGGCGAAGTCATCGAGACAGCCGGAGCGAAGAGTTATCCGATCAACAACGGTAACTGCATCCGCTTCCACGACCTGGCCAATGTCGAGGCGCAGGGACCGAATGCGCGGGTGCTGATAAATATTTTCCGCGGCCAGCCCTACGCCTTTCCGTTGCGCCTCAACCTTGTCGAGCGCCATCCCTTCGGCAGCCAGGCATTCATGCCGCTGGAGGGGCGACCCTTTCTCGTTGCTGTCTGCCACGATACCGTGGATGGCCCTGGCGAACCGGAGGCGTTCGTCACTGCGCCGGGGCAGGGCGTCAATTACGCCCGCAATGTCTGGCACGCTGTGCTCACCCCGATCGGTTCACCTCAGGATTTTCTCGTCGTGGATCGAGGCGGCGACGGCTCCAATCTGGAAGAGCACACATTCGACGCGCCTTACGAAATTCATTTGCCCGAGGAACATTCGTGATCACCGACCCTGCCTTCGTCAACCGCCTCCTTGATGTGATCGAATACGACATCGTTCCGAAGACCGAACAAGGCGTGCACAAGGGCAACAAACTCTTCGGCGCCGCTATTCTGAGAAAGGCCGATCTGTCGCTAGTGCTCGCCGAGACCAACAACGAAGTGGAAAACCCGCTCTGGCATGGAGAGGTCCACGCGCTGAAGCGCTTTTACGAGATGCCGCGGGACCGGCGGCCCGACACGAAGGACTGCATTTTCATCGCTACGCACGAGCCCTGCTCGCTGTGCCTTTCAGCGATCACCTGGACCGGTTTTGACAATTTCTATTTCCTGTTCAGCCACGAGGATTCGCGCGACAGCTTCGCCATCCCGCATGACCTGAAGATTCTGAAGGAAGTCTTCAGGCTCGATCCGGGCGGTTACAATTTGGACAATGCATTCTGGCGGGGTAATTCGGTCCGCAAAATGGTGACCGGCCTTGATGAGCCGGAAAAGACATTGCTGTCCCGGCGCCTGGACGAAATCGCGGGCAAATACGACCGATTGTCGGCGGTCTACCAGATATCGAAAGTCGGAAATGACATTCCGTTGAACTGACGGACTTCCCGCGGTGCGCTATAATTTGAGATAGCATGCCAGTTTGTGAGTTGCGTTGAGCGTCGCCTTTTGGTTTGCTTGCCGTTGAATTGTGCCACACGGCCGAAATTTGACAATTTTTGCTGCGCGGCCCTTGCGTTTTTGTTGAGCGTCCGTTCAATATAACTGCGATGAAAAGCAAACATGCGCGCTGTCGCATATTGGGAGGAAGTAGCAGATGACCAAGGAACTCGAATATTTGAGCCGGCGCGTCGCTTCCGGCAAACTGAGCCGTCGCGAATTCATGGGTCGCGCAGCGGCGCTGGGCGTTGCAGCGCCCGTCGCCACATCATTGCTGGCATCGGCGGCGCATGCCGCCGGCCCCGTCAAGGGCGGTATAATGAAAGTAGGCAGCGGTGGCGGCGAATCCACCAACAGCCTTGATCCGGCGACCTATGCCAGTGACGTGCCGTTCCTGAACGGCAAGTGCTTCGGCGACACGCTTGTCGACGTCAATGTCGATGGCAGCATCGATCACCGGCTGGCAACCGAAGTCGGCGCATCCGACGACGCCAAGATCTGGACTTTCAAGATCCGCAAGGACGTCATGTTCCACAATGGCAAGACGCTCACACCGGATGATGTCATGGCCACCATGGAACGCCATTCTGGCGAGGACACGAAGTCCGGCGCGCTCGGCATCATGCGCGGCATCGAAAGCATGAAGGTCGATGGCGACAATTTCGTCGTCACGCTCAAGGAAGCAACCGCCGATCTTCCTTATCTCCTGGCCGACTACCACCTGATCATCCAGCCGGATGGCGGCAAGGACGCTCCCGATGCGGGCATTGGCACCGGTCCCTACAAAACTGTTGTCAACGAACCGGGCGTTCGACACGTTTTCGAAAAAAATGCTGACTACTGGGATTCCTCGCGCGGCCATGCCGACCAGGTGGAAATCGTCGTCATCAACGACGACACCGCCCGTATTTCCGCTTTGCAGTCCGGTCAGGTCCACATGATCACGCGCGTGCCACCAAAGGTAGTCTCGCTGATAAGCCGGGCGCCTAATGTCGCAGTCGAGACCGCTCCGGGCCGCGGTCATTACGTCTTCATCATGCATTGCAACACGGCGCCGTTCGACAACAACGATCTGCGCCTGGCCCTGAAATATGCAATCGACCGCGAGGAAATGGTCGAGAAGATATTGTTCGGCCACGGGTCCGTCGGCAACGACATTCCGATCAACGCCGCCTATCCGCTGTTCTCTCCGGTGGAGCAGCGCACATATGATCCCGAGAAGGCCGCTTTCCACTTTAAGAAGTCCGGTCACGACGGTCCGGTGCTGCTACGCACTTCGGAAGTCGCATTCCCGGGAGCGGTTGATGCGGCCCAGCTCTTCCAGCAGAGCGCCGCAAAGGCCGGCATCACTCTGGATGTCAAGCGCGAGCCCGGCGACGGCTACTGGTCCGAAGTCTGGAACAAGCAACCCTTCTGCGCTTCCTACTGGGGCGGACGTCCGGTTCAGGACCAGATGTACTCGACCGCATATCTGTCGACTGCCGACTGGAACGACACCAAGTTCTTCAATGACACCTTCGACAAGATGCTGTTTGCCGCAAAAGGCGAGCTGGATCAGGAAAAACGCAAGAAGATCTATCACGACATGGCAATGATCCTGCACAACGAAGGCGGCCTTATCTGCCCGATGTTCAATGACTGGATCGAAGCCCGGTCGACGAGCGTCAAAGGCTGGAGCGCCAATTCCAACCAGACGATGATGAACGGTCTGGCGCCCATTCTCTGCTGGCTCGAAGCCTGACCGGCCGGCGGTCGGTTAATGGGCGGGTCTGTCCTGAAGCTGGTGGCTCAGCGCATCGCGCTGGGCTTCCTGCTCCTGATCGCGGTGTCGGCGGTTATCTTCGCCGGCACCCAAATTCTTCCGGGCGATGTCGCTCAGGCAATACTGGGACAGTCGGCAACGCCCGAGGCGCTGGCTAATCTTCGGCGCGATCTCGGGCTGAACGATCCGGCCATCGTGCGCTACTTCAAGTGGCTCGGGGGTGTCGCCACGGGCGATCTCGGTACTGCCCTTTCCAACGGTCAGGACATCGCCACCTCGCTTGGAAAGCGTCTCTACAATACCCTTTACCTGGCTTCGGTAGCCGCCCTCGTTTCGGTGCCGTTGGCCATTTTGCTCGGCCTGCTCGCCGTCCGCTACCGCAACCGCTGGCCCGACAAGCTGATTTCAGGCGTCACGCTGGCGTCGATTTCATTGCCTGAATTCTTCATCGGCTATGTACTGATCTATTTCGTGGCGGTTCAGCTCGGCTGGTTCCCTTCTGTGGCCACCGTTTATGACGGCATGAGTTTCGGCCAGCGCCTTTCAGCCGTGGCGCTGCCGGCAGCGACGCTGACGATGGTGGTGCTCGCCCACATGATGCGGATGACAAGGGCTGCCATTCTCAACGTCATGCAGTCTGCTTATATCGAA
>JBFIBB010000035.1:0-20207 GCA_041582695.1 Rhizobiaceae bacterium
CTGAAGGCCTTCGAAGCAACGCTGGCCGGTCAGGAACTTCCGGACATCGACAAGGAGTTTCTGGCCCGCCAGGGCAGTCCGGCGGAGTAGGCTTTACCCCCCGATCGCCTCACCCGCAAAATCGCGCAGGTAGTCACGATGGGTGATGCAGGCGACGTCCGGTTTTCCACAGACATCGCCCGCGAAGCGTTCGAGCGCGTCCCAGTAGGCGCCGCCGTTCATCAGCGTGAAGTGAAAACCGGCCGACAACGGCGTTCTGGAGCCCGAGTACTGGCGATTGAAAGCGGCCATCAGCGCATCGTAGGTGCGCGCGGAAAAGACGTCCGCTTCGCTTGGCCGCTCCAGCCCGGCAGAATGCCGGACATACAGATTATAGTCCATGGCGATGATTCGGCGCCCGTGCGGGCCTTCCGGAATAGACGGCAGCGAAAAGCGATAAAGCCCGCCCCCGGCTTCCGGCATCGCAGGGCCGCGGGTGACCCCGCTTGCGTCATAGTGAAAACCGCTGTCGCGCAACGCCTGGTACATGGCTTCGTTTGTCGACAGATAGGGCGCGCGGAAACCGGTGATCGTGCTGACAAAGGCCTTCCAGCCGTCCGGTTCGTAAGGGATCCGGTTCGCCGACCATGCATTGCTTACGATGTCTGAGAACGCCGAGTGCTCTGCAAGCCAGTCCGCTTCGCTCCAGCCCTTGCCGTCGAAATGGCCGCAGCCATGGCTGGCGATCTCATGGCCCTCCCGCCGCGCCGCCCATATCTGTCGCAGCCTGCCGGCAACCTCGTCGCGTGATTTCGCGAAACCGACATTCGACTTGCCCGCAGCCTTGCCGGGGCCGCGGTAAAGATGGCTGGTCTCCGGCGACAGCAGATAGGTGCATGAAACGAAATAGGTGAAACGCGCGCCCGAATTGCGCGAAAGGGCCCGGCTGCGCTCCCATTGGGCAAGCGCATGGGCTCCGTCGAACGAGATGAGAACGACCTGTTTGGAAGGCTTGGCGGGCTCGCCCGCGCCCGCTGCCTTCACGCACAACACACCGGACAGCAACAACACGATTACGCGTAACGCACAATGCATATTCAAACGGTTACTCGATCGGGCGTATTTGCTGTCGGAATTCCCGGGTAGGTGCAAATTAAGGTTTTGTTAAGACAAATTTATAACAAGCTGTTAACAACTCATCGCCCCGCGCATCGCACGCAGCGCTCGGCCATCGGATCGATCGCCAGGCGGCCATCGGGTATTTCCTCGCCGCAGTTCTCGCAGTAGCCGTAATCGCCATCGGTGAGACGCCGCTCGGCCATCTCTATGCGCACCAGATCCTGCCGCCGCAACCTTTCGGTCGCCTGTTGCATCGCCTGGTTCTGCAACGCATCCATGCGCGACAGCCGTCCGACAGCCTGCTGGTCGAGTTCGACCGGCGCGCGCGCCGCTGCCGACATGTTCGACAGCTTTGTCAGCTCCGCCTTCTTCTCTGCCAGCCGCAGCCGGGCCTTGCCTGAATCGATAGCCATGCGCCATCATACGCACATCCGTATGCGGTCACAAAGCCTCGGCCGCGCCCGTTCTTGCCAATCCATGAGAGCAAGCTAACATCCGCGACTCCACGAGGAGATTCGGCATGATAGTCCTTGTCCTTGGCCTGATCCTGTTTCTGGGCATTCACTCGGTGCGTATTTTTGCGCCGGATTGGCGCGACCAGCGTGTCGCTGCCATGGGCGAGGGCCCGTGGAAGGGGGTTTATTCGCTTATATCGCTTGCCGGTCTGCTTTTGCTAATCTGGGGCTACGGCCTGGCACGGCCCGATGCGCTGTTTCTTTATGAACCGCCGGCATGGGTCAAACACGTTGTCGCACTGGCGATGCTGATCGCGCTGATCATCCTGATGGTCTCGCTATTGCCGGCAGGCAAGATGAAGCCGGCGCTGAAACACCCGATGCTGCTCTCCGTCAAGATCTGGGCTGTCGCTCATCTCGCCGCGAATGGCGACCTGGCTTCGATCCTGCTGTTTGGCGCTTTTCTTGCCTGGGCGGTGGCCGATCGCATCTCGGTCAAGCGGCGCGACGCTCCGATACCGGCGGAGGGTCCGATTCACTGGGATATCGCCTCAATTGTCGCCGGCGTCGTCATCTATCTGCTGTTCGTCTGGCAGCTTCACCAATGGCTTTTCGGGGTGTTGCCCTTCGGCTGATCGCCATTTTCTCCAGTCTGCCCCTTTCGCCGCCCAAAAAAAACGCTACAAGGCCTGATCCGTGATACAGCAAGGATCAGGCCGGAAAAACCATGTCCGATGACAGTTTCATTCGCGAGGTCGATGAGGAGCTTCGCCAGGATCGCGCCAAGGACCTTTGGCAGCGCTACGGCATATGGATAATTGCCGGCGCGATTGCCATCGTGGCCGGTACTGCGGCGATACGCGGATACCAGTACTGGACCGAAACGAAGGCCAATGCGTCTGGCGACGCCTTCCTGCAGGCCATGACGCTTGCAGACCAGGGCAAGTCGGACGAGGCGCTTGCCGCGCTCGCCCAGCTCGAAAAAGATGGATATGGAGCATATCCCGTGCTTGCGCGCCTGCGCGCGGCCACCGTACAGGCAGAAAAAGGCGACTTCGCCGCGGCCATCGAGGGTTTCGATTCGGTTGCATCCGATACCGCAATCCCCGGCGCGATCAGGGACATGGCGCGGTTGCGCGCCGCTCTTCTTCTGGTGGACCACGGCAGCCGGGATGACGTGGCTACCCGCGCCGAACCATTGGCGGCCGACGGCAACCCGCTTCGCCACTCCGCCCGCGAAGCGCTTGCCCTTGCCGGCTGGAAGGCGGGCGATACCGCCGACGCGCTGAAACTGTTCGAGCAGATTTCCGCCGACGTCGAGGCACCGCGTAATACGCGCCAGCGCGCCGAGTTGATGGCCGAGCTTATTCGCAGCTCGGGCGAGGGGTCCTGAACCCGCCGCCATGTCGTTTCGCGTCGCCATTGTCGGCCGTCCGAATGTCGGCAAGTCGACCCTGTTCAACCGTCTTGTGGGCCGCAAGCTGGCGCTAGTAGACGACACTCCCGGCGTCACCCGCGACCGGCGCATACACGACGCCAGGCTGTTCGACCTCAGGTTCGAGGTCATCGACACCGCGGGTTTCGAGGAAGCCTCCGACGAAAGCCTTGAAGGACGCATGCGCCAGCAAACGGTTAGCGCTATCGGCGAAGCCGATCTCGTGCTGTTTTTGATCGATGCAAAGTCCGGCGTGACGCCAACCGACAGGGCCTTTGCCGACATCGTCCGCCGCACGGGAAAACCGCTTGTACTGATCGCCAACAAGGCCGAAGCCCGTGGCGCGGAAGGCGGTTTGATCGAAGCCTGGGAATTGGGCTTGGGCGAACCTGTGCCCATTTCCGCGGAGCACGGACAAGGCATGCCCGATCTGCGCGAGGCGATTGTCGACGCTCTCGGCGAAGATCGGGCGCTTGCGCGCGAAGAAGAATATCTCGAGCCCGTCCATGCCGATCAGGCATTTACCGGTGACGACATCGACGATCCCGACAGCGAAAACATTCCCGCTTACGATGCCACCAGGCCGCTGCGCATAGCGGTGGTTGGCCGGCCGAATGCCGGAAAATCGACGCTGATCAATGCGATGCTCGGCGAAGAGCGCATGCTGACCGGGCCGGAGGCTGGGATTACCCGCGACTCCATATCGGTGGACTGGAACTGGCGCGGCCGGCAAATCAAGCTGTTCGACACCGCCGGCATGCGCCGCAAGGCCAAGGTTCAGGAAAAGCTGGAGAAGCTTTCGGTAGCCGATGGATTGCGGGCGATCCGTTTCGCCGAAGTGGTGATCATAGTGTTCGATGCGACCATCCCGTTCGAGAAGCAGGATTTGCAGATCGCCGATCTCATCATTCGCGAGGGCAGGGCGCCGGTGATCGCCTTCAACAAATGGGACCTGATCGAGCACCGGCAGGAAACGCTGGCCAAACTCAGGGAACAGACCGAGCGCCTGCTACCGCAGGTTCGCGGGCTCCAGGCCGTGCCGGTATCGGCTGAAACCGGAAAGGGGCTCGACCGCCTGCTGGAAGCGGTAACCCGCACTCATGAAATATGGAACCGCCGCGTATCCACCGGCCGGCTGAACCGCTGGCTTGAACGCGCGCTCTCCCAGCACCCGCCGCCGGCGGTCTCCGGTCGGCGTCTGCGCATCAAGTATCTTACCCAAGTCAAGACCCGCCCCCCGGGCTTCATCGCTTCCTGCACCAGACCGGATGCGGTTCCGGCGTCCTACGAGCGGTACCTGATAAACGGACTGCGCGAGGCATTCGACATGCCGGGCGTGCCGATCAGGCTTGCGTTCCGAGCAGGACAGAACCCGTTTGCGGGCAGGGCGAAGCGCCGTTAGTCATAATCGGGATTATCTGTAATTTTCTCCAGTTCGTTAACCGCTGATCAAGGTTAACGAGGCACGATCACCGCATCTGAGTGAACAGTTTCGTGTTCTGGAGTTTGTTACGTGCGTTTCAAAGTGACGCGCCGCCGCCGCGGCCATGCCAACCGGTCTTTCCTTGCCCCCATCGTTATCGGCATCGCGGCCTGGATCGCGTTTCCCACCACCGTTGCCTTTCAGGACATGGCAAGCCTGCTGTCGGGAAGCGATGCAGGCGTCCGCTGGAAAGCTTTTGTCCAATCTTCCGCGGCGGGGTCGGTACAAAAAGGCGAGATGAAGTTCGCCGATGGCGACCTGACAACCGGCTCGATCGCCGGTGCAGGCGTCGATGCACCGGGCATCGGCAAGGTCGCATTCACGACCGACAGGGCCGACCTTGATGAACTTCCCGATGAAGCCCGCATCAATCGGGCGGACAAGCGCGACCGGCTTCTCAAGGTTGCCCCCGTCGCGCCTCCGAAGGAGTTCAACGCCGGTTCGGTTCTCAAGCGCTCGTCCTCTCTGATGAAGCCGAAAAAGTCAGACAAACTGGCGATGGCCTTCGTCAAACCCGAGATCGAAGGCCGCGAACTGCAGATCGCCACGGCTTTCTACCGGCCGCGCAAGGAAAAGCAGGTGCTCGGCGTAAGCCGCATGCTGGCTGATCTGGTCACCAACACGAAGCCGGACATTCTGGCGACTGCCTATGCGCCGGCAAAGCCCGACTATGCCAAGGTTTCGCCGTTCGCCAGCCTGCTGAGGGAAGAACAGGACGACAAGCACGGACGTTTCATTCCGCCATCTGGCGAGGGCGACCACGACTGGGTGCGCCGGGCGTTGCCCGCCTCGGTATTTTCCGAACAGGAACAGCGTTGCCTTGCCGCGGGAATCTATTTCGAGGCGCGTGGCGAATCGGTTGCAGGCCAGGCCGCCGTGGCGCAGGTGATTCTCAATCGGGTGCGAAATCCCGAGTATCCCGACACGGTCTGCGGTGTGGTCTATCAGAACAAGTCCTGGCGCAACAGGTGCCAGTTCTCGTTTGCCTGCGACGGCATTCGTGACCGTATCGCAAGCCCGGCCTACTGGGAGACCGCGGAAGAAGTCGCACAGGCGGTGACAGCCGGTGTCATCTGGTTTCCGGAAGTGGGTTCGTCAACGCATTATCACGCCACTTATGTGAATCCACGGTGGGCCCGCACAATGCAGCGGATGAAAAAGATCGGGCGCCACATCTTCTACCGTACCTATGGCGGCGGCTGGAGTTGACCCGGCTTGCCTTTGCGCCGGGATTCGCCTCAAGGATGCCGCGCGGGAACAACGGCGCATTGTCGCACTTGTATAAGCAATTGAAATATCAAGAAAAATTACGCATGATACATGGCCTACTCCCGGCTTGACTGTGGGGGGGCGCATAACTATGGTGCGCGCGACTTTAGAGCGGACGGCCGGGAAACCGGTTTGACCGGGTTGGAGGGTTGCGGTGGCCGGAACGAATGGACCGGAAGACGCCGGAAGATCCGGCCAGCCGGACACGGGCAAGCCCGCTCTCAAGGATGATGAACTCGACCGTCGCCGCAGGGAACTCGACGCCGCATTGGCCAAGAGAAACCTTAGAGAAGCGGCTGCCGGCAAGGCATCGACCAGCAGCGCGGCCGGATTTGCCGTTGCGCTGAAGATGTCGAGCGAGTTTATCGCCGGAATTTTGGTGGGCGCGGCGATCGGGTGGCTGATCGACTGGCTCGCCGGCACATCGCCCTGGGGAATGATCATCTTCCTTCTTCTGGGGTTTTGCGCTGGAATACTGAACGTGTTGCGCTCGGCCGGCCTTATGGCAGAGCAGTCATCGCGGCGGCAGGGGGCGGAAACGCCAAAAGACAAATAAGGTTCCGCTTGGCGCGGACGAAATTAACGGGGTTTGAAATTGGCTTCTCCTGACAAGGTCGATCCGATTCACCAATTCCATATCAACCAGATCGTTCCCATTGAGGTCGGCGGTTACGACTTGTCGTTCACCAACTCGTCGCTGTTCATGGTCATCACCGTGGTTCTGGCGTCGGCTTTCCTCTACCTGACCACGTCCAGCCGCGGTCTGGTTCCCGGCCGGGCGCAGTCGGTTTCCGAAATCCTCTATGAATTCGTTGCGGGCATGTTGCGCGATTCGGCCGGATCGGCGGGCATGAAGTTCTTTCCGTTCGTGTTCACGCTGTTCACATTCATCCTCGTTGCCAATCTGCTGGGCATGTTCCCGTATTTCTTCACGACCACCAGCCATCTGATCGTCACGGCGATGCTGGCGCTGATGGTGTTTGCCACCGTGCTGATCTACGGTTTCATGAAGAACGGGCTGGGTTTCCTCAAGCTCTTCGTGCCGTCGGGCGTGCCGGTTGCACTGATGCCGCTGGTGGTCGCGATCGAGGTCATTTCCTTCCTCGCCCGCCCGATCAGCCACTCGGTTCGTCTCTTCGCCAACATGCTGGCCGGTCACATCACGCTCAAGGTCTTTGCCGGCTTTGTCGTTTCGCTGAGCGCCTACGGTTTCGTCGGCATCGTCGGGTCGATCCTGCCGCTTGCCATGGCGGTTGGCCTTACTGCGCTGGAATTCCTGGTAGCCTTTTTGCAGGCCTATGTCTTTGCGATGCTGACCTGCATGTACATCAACGACGCCCTGCATCCGGGCGGCCACTGACCGAATTACAACACGGGCGTTCGCGCCCGCAAACTAACCGCAAAGTTCACAACACATTCCAACCAAGGAGCACGAAAATGGAAGCGGAAGCAGCAAAATTGATCGGCGCGGGCATCGCCGCGATCGGAACCGGAGCCGCCGGCATCGGCGTGGGTAACCTCTTCGGCCAGTTTCTACAGGGTGCGCTGCGCAACCCGTCAGCCGCAGACGGCCAGTTTGGCCGCCTGATCTTCGGCTTTGCCGTGACGGAAGCTCTTGGCATCTTCGCGCTTCTGATCGCGCTTCTGCTGCTGTTCGCCGTCTAAACCGGTCAAGCAGATGTTCTGCGCTGGTCGCCCTGGCGGCCGGCGCCAAGATGCAGGAAGAAGCCATGTTCGTTGTATCCGCATATGCGGCATCAGACGAGGAAGTGACACACACCGAGACCGGCGTTCCGTCCGAGGGCGAGCACGGCGGTACGTTTCCTCCGTTCGATTCGGCGACCTTTCCGTCGCAAATTCTCTGGCTGGCGATAACCTTCGGCCTTTTCTACCTGTTCCTGAAGCGGGTCGCTTTGCCGCGGCTTTCCGACATACTGGAACATCGTAGCGACCGGATCGCGCAGGATCTTGACCAGGCCGCACGGATGAAGCAGGAAGCCGACGAGGCGCTTGCCGCCTATGAGCAGGAACTGGCCGAGGGCCGGGCAAAGGCGCATGATATCGGTCAGAATGCCCGCGAAGCCGCAAAGGCCGAAGCGGATGCGGAGCGCCGCAAGATCGAGGCGTCGCTCGACAAGAAGCTCGCCGAATCCGAAGCGCATATCGCCAGGATCAAGGCAGAAGCCCTCAAGGAAGTCGATGCAATTGCCGAGGACACCGCCATTTCGATTGTTGAAAACCTGATCGGCAGCAAGGTTACAAAGGCGCAGGCAGCCGGCGCAATCAAGTCGGTGGGAGGATAGGAGCCTAGAATGGACGCTACATCCATGGCCTCGGTATGGGCGCTTGTCGCTCTGGTTATCTTCCTTGGCATTATCATCTACGTGAAAGTGCCCGCGATGATCGGCAAGTCGCTCGATGATCGCGCGGACAAGATCCGCAACGAGCTGGAGGAAGCGCGCAAGCTGCGTGAAGAAGCGCAGCAACTGCTTGCCGAATACCAGCGCAAGCGCAAGGAAGCGGAAAAAGAGGCTAGCGACATGGTCGCCGCGGCCAAACACGAGGCCGAGATAATCGTATCCGACGCCAAGCAGAAGACCGAGGACTACGTGGCCCGCCGTACGGCGCTGGCCGAGCAGAAAATCGCCCAGGCCGAACGCGATGCCGTCAACGAGGTTCGCTCAAACGCCGTCGAGATCGCCGTGGCTGCCGCCGGCAAATTGCTGGAAGGCCAGATCGACGCCAAGGCCGCCGCGTCGCTGTTCAAGAAGTCCCTCGCGGATGTGAAATCCCGCTTGAACTGAGTACCCGGGCAGAACAGTTGTTCACGCCGCCGGAGCGATGGCACCGGCGGCGTTTTTCGTTTCAGTTCCGGTTGCGGAGCGGTGCGAATGTAAACCGGTGCAGCCGCCTCACGCCGCCATGTGTCCCGATTGCGCTGCGGTGCAACGCCGTACCGTAGCCCGCATGAGCGTGAAAAGCGTAGACCGGGTGTGCGATCGCCGCCCGTTCCATCATCCGGTCGCGCAGGACCTTGGCGACTATCGAGGCCGCTGCGATCGATTGCGATCGGCTATCGCCTTTGATCAGGGCTCGCGCAGGGCAGGGCAGACCACCGGGCACGTCGCGCCCGTCGATCAGCGCGAATGCGGGGCAGGCCGCCAGTCCGCTCACCGCACGCCGCATCGCATCCAGTGTCGCCTGCCGGATGTCGGTACGGTCTATTGCCTCAGCGCTGGCCGAGGCGACGGATATCGCCAGCGCCGATGCCGTGACGAGATCGAACAGCCGGTCGCGCATGGCTGCGGTCAATCGCTTGGAATCATTCAGTCCCGCAGGAATATTTGCAGGATCGAGGATAACCGCCGCCGCCACCACCGGACCGGCCAGAGGTCCGCGTCCCGCTTCGTCGACGCCGGCGCAGGGCCAGCGCCCGGCTCGTTCCGCCTCTTGCTCGAAACAAAAATCCGGGCCTGTCAACATGTTGCGGCTCATGTTCTCAAGCGGTTGTCGACGTTCAAGCCCTAAATTTCACAGTTGTTTGTTTCCGTCCATGGCAAGTTTGACAGTTGCAGACTTGCTCACCGTTTTCCCGAGCCTACATTCAGGTATTCTAATATTAATGAGGAGTTCAATCATGAATGGGTTGCGTGCTTTCAAATCCGCGGTCGCCATTGTTTTCTGCATGTCAACAATTTCGCTGGCTGCTACGGCGACTTCGTCCGCGCAATCGTGGCCGGACCGGAATTCGAACGTGCGTGACGATGTAACCGGCTACCTTTGCTTTGATCCCGGCTGCCAGACCCTGCGGTTGCCGAAGTCCAAATGCCTTTGCCAGAAGCAGAATCCGTGGGAGCGCGATGTGCGCAAGCTTCAGCTTAAATGCTCGGAGATCAGCTTCGGCAAGGTAAGTCAGTGCCCGGTGAAACCGAAATATGGAATTCTTGTCGAGTAGCGAATGCGGCGTGTTACGGCACGGCGGGCACATTCAGTTCCTGGCCGGGATAGATCCGGTCAGGATTGTTGGCCAGATCCGGGTTCAGCCTCAAAATCTCCTCGAACCTCTCGCCGTCGCCAAGTACCTCATCCGCGATGTCCCACAGCGACTGTCCGCGCTTGACCTTGTATATCGCTGATTTAGGGGCATTGGCGGCAACAGCCCCGTCCGCGGCCGAGCCATCGTCAATTACGACCCGTGGCGCCATCGCCACCTTGTCTTCGACCTCAATCGGCGGCAGGCCTTCCACCAGCTTGCGCTCGACCTCGGCCAAAACGTCCAACTCTGGTTTCATGTCGCGGGCGTGGTTCCACTGAAACACCGCCTGCAGTTTCTTGCCCGCCCGCCAATAGGCGTCTCCCAGGTGATCGTTGAGTATCGGATCGTCGGGTTTCAGTGACACGGCCTTTTCGAGTTCGCGCACGGCGTCCTCGAAGCGGCCAAGCCGGTAATACGCCCAGCCAAGCGAGTCGACGATGTATCCGTCATTGGGTCTGAGTGCGACCGCCCGGGCGATCATGTCCAGACCTTCCTTCAGGTTCATGTTCATGTCGACCCAGGAATAGCCAAGATAATTGAGCACCTGCGGTTGATCCGGGCGCAGTTCCAGCGCCTTGTGGAAATTCGGCTCGGCCTTTTCCCATTGTTTCATACGCTCGTAGGCGATGCCGCGCTGGTAGAAGACATTCCAGTCTTCAGGTTTGGGCGGATTCAGCCGCTCGATTGCACGATCGTAAACTTCGGCAGCCGCCGCATAGTTCTTGCGTGTGGCGTGCACGCCGCCAAGTGAGAGATAGGCGCGCATGTCATCCGGGTCTGCCTCAACCAGAGCCGAGAGATGTTTTACAGCTTCGTCATATTTGTCGACATCGGCCAGGTTCAGGCCCAGCTGCATCTCGGCAAGCGGTTTCAATGGGGAATCGGCGGTAACGCGGCGGTAAAATCCGATGGCTTCTTCCGAACGACCAAGCTGTTCCGACAGCTGTCCAAGCTGCACCAGGACCGCTGCGCTTTCCGGCCGCAACGCCCGCGCATACTGAAGGTAGAGCCGCACAAATGCCTCGCCCCCGCCGCGATTGAGTGCAGCCCCGATATTGAGAAGTATCTCCGCAGCGCCGTCTCCGGGATCGCTCACCAGCGGTTTTGCCGCCGCTCCCGTCGCGGTTTCCTCGCGGAGCGCCTTTAGCTGTTGTCGGCTCGGCGCGAATGGCTCTCCGTTTTCGACCGCCTCGGCCGCTCCCTGCGCGTCGCCTTGTCTGGTAAGAAACAGCGCCTGGGCGCTCGCCGCCCGCCAATAGGTGTTTGGCGCAGAACGCCCGCCGCTACGGTTGGCCACCGTTGCCGCAAACGCTGCACGCGCCAGGTCGGTCATTCCGGCCTGCTCGGCGATCAGCGCCTTGTGATAATCCCTGAACAGATCGAACCATTCTGGGCCTTCAAGCTTGCTAAGATGGCTAAACGCTTCCTCGGTATTTCCCTGGCCCTGTTTGGCCCACGCGGTCATCACGCCTGTTATCAGGCGGTCAAGGTCGGATTCGAGGGCCAGTTGCAGCCAGTATTCCGAATCGTCGTATTTCTTCTGCCGGAACGAATCGACCGCCAGCGCCAATCGCGAAAAACGCTCGATCTCCGGAACGGCTTTCAGTTTTTCGGCGAGCGGCAGGGCGTCGTCGAACATTTCGTTCGAAATCAGGGCCAGCATCAGGCTGCGCTGAAGCTCTTCGTTGGAGGGATCGAAGGAAAGCGCGGTACGGTAGAACTTGACCGTGCCGGCAAGATCGTTGTCGTATTCCGCGGTTCTTGCCGCCAGAAACGCACCGGCGAACGAATTGACCTTCAGCTTGTCCAGGTCTTTGTTTTCGGCGAAAGCCGTACCGGCGTACGCCGGCCACAAAGCCGCGAAAGCCGCACCAAGCCAAAGCTTGCGAATTTTCCGCATCCGATCCTTCCCCTGCCCCGCAGGTGATTTGTTCGCGCAATCAAGCCGCAAAGCATGGCCTTTTTGCGATTATCGTACAACGGTACGCTTGATGACAATATCGCGATGACGATATAGCGCACGCGTTAACGAAGGGTACTGCCAAACGGCGCGAATCCTTGGCGGAGCGTCGTGCGGGACCTCACGTGACGCGGCTGATGCAGAAGCCGATGAGTTCCAGCATTGCCCGCTTCTGCGCGGTATCCTTCAGCGGCGCCAGCGCGTCCTTGGCGATTTCGCCAAAATGCCGAGCCCTTCCCACAGTATCGCGAATAGCGCCGGTGCGGGACATCAGTCCGATTGCCTTCTCGAGCGCAACATCGTCCGACGCGCCAGCTTCGATCGCCTGTCTCCAGAATTCGCGATCTTCCGCAGTGCCGCGCCGATAACTCAGTACCACCGGCAAAGTGACTTTTCCTTCACGGAAATCGTCGCCGACATTCTTGCCCAGGTCGCCAGCATTGCCGCCATAATCGAGCGCGTCGTCGACAAGTTGAAAGGCGAGGCCGAGATTGGTTCCGAATGAACGCAAAGCCGCCCGGTCGCTTTTAGACGCCTTGGCGATCACCGGTCCGACCTCGGAGGCGGCGGAAAACAATGCGGCTGTCTTGGCGCCGATCACGGCCAGATACTCGTCTTCGGTCGTTTCCAGGTTCTTGGCTGCTGCAAGCTGCATGACTTCGCCCTCGGCGATGATCGACGCAGCCGTCGACAGGATGCCGAGCGCCTCCAGCGAGCCGACTTCGACCATCATCCGGAACGCCTGGCCGAGCAGGTAGTCGCCGACAAGGACGCTGGCCTGATTGCCCCAGATCATCCGCGCCGTTTGCCTGCCGCGGCGCATTCCGCTTTCGTCCACCACATCGTCGTGAAGCAGGGTCGCGGTGTGCATGAATTCGACGCTGGTCGCCAGCTTCACATGCCCGTCGCCCTCATACCCGAACATCTGTGCGGCGGCGAGTGTGATCATCGGGCGCAGCCGCTTGCCACCGGACGAAATCAGGTGATTTGCGATCTCCGGAATCAGATCGACATTCGAGCCTGCTTTCGACAGGATCAACTCGTTGACCCGAGCCATATCGGCTGCGGTCAGATCAACCAGCGGCTTGACGGAAGCATTTTCACGCGAACCATCGGCAAAGGAAACGACGACACCCACCAGCATTCCACTCCGTACATGGGGATTGAGTCCCGAAAACCGGACGGATCACCCGGTCGCCGGTAACTAACCAATATCAGGATTATGGCGCAGGCGCATCTGTTCGCAAGCGACGAATTGGCGCGGAAGACGCCCTAATCGCCGTTATATTCCTTTCAGGCGCCCGGTTGACTTTTACAAAGGCGCAGCACGGGGTAATTAAGGCGCATGATCGAGCTCATTCGCACCAACAACGCGGTTCTCATCTCCTATGTCGAGGCACTGATGCGCGATGCCGGCATCGGCTACTTCGTTGCCGACCAGAACATGAGTATTGCCGAGGGATCGATCGGCATCCTCGCACGAAGGGTCATGGTCGTAGAAGAAGACGAGGCTGCAGCGCGCCGGCTGCTCACTGATGCGGGCATGGCGCACGAGTTGCGCGGCAAATGACGCTGCGAACAGGCCGGCAATGAGTCTCAAAAACAAAACCGCCGCCACAATGGATGCTTTTCATCGCGGAAATTTCTGGCTTGTGCAGCCCGCCGGGCGTGGGCATCGGGCCGGCATGGACGCAATGGTGCTGGCGGCCGCTGTGCCGTCAGGGTTTTCTGGCGACGCGGCAGATCTGGGTGCTGGCGCCGGCGCTGCCGGTTTCGCCCTTGCCGCCCGCTGCGCTGGAGCGCGCGTGACGCTGGTCGAACGCGACGCGGTGATGGTGGATTTTGCTCGCCAAAGCCGGGAGCTCGACCGGAACGCGATCATTGGCGAACGCATTACCGTTATCGAAGCCGACGTCTCGCTAACTGGAAAAGCCCGGCGGCAGGCCGGCCTCGCAGATCGCTCCTTCGACTTTGCGATCATGAACCCGCCCTTCAATGAGGCAGCCGACCGGCAGTCGCCCGATGCGCTGAAACGCGATGCCCACGTTATGGGCGATGGCATGATCGAATCCTGGCTTCGTACCGCTTCGGCTATCGTGAAACCTGGTGGAGGTATGGCGCTGATTGCCAGGCCAGCCTCTCTCTGCACAATTCTCGAATCCTGCGCGAACCGGTTCGGCCGTCTGGAACTGAAGGCCATTCAGCCCGATCCCGGCAAGAACGCCATCCGTATCGTGTTGCGCGGCATACGCGGCTCGCGCGCAGCGCTCTCGGTCCATCCGCCGCTGATACTGCACAACCTGAACAGTCGCGAGTTTACTGCCGACACGGACGCGGTATGCAACGGCCTTGCAACGCTGTTTGGCGACTGATCGCCGAAGTTCTGGATATTGTGCAGGCAGAACTTCAACCTACATGGTACTAAAAATCGAAATGGAGGATCCGGATTGAGACAGTATCTCGAACGCCTGCTGCCAAAATCGATGCGTTCCGACGCAGTGACCATTCCGGTCGTGCGTCTCCAGGGCGCGATCATGGCCACGGGCGGACAGTTTCGGCCGACATTGTCGATCGCCGCGGTCGCATCGATTCTGGAAAAGGCATTCGCCGACAAGCGTGCGCCGGCAGTAGCCATCGCCATCAATTCGCCGGGCGGTTCGGCTGTCCAGTCGCGGCTGATCCATCAGCGTATCCGTTCCCTGGCCGAAGAAAAGAACAAGAAGGTACTGGTCTTCGTCGAGGACGTTGCAGCCTCCGGGGGCTACATGATCGCGGTCGCCGGTGACGAGATTTTCGTCGATCCGTCATCCATTGTCGGCTCCATCGGTGTCGTTTCCGCCTCATTCGGCTTTCAGGAAATGATCAAGAAAATCGGCGTCGAACGCCGCGTGCACACGGCTGGCAAGAACAAGGCGATACTCGATCCGTTCCAAAGCGAAAAGAAGGCCGATGTCGAAAAGCTGAAGGCGATACAGCTTCAGATACACGAGGTGTTCATCGATCTGGTCAAACAGCGGCGCGGCGGCAAGCTCGCCGATGATCCCGACCTGTTCACCGGCGCGTTCTGGGCCGGGGCGCGGGCGAGGGATCTCGGTCTGGTCGACGCGATCGGTGATTTGCGCAGCGTTTTGAAAGAAAGATACGGTCCGAAAACCCGCATGCGTCTGATCGTGCCGCCGCGAAGCCTGTTTGGCCGTCGGCTCGGCGTTTCGGGCAGGCTCGGACCTCAAATAGCCGAAAGCGCAGCCGCCGGCGTTGCGCAGGCGCTCGAGGAACGTGCATTGTGGGGCCGGTTCGGATTATAAACTGATACCGGTCGGTCGACACGCTGTGAAAGGAAGCTGACCATGCCGCAACTTCTCGTTTTCGCCGCCGCCGCCGTTCTCGGCTGGATCGGTTACAAGGCGTTCGTGCGCGAGGCCGAACGCGTGCACAAACGCGTCAGGCGGGCCGAAAACGAGGCGGCCAACAGGGCGCAGGGCACACTGGTCGAGGATCCCGAGACTGGCGAGTATCACGTCCAGAAGGATTGATGGACGCTGCGCTGAGTGACCGGGTTGAGGGCGGAAGACAAGCTATGCTGAGCGCGGTCGCTCCGGCCAAGATCAACCTCGCGCTGCATGTCACCGGACAGCGTCCGGACGGCTATCATCTTCTCGAAACGCTTTGCGTATTCACCGGTTTCGGCGACCGGATTGTGATCGCGCCTTCCCCGGTGGACGAATTTCGCGTGAGCGGGCCATATTCTGGCGCATTGGGTGGCGACGGACCCGGTTCCGTTGCGGCGAATCTCGTAACACTGGCGCGTGACGCGCTGCGGGCCGCGTTCGACGGCAGGTGCGACTGCGGGCCTGTGTCCATCTCGCTGGAAAAGCATCTGCCGGTGGCCTCGGGCATAGGCGGCGGTTCCAGCGACGCGGCTGCGACGCTGAAAATTCTCGCCGATCTCTGGTCGATCAAGGCCGGAGAAGGCGAACTAGCCGGCATCGCCCTGTCGCTTGGCGCGGATATTCCAATGTGCCTGACCGGTATGCCGTTGATCGCCCGTGGCATTGGCGACGAACTGGAGATCCTGGACGGGTTTCCGATGTTGCACCTGCTATTGGTCAATCCAGGTGTGGCCGTTCCTACGGTTGAAGTATTCAACGGACTTGAGCACAAGAACAACGCCCCGCTTGCGCTGCTGCCCGCTATACGCTCGGCGCATGGGATTGCCGGCTGGCTCGGCAAGACGAGAAACGATCTTCAGCCGCCCGCGATGCGACTGGCGCCCGAAATCGGCGAAGCGTTGACTTCGCTGCAATCGGCCGGTGCGCGTTTCGCCCGTATGTCCGGTTCGGGCGCTACCGTTTTTGGCTTGTTCGCGAGCCGCGCCGTCACCTTGGAAGCCGAAAGCGCGATCGCTATGCAAAGACCGGATTGGTTTGTAAAAGCGGTTGAGACCGGCGGTTCCGATCCCGACCGGCAGGAGGCTCGGTAATGGCGCATGGCGCTGCGACGAAACGCGAATTCATACCTGTCGGAATAGCCGTTCTGACCGTGTCGGACACACGCACGCTCGACGACGACAAATCGGGAAACACGCTCGTCCAACGCATCGAGGAAGCCGGGCACCGGCTTGCCTACCGCGCCATCGTTCGCGACGATGTGGAGCAAATCCGCGCCACGGTGACCGGCTGGAGCCGCGACAAACAAGTCGACGTTATCATAACAACCGGCGGCACCGGTTTTACCGGTCGGGACGTGACACCCGAGGCGATCGAACCGCTGTTCGAAAAGAAGATGGACGGTTTCTCCGAGGTGTTTCACCGTATATCATACGACAAGATCGGTACTTCAACGATCCAGTCCCGCGCCACCGGTGGCGTCGTCAACGCCACCTATGTATTCGTCCTGCCCGGTTCGCCCGGCGCCTGCAAGGACGCCTGGGACGGCATTCTGAAAGCGCAGCTCGACTACCGGCACATGCCGTGCAATTTCGTGGAGATCATGCCCCGGCTCGACGAACATCTGCGGCGAGGCGCAGGCTGACCCGTCACGCCTTTCGCCATGCATTCGCATCGACGCCCCTTACGATGAGCCAAAGCGCGAAGGCGGTTTCCGCTAGCACAGGAACGGCATAAGCGCCCTGAAAACCGGAATGCAGGTCGGGAGCCAGAAATCGCAGTCCGCTTCCAGCCAGATAGACGAATCCCGCTGCAACAAGCGCATAGCCCAGCCATCTGGGCAAGAACTTCGAGCGCACGACCAGAAGGCCGGTTAGCACGCAGTTGACGCCGAAAAAAACGAGACCGAGATCGTAACCGTGACTCTGTGCGTTCATGAGCAGCAGGGCAAACTGAGCAGCCAGCCCGGAATCAAGTTCGGTCGCGCCCGTCAATAGCATAAGCGCCGTATTCTGATCGTTCAGGTTCATTGTGAGCACGGCAGCCTGTGTCAGGCGCATGGCGGTCGCCACCAGCGCCAGTGTACGGTTGACGGGCGCCAGCAGGACAAACAGCAGAATGCCGACGGCGACATCGCTGAGCGCCATTACCGTGTCGGCGGCAAATGACATGCGAAGCAGGGCTGGCGCCGCCGCGATATTGGCTGCCGTCGCCGCGGCATCGCCGGGAACCACCAGTGAGCCGCGGGCGAAACCTTCGCTCCAGACACCGCACGCGATGATCAGCAGGTAGAAAAATCCGGAGGCGCGCGCATGGCGCACCGGATCGGCGTATGGATCGTGACTCATGACACGCAGGATAATTGCTAACCGGTTGCATTCATACGCCGGCTGGCAGTTGCTCACAGCCTATCGAACCGCATCGCCCAGGGACATGGGCAAAAAAGTTCTTGCTTTGTTCTCATTTGGTGGATAGGAATAGTTTCATCAAGCGGCGGCGCCTGAAAACGCAGCCGGACCGGGAGAACGGCAATGGAAGCAATCAATCTGGCGGATGGCGAAGCGTTCCGCGGTCACGGCGCGGATGGCTCCGGCGCTTTGCGGCTACGGCCCGCCGAAATGGCAAACGGAATCATTGACGCCAGCGGCCTCCGCGTCGCAACGGAAAGAAGGCGGGGCAGGGCCTCGGCCATCAATCCGGCCGGCCGGTTCGAACGCCAGGCAAGGCATGTGTTCGACGACGGCTGGAATACTTTCGAGGATTTGCCGCCGTTCAAGACCGAAGTCCAGGTCGAGCGCCCGCGTTCCATCATCACGCGCAACACGTCTCCCGACATTTCCTTCGACCGGTCGATCAACCCTTATCGTGGCTGCGAACATGGCTGCGTCTATTGCTTCGCCCGTCCGACCCATGCCTTCATGGGCCTTTCGGCGGGATTGGATTTCGAATCGAAGCTGTTTGCCAAGCCGGATGCGGCAAAGCTCTTGAAGCGTGAACTGGGCCGCGAGGGATACAAGCCAGCGACGATCGCCATCGGCACCAATACGGATCCCTACCAGCCGATCGAAAAAACGTGGCGCATCATGCGCGAGCTTCTGGAAGTGCTGGATGCCTGCAACCATCCGGTAGGCATCGTCACCAAATCGGCGCTGGTGGTTCGCGACATCGACATTCTCTCGCGCATGGCCGCTCGCGGCCTGGTCAAGGTCG
This sequence comes from Rhizobiaceae bacterium, assembly GCA_041582695.1. GTDB lineage: Bacteria > Pseudomonadota > Alphaproteobacteria > Rhizobiales > Rhizobiaceae > JAWKWH01. The sequence continues at coordinate 18,333 of JBFIBB010000035.1, forward strand.
CCCTGTCGGTCACATCGCTCGACCGCAAGCTGTCGCGCGGCATGGAGCCGCGCGCCGCCACCCCGTCCAGGCGGCTGGAGGCGATGCGGCAACTGAGCGATGCCGGAATACCCGTATCCGTGATGGCGGCCCCGATGATTCCCGGCCTGAACGACAGCGAGCTTGAGCGCATCCTTGACTCGGCGCGGGCGGCGGGAGCGAGCGAAGCCGGTTACATCCTGCTGCGCCTGCCGCTGGAGGTAAGCCCGGTGTTCAAGGAATGGCTGCTGCGGCAGCATCCGGATCGCTACCGTCATGTCCTGTCGCTTATCCGCTCGATGCGCGGCGGCAAGGACTACGATGCGGAATTCGGAAAGCGCATGCGCGGTGCGGGACCCTATGCATGGCAACTCGGCCGCCGCTTCGAGATCGCGGCAAGGCGCTTGGGCCTGAACACGAAAAAGCTGGCCCTGCGCACCGACCTGTTCGTGCCGCCGGGACAGGAAAGCCGGCAGTTGCAGTTGCTGTGACCTCAGTCACACCGGATCGGTGTCGATTTCACTAGGATCCGGATATCAAATCCCGTCAGGCTTCCCTCCCCGAACTCAGTAGCCCGACGGTGTCTTCCCGGGTTCCCCGCCCCTCTCAAGACCGGGAAGAGCTTGCGAGAGAACCGGGACCGAAATGAGCCCCGCCGCACCCCGGCTCAGACTGGTCCCGGTTCTCCGCACCATTTCGCGATGGACTGCTTCAGCCTTGACCCGGCCCGCCAGCCGTGGCACTCGACCGCCAGTTTCGACTGCCAATCAGGTGCCTTGCCGTGTCCGACGAAAAGCCCGCCAATCTTGATCCGAAAAGCTCGTTTCAGGGCCTGATCCTCACGCTCAACCAATACTGGGCGCGTCAGGGCTGCGTGATATTGCAACCCTACGACATGGAAGTCGGCGCCGGCACGTTTCATCCGGCGACCACCTTGCGTTCGCTGGGTCCGAAACCGTGGAAGGCGGCCTATGTGCAGCCATCCCGCCGGCCCAAGGATGGCCGTTACGGTGAAAATCCGAACCGTATGCAGCATTATTATCAGTATCAGGTGATCCTCAAACCCAATCCACCAGACCTGCAAGAGCTTTATCTCGGCTCGCTGGAAGCGATCGGCATAGACCCGCTGCTGCACGACATCCGCTTTGTCGAGGACGACTGGGAGAGCCCGACGCTTGGCGCATGGGGCCTTGGTTGGGAATGCTGGTGTGACGGCATGGAAGTTTCGCAGTTCACCTATTTCCAGCAGGTCTGCGGCATTGAATGCGCTCCCGTTTCCGGCGAACTGACCTATGGTCTCGAACGCCTAGCCATGTATGTGCAGGGCGTCGACAATGTCTATGATCTCAACTTCAACGGCGGCGAGGGCGAGGACAAGGTCACCTATGGGGAGGTTTTCCTACAGGCTGAACAGGAATATTCGCGCTACAACTTCGAACTTGCAGATACTTCGATGTTGCTGAAGCACTTCGAGGATGCCGAGGCCGAATGCCGGGCGCTGCTGTTGGCGGGAGCACCAAATGCGGACGGAGCGCTGCACCGGTGCGTACTGCCCGCCTATGATCAGTGCATCAAGGCAAGCCACGTCTTCAACCTGCTCGACGCCAGGGGAGTCATCTCCGTCACCGAACGCCAGAGCTATATCCTGAAGGTCCGCGAACTCGCCAAGGCCTGCGGCGAGGCGTACCTGCTCACCCGACAGGGTGGAGCCTCGGACGCCGAAGCCGCCTGACCCTGAACGATCTGTCAATCCATGCAGGACTTCCGGTTGAATGGTATTCGGCTATGGTTGCGTCCGGAAAAACCTTTTTCAGGAGAAATGCGCAATGCAGAAAGGCCAAGTCGCCGCAAAGGCGC
>JBFIBB010000036.1:0-20048 GCA_041582695.1 Rhizobiaceae bacterium
ACCGACTTCACCTTTGCGCCCATACGCGCCATCACCGCCGCGGTAAAGTCGCTACCGGTGCCGATTTCCAGCACCCGCTGACCGGCGACAATCTCCAGCGAACTCAGTACTTTCGCCTGCAGATCGATACCTTCGATCGACTCGCCACAGGGAATGGGGATCGACTGGGAGCTCCAGATCACATCGGCATATTCACCGGGCACGAAATCGGCCCGCGGCACGGATTCAATCGCACCGAACAAACCGTTGTCGGAGATACCTCTCGCGCGGGCGCGCAGCACGAACGCCGCCAAACCCTCGCGCCCGGAATCACCTGCTTTCATCGCAAAGCCTCTCCAACCCGTTCGATGACCTCGTGGGCGGTCAGGTCGAGTTTCAACGGCGTCACCGCGATGTTGTTGTTCTTCAGTGCGGTAAGGTCGGTGCCGTTTACATATTCGGCCGGTTTTCGGCCGAATCTCAGCCAATAATAGGGGAAACCGCGCCCGTCGGCACGTTCGTCGATCCAGAGCCCGTGGACGAGCTTTCCCTGCGAGGCGACGACAGCGCCTTCAACCTCCTCGGGCCGGCAATTCGGAAAGTTGACATTGAGAAAAGTGCCGGCGGGCAGATCGATGCCGACAAGTTTCCTCAGCAGTTCCGGTCCGTGGGTTTCGGTCACTTCCCATGGCACCGTGCGTGTACCGTCGAAATTGTAAGCCTGGCTGATCGCGATCGACCGGCAGCCGATCAGCGTGCCTTCCATCGCGCCTGCGATGGTGCCGGAATAGGTGACGTCATCGGCGATATTGGCGCCTGAATTTACGCCTGAAAGTACCAGGTCCGGCGGTTCGGGCATGATTTTCCGCGCCGCCATGATGACGCAATCGGTCGGGGTGCCGCGCAGCGCAAAGTGCTTTTCGCCCACCTCGCGCAGCCTAAGCGGCTCGGACAGCGACAGCGAATGGGCGAGGCCGGACTGGTCGGCTTCGGGGGCGACGATCCAAACGTCGTCCGAAAGCGTGCGCGCCACGCGTTCGAGCACGGCAAGGCCCTCCGCGTGAATGCCATCATCGTTGGTGAGGAGAATGCGCACCTGCAGCCCCTTCTAAGCGGTTATCTGTTCCATTCCACCCATATAGGGGCGGAGAACTTCGGGCACGGTAATCGAACCGTCCTCGTTCTGGTAGTTTTCCATGACTGCGATCAGTGCGCGGCCGACCGCCACGCCCGAACCGTTCAGGGTATGGACGAAGCGGGTCTGTTTCTCGCCTTCCGCGCGGTATCGCGCATTCATGCGGCGCGCCTGGAAATCGCCGCAGACCGAGCAGGACGATATTTCGCGGAAGGCGCCCTGCCCCGGCAGCCAGACCTCGATATCATAAGTCTTGCGCGCGCCGAAGCCCATGTCGCCGGTCGACAAGACGACGGTGCGAAACGGCAAGTCGAGCTTCTTCAACACGTTTTCGGCGCAGGCCGTCATGCGCTCGTGCTCGTCGAGCGAGGTTTCCTGGCTGGTGACCGAAACCAGCTCGACCTTGTAGAACTGGTGCTGGCGCAGATAGCCGCGCGTGTCCTTGCCGGCTGAACCCGCTTCCGAGCGGAAACAGGCGGTCAGCGCGGTGAAGCGCAGCGGAAGCGATGCGGCGTCGGTGATATCGTCAGCGACCATGTATGTCAGCGGCACTTCGGCGGTCGGGATCAGCCAGCGGCCGTCGGTCGTTCGAAAAAGATCACCGCCGAATTTGGGCAGTTTATCGGTACCGTATGCCGCCGCATCGTTGACCAGCAGCGGCGGCTGCACTTCCGTGTAGCCGTGCTCGGTCGTGTGCAGGTCGAGCATGAACTGGCCGAGCGCGCGTTCGAGACGCGCCAGCCCTCCTTTCAGCACTGTGAAGCGGGCGCCCGACAACTTCGCCGCCGTCTCGAAATCCATCTGGCCCAGCATCTCGCCGAGCTCGAAATGCTGTTTCGGCGTAAAACCGAACTTGCGCGGCTTGCCGGTGCGGCGAATTTCGACATTGGCTTCCTCGTTTTCGCCGACCGGCACGTCATCGAGCGGAACGTTCGGGATAACCGCGAGCGCGTCGTTCAATGCCTTGTCCAGATCGCGCGCCTTGTCTTCGCCGGTCTGGACGAATTCCTTGATCTCGGCGATCTCCGCCTTCAGCTTCTCGGCCAGCGCCTTGTCGCCGCTGCGCATCGCATTGCCGATTTCCTTGGAGGCGGAATTGCGGCGCTCCTGCGCTTCCTGGAGCTTGCCGAGGTGGGCACGGCGCGCTTCGTCGAGCTCGATCAGCCTGGCGGAAGCTGGTTCTGCGCCCCGGTTTTTCAACGCGGCGTCGAGCGCGCTGCCGTTTTCGCGAATCCATTTGATATCGAGCATGGGTGACTTCCAGGCCAGGAAATGATGACAATTCGCCGGAATCCGGCGGGTTGGATGGGGTTGGTTCAGCCTGTCGAGGCTTCTCCGGTCGATCCGGACCCCGGCGCTGTTTTACTCGCGCCGTCAGCTTCCGCAAGCGCTTGCTCGCGCTTTTTCTCGACCATTCTCGCCGTCCAGATCGACAATTCGTAGAGAAGAATGGTCGGGAGCGCCAAACCGAGCTGACTGACCGGATCGGGCGGGGTAAGCACGGCGGCGACCACGAAGGCGGCAACGATGGCGTATTTGCGCTTGTCTTTCAGCCCATCGGAAGTGAGCAGGCCCACGCGCGCCATCAGGGTGGTGACAACGGGAAGCTGGAAGACGAGGCCGAAGGAGAAAATCAAGGTCATGATCAGCCCGAGATATTCGGAGACCTTGGGTAGCAGTGAAATCTGTATCTCGTTATCCGGTCCGACCTGCTGCATGGACAGGAAGAACCACATCACCATCGGCGTAAAGAAGAAATACACCAGCCCGCCGCCGATGAGGAACAGGATCGGAGAGGCGATCAGGAACGGCAGGAAAGCGGCTCGTTCGTTCCGGTAGAGACCGGGGGCGACAAACTTGTATATCTGCCCCGCGATCACCGGAAAGGCGAGCACCAGCCCGCCGAACATCCCAATCTTGATCTGAGTGAAAAAGAATTCCTGCGGCGCGGTATAGATCAGCTCGACCTTTTGCTGATCGAGGCCCGCCCAGCCGACCGCCCAGGTGAACGGAATGACCAGCAGGTTGAAAATCTGCTTCGCGAAAAAGAAACAGACCAGGAAAGCGACGAGAAACCCCGCGATGGACCACATGAGGCGGCGGCGCAGTTCTATCAGATGCTCGATCAGCGGCGCTGAGGATTGTTCGATTTCGTCGTCTTCGGCGGTCAACTGGCTGCTCCCGTCGATTTCTTGCCTGCAGACTTTGCCGGTGCCTTGCGGGCGGCGGGTTTCCTGGCCGCCGTTTTCTTCGCGGCGGCGGGTGTTGCCGGCTCCACAGCGGCATCCGGTTTTGCAGCGGCCGGTTTAGCAGCGGCTTCGCCGGCTGCGGCCGGGGCGGCTTCAGCCTTGGGTGTCGGCTTTATCGCCGCATCCAGTCCGGATTTGATTTGCTCGCCCGCCAACTGCATTGGCGACAGCTGTTTTTTGATTTCGGCGGTGGGATCGAGTTTTTTTGCGTCCTTGACGAGTTCCTTGACCTCATCGAGCTCCGCTTCCTTCAACGCATCGTCGAACTGGCGGCGAAAATCGCCAGCCATCGAACGCAGCTTGTTGGTAGTCTTGCCAAACGTCCTCAGCATGCGCGGAAGGTCCTTGGGGCCGACGACGACCACAAGCACGATTGCAATGACCAGCAGTTCGGGCCAACCGATGTCAAAAAGCATGTTGCGCCATTCCGGACAGCAAAGGCTGAGCTAATACCGCCTCGGCAGGCAAACCGAGAACGTATCAGCGTTCAGGACTTGCTTGCCTTTTCCTTCGCCGCTTTGACGGTCTCATCGGAACGATGTTCAACGGTCTTGGAGGATTCTTCTGCTGCCGCGGCCTCTTCCTCGCTCATGCCCTTCTTGAAACTCTTGATGCCCTTGGCGACATCGCCCATCAGCTCCGGAATTTTGCCCCGGCCGAACAGCAGGAGCACGACCACCAGCACGATCAGCCAATGCCAGATTGAAAAACTGCCCATATTTGCCTCTTCGAATTTGTTTCTCTTTGGTGTGATCTATGCGCTTTCGCGCCCTCTTTCAAACACTAGTACGTCTGAAGGGCGAATTGAAAGGCGAATATCGGCCGAATTGATGTCCAAAGTTCCGCAGCGCAAGCGTGCGCGAACGGGTTTGTCGAGGCCTGCCACCGCCAGTTCGACCATCTCGACGACGCCGAGGAAGCGCCGCGACAGCACCCTCGCCTCGATTCCGCCGCCGAATGTGTCGATCTCGATGCCCGCAAGCCTGATCGCGACCGTAGCCGCAGTGCCGTCGGCAAGTCCGCCCGCGTCAAAGGTGCCCAGCGGCGTTTCGGCCCGGCCCTGCGATATATCGGCGTCCATAGTGTTCAGTTCCGAAAAGAAGCCGGCCACGAACAAGTCTTTCGGCTGGTGGTAGAGTTCATCGCCCGAACCCGCTTGAATGACCTCTCCGTTACGCAGCAACGCAATACGGTCGCCCAGGCGCATCGCTTCCTCCGCGTCATGGGTTACAATCACGGACGTTGCCCTGCTTTGACGCAGGATCGCCAGAGTTTCGGCGCGAACACTGTCCTTCAGTCTTGAATCGAGGCCGGAAAACGGCTCGTCCATCAGCAGTACCGCAGGCCTGGGCGCGATTGCCCGCGCCAGCGCCACGCGCTGCTGTTCGCCGCCCGACAGCACATGCGGATAGGAGGATGCATAGTCCGCCAGCCCGACGCGCGACAGCGCAATCATTGCCTCGCGCGCCGCTTCTCCGCTGGTCAGCGCCGTCAGGCCGAAGCAAACGTTTTCCAGGATTGTCAGATGCGGAAACAGGGCGAAATCCTGGAATACCAGCCCGATCGACCGTTTTTCCGGCGGCAGAAACACCGAGGGCCCGGCAATTTCACGCCCGTTCATCAGAACGCGGCCCGATGTCTGGGGTTCGATGCCCGCTGCAATTCTGAGCAATGTCGTCTTGCCCGAACCCGAAGGCCCGAGCAGGCAAAGCACCTCGCCCGGCTTGACGGTCAGATTAATGTTGCGCAGCGTTTCGGCGCCGTCGGGATAGGCATGGTTGATATTCTCAAACGCCAGTTCCGCCGCGAAGCTTACGCCAGCGGGCACAACGATTGTCTGCGTTTGCGATTTCAAATCGGAAGGCTCCAGCCAACGACTAACCCGGCAGCCCCTGTCCGGGGCGGCCTTGGTCAATCATTAGCGCCGCCGGGTGTCAACAGTCCGAGTTCTTCCAGATCGATGTCGGTCAGCGGATCTTCATCCTCGGTCAGTTCGTCCTGATCGAGCGGCGGCAGCGGCATCGAGAAGTTGGTCGGCATGCGGGTAGAGAGCAATCCAGCGCCTTTCAACTCGTCGAGGCCGGGCAAATCGCGAAGTTCCTCAAGGCCAAAATGATCGAGAAACGCCGCGGTCGTGCCATAGGTCACCGGGCGGCCGGGTGATCGGCGCCTGCCGCGCATGCGCACCCATTCGGTCTCCATCAGCAAATCAAGCGTGCCCTTCGAAGTCTCTACCCCGCGCACATCTTCTATTTCCGCGCGGGTGACGGGCTGATGGTAGGCTATCGTCGCAAGAACCTCGAGTGCCGCCCGCGACAGTTTCTTCTGAACAACCGCGTCCCGGCTCATCAAAAAGGAAAGATCACCCGCTGTCCGGAAAGCCCAGGCATCGCCGACACGAACGAGGTTGACTCCCCTCTTCTCGTAAATTTCCCGCAGTTCGGCGAGCGCGGCAGGAATGTCGGTATCTTCCGGCAGCCTTCCCTCCAGCGCCTTTTCGCTCACAGGCTCGGCCGAGGCGAAAATGATTGCTTCGACCATCCGCGCCGCCTCTGCCAGTTGCAGCCGGCGCGCTGGATTGTCCAGTCCGGCGCTGTCGGGCTGTTCAGCGTCCTCGCCAAAGGGAACGACCGCCGATTGTCCGCTGTCATCCATGTGTCTTCTCCCCGTTTTCAACCCGCATTCGCCGCTCCGCCGGCGTCGAACGCAGGTACAATGTTGCGAAGGGCTCGCTTTGCGACAGCTCCACAGCGCCTTCGCGAACCAGTTCCAGACTTGCCGCAAAAGAACTGGCGATTGCGGTTGCGCGCTGTTCGGGCAGCGCGAGATATTCGATCAGATAGCGGTCGAGCGCGGTCCATTCCGGCGTCGCGCCCAGCATGGCGATCAGCCGTTCGCGCGCATCCTTGAGCGACCAGACATGACGCTCGGCTATTTGCACCGAGGTTATCGCGTTGCGCTGGCGCTGCGATGCATAGGCGGTCAGGAGATCGTACAGCGACGCCTCGAACTGGCTGCGCCGGTCGACGATCACCATTTCCGGCATGCCGCGCGCGAACACGTCGCGTCCGAGACGGTTGCGATTGACCAGCTTGGCGCCGGCTTCGCGCATGGCTTCCAGGCGTTGCAGGCGGAATTGCAGGATCGCCGCCATTTCCTCGCCGGTCTGCTCGTCTTCGCCGGGTTTCTGCGGGATCAGCAGCCTGGATTTGAGGTAGGCAAGCCATGCGGCCATGACAAGGTAGTCGGCCGCAATCTCGAGTTTCAGCGCGCGAGCCTTTTCTATGAAGGCCAAATACTGTTCCGTCAGCGCCAGCACCGAAATTCGGGCGAGATCGACTTTTTGCGTCCGCGCCAGATGCAGCAGCAGATCGAGCGGGCCCTCGAAGCCGTCGACGTCGACAACCAGCGCGTCACCGTCGAATGCATCGGCCCGGACGGGCTCCGTCCAAAGCCGGTCCATGGGCGCAGCGTGGCTGTTCTTTTGCTGTTGCGCGCTCAATTCCGCACCATCTTCCTCGTATCGGAGCGCTGCCGTCTACGCAGCAGTCCGGACCATCTCCTCGAATTGCGACCTGATGGCCGCCTCGTCCGCGCCGTCTTCGCCCGCGACCCTGCGTTCGAGCACGGAGCGAGCCCTCAGTTCCGGCTTTCCGGCGAGAACGGGGGTTCGCGAAGCAACAGGCACCATTTCGTCCATCACGCCATTGCAATGCAGAACCACATCGCATCCCGCCGCGAAAATTGCATCCGTGCGGGCGGTGAAATCCCCAGAAAGTGCTTTCATCGAAACGTCATCGCTCATCAAAAGGCCGTCGAAGCCTATTTCGCCGCGAATGATGTCGGAAATCAGCCTTGTCGAGGTCGTGGCCGGATTGCCGGGATCGATGGCGCTGTAGACGATATGCGCCGTCATTGCCATCGGGCAGTCGTTCATCGCCCTGAACGGCACGAAATCGACCTGGCGCAGCACATCGATCGGCGCATCGACGACCGGAAGATCAAGATGGCTGTCTACCGTGGAGCGCCCGTGGCCCGGAATGTGCTTCATTACAGGCAGCACGCCGCCGGCCATCAGCCCTTCCATTGCCGCCCTGCCAACGCGGCTGACGCTGTCGGCGTCGTGTCCGTAGGCGCGGTCGCCGATCACGTCGCTCGCGCCTGGCGCCGGCACGTCGAGCACCGGCAGGCAGTCCGCGGTGATGCCGAGCTTCAAGAGATCGAATGCGTGCAGGCGCGACATCGCCCAGGCCGCCCAAAGACCCGCCTCAGGGTCTTTGCGAAACAGCGAACCGATCGTTGCGCCATCCGGATAATTCGGCGCCAGCGGCGGGCGCAACCGCTGCACACGCCCGCCTTCCTGATCGATGAAAACAGGCGCATCCGGCCTGCCGACGCACTCGCGCATCGCCGCGCACAGTTCGCGAACCTGCCGGGCCTCGGCGATGTTGCGGGCAAACAGGATGAACCCCCAGGGGCGTTCGGACCGGAAGAATGCGGTTTCGTCGGCGGTCAACGCCGTTCCGGCCGCACCGAGTATCATTGCTTTTGATTCGCTCATGACCGAACCATAGCGTTTAGATGCGCCAAGCGCAGCATTCATGACGGTTCAGAAACAACATCGATACCGTTCCGCGCAGCGATCAGGCGGCGGAACGGCGCGATCGGGTCCGGCGAAATGGGCTACCGGGCGATGAAACAGCCCGCGCCGGCGTCTTTCAGGCGACTGCAAAGTTCGGTCGCCTCGCTACGCGATCCCCCGGCGATGCGCACGCGGTAGTAAATGCCCTTGCCCTCGATGTCGGCGCGAACGATGTTCACGCCGCGCCCGCCAATGATCGAGCCGTAGCGGCTTGCAAGTTCGGCATAGCTCGCCTGGGCGCTCTCGCGGCTCGGCTGCGAGGAAATCTGCACCCACCACTCGGAGGCGACGGCGGGGGCGGGTTCGGCAGCAGCCGTCACCGTTTCCGGTTTCTCGGGCGCGGTTGCTTCCGCGGGCTTCAGTTCGGATTCGGCGGGCTGGTTGCGGATGGTGTCCGCCTCTGCGGCAGCCGCCGCCATTGCCGCTTCCATTTCCGCACGCGGCGCGGGTGTGGGTAGCGGAATGCCCTCGACCACAACGCCATCGCCGGCAGGATTTTCGCCACCATCGACAGCGACCGCTTCCTCGCCGGCGGGCGGCTGGAAGGCCACTTCACGCTCCTCGGCCCCGGTCTGCTGACTATTCACGGCAGCGACCTCGGCCGGGCGGGCGGTCTCTTCAGCCGTTTCAGCGGCGGCGTCCGTTTGCTCTTTGGCAGTCATCGCTTCCGGCGCATCGGGTACGGCCGCGCGCAATTCGTTTGCAACGTCCGGCTCGGGTTCTTCGCGCGCCACCAATGTGCCGTCAGGCTTTACAATCAAAGTCTTTACGCGGCGCGGTTTGACAGCAACAACCTCGGCCGGCGTTCCTGTATCCGTCGCTTCCGCTTCCGGCACTATGCGATCGTCATTCTTTTCGGCGGGAACCGGTTCTGCAGGTTCTACCGGTTCAACCGGATTGGGAACGATGACGCGCGGTTCGGGCGCCTTTGCCGCCACATCGACCGGTTCTTCCTTCGTCGAAATCAGTTTTTCCTGGGTCGGCGTTTCAGCCTGTTCGCTACCGGCAACCCGTTCGTAAACCTTTTTGTCTTCGTTCGGCACGGTTTTTCCGCCGGGATCCTTGGGTTTCACCTTCACCGGCCCGTCATCGGCCTTGACCAGCGCCGGACCGCTCGTTTCATCACCACCGCCGAAAGACAATGCAAAGGCGCCAATGCCGCCGGCCACCGCAATTGCGGCAACGATCATGGCGATGAGGATGCCCCGTCCGCGACCGCCGCCGTCATCTTCCTGCGCCGTCGCAGATGAATCTACCGAACGCACCGGACCCGGATCGGAACCATCGTCGGGAAAGTCATCGAGCCAATTCCTCTCCGAGCCGGTCGAGGGTTCGAATTCGCGCGCCCGGGACGCAGCGGCGATGCTGGCCGCGCTAGCGGTTTGGCTCATCTCGGCAAAAATACTGTCCAGTTTTTCGCCAAGGTGCGGTTCGACTGCTTTTTCCGCCGAAAACCGCGCTGCCGGACGCTCTGAATCTAGAACTTTATCATATTCTGTCAACTTATTGAATGCTTGAGAAAATTCTGCATCCAAATCGTCGAAATCCGGCGCGCTGGGAATGTCGTTTTCGAACGAGACATCCGGAATGTCCAGATCGTCCTCCACCGGCACCGGCTCGTCGACGATGTCGGCCGTTTCGATGTCGGGCGCGGTGTCACCGTCCTCGTCGTCATCGGTTTCAGTCCCTGGGGATTTTCGGTCGTCCCCGACCATGGCGATCAGTTTGGCGAGCGGATCGTCGTCGTGGCCATTTGCGCTCCGGCCCTCTTCGGGCGGTTCGATTTCGCCGGAAACATCATCCTCGCCCGCGTCATCATCGCGGCGAGCGGCAAGTTCCGTGTCATCGGCAAGGTGCATTTCGTCCAATTCAGCCGACGATTCTTCATCCGGTTCCACCGCGGCTTCTTGCGAAGCATCGCGGTCGGCATCCGTATTTTTGGCTGCGCCATCCGTTTTAGCCGTGATGGCAGCTTTGGTCCGCTCAGACGTTCCAAGGCCCGCAAGCAGGTGGTTCAACTGGCTTTCCAGTTCCGGAGGCACGGAAGGTTGAGCATGTTCGTCTTCCTCCGCATCCTCAAGCGACTGATCGAATAGCTCTTCGAAGCTGCCGTCGAGATCCTCGCCGGCAAGTTCGCCCCAATCCTCGTCTTCCTCCACCTTGCCGGGTTCGTCCATGCCGGGAATGCCGGCCAGGCGAGAACCCTTGCCGTCGGCGCTTTTGGCCTCGGAGCGAAGCTCGTTCTCGATCTCGGCAAGATCGCCCATCAGTTCATGTTCGAGATCGAGCTGCAGCGCTTCGCCGGTCTGGTCGAGCACCGCTTCCACAGGGTCGAATTTCATGATATCCGAGAGTTCGGATATCGGGTCGTCATTGCCGACCGGCATATCCGTGAGTTCCTTGGCGCGGTTTGCTTTAGCCATACTATCCCCGTACTCAGACTCTCCGGCGCAGCATTCCAGCGCCATTTTTCCATGCGGCTACCAGAGCAATGTGGGCAAAAGGTGACAGGTTTTGGCCGGTTTTTAGCGCATTTCCTCGGGCGCTTCGGCCCCGATCAGACCCAATCCCGATGTCAATACATACAAAACCGCCTGCACCAACCCCAGTCTGGCATAGGTCAATTCTGGATCGTTAACCTTAACAAACCGTAAGTCGGTTGTCTCGTTTCCCCGGTTCCAATGGGTATGGAAGGCGGAGGCGAGGTCGTAGAGGTAGAACGCGATGCGATGCGGCTCGAATGCCTGGGCTGCCGCCTCGATCATGCGCGGATATTCGGCAAGCTTCTGGATCAAGCCGATCTCGCCCATGTCGGTCAACATATGGAGATTGCCGCGCAGTTTTGCCGGATCCAATTGCGAAACACCAAACTGCTCGCACGCCTGGCGGAATACCGAATGGCATCGGGCCGATGCGTACTGAACATAGAAGACCGGATTGTCCTTGGACTGTTCGGTGACCTTGGCGAAATCGAAGTCGAGCGGCTCCATGTTCTTGCGATAGAGCATCATGAACCGGACGGGATCGCGGCCGACCTCGTCGACCACTTCACGCAGCGTGACGAAGTCGCCCGAGCGTTTCGACATGCGCACGGGTTCGCCGTCGCGATACAGTTTTACAAGGTTGCACAGGATCACGGTCAGCTTGGCGGCGCCGCCAGTCAGCGCCTTGTTGAGCGCCTCCATGCGCTTGACGTATCCGCCGTGGTCGGCCCCCAGCACAAATACCGTTTCGTTGAAACCGCGATCGATCTTGTCCTTCAGATACGCCACGTCGGCGGCAAAATAGGTATAGGCGCCATCGGACTTGACCAGCGGGCGATCCATGTCGTCGCCAACGGCGGTCGAACGGAAAAGGAGCTGTTCGCGATCTTCCCAGTCGTCGGGCACCTGCCCTTTCGGCGGCGGCAAAGTGCCGGTGTAGACATGCCCGTTCTGCCGCAGCCACTCGATAGCGTTGGCGATTGGCGCGCCGTGGTCCGCGTGCAACGTACGTTCCGAAAAAAACACCTCGTGGCGGACGTTCAGCGCCGCAAGGTCTTCTCGGATCATGTCCATCATGGCGTCGATGGTACGGACCGAGACGATTTCCAGGGCCTCGGCTTCCGGCTTGTGCTTCAGCTCGGCACCAAATTCGCTTACAAGCGCCTTGGCTACGGGTATCAGATAGTCGCCCGGATAAAGGCCTTGCGGGATGTCGCCGATCTCTTCGCCAAGGGCTTCGCGATAACGCAGCCAGACCGATCGGGCCAGCACCTCAATCTGAACGCCAGCGTCGTTGATGTAATACTCCCTGGTTACATCGGCGCCGGCAAAGGCGAGCAGGTTGGCGAGCGCATCGCCGACAACAGCGCCGCGGCAATGGCCGACATGCATCGGCCCGGTCGGGTTGGCTGACACATATTCGACGTTGACATTGCGTCCCCGGCCGACGTCCGAGCGGCCATAATCGACCCCCGTTTGAAGAATTGCGGCGAGATGGGTCTGCCAGTATCCGTCGGCCATTTTCAGGTTGATGAAACCAGGGCCGGCGACGGACACCGCCTCGATGTCGGCGTCCTCGCGCAACCGGCTTGCAATCTCTTCGGCAAGAGCGCGCGGATTTTGCCCGGCGGCTTTGGCCATCACCATCGCCGCGTTAGTCGCAACATCGCCAGGGTTCGCGTCGCGCGGCGGTTCGGTCGTAACCCTTGAAACGTCCGCTTCGACGCCGTCGGCGGTCCTCAGGTCCAGCGAAGCGATGGCGCCAACGATGCGCGTGCGAAGGTCTGCAAAAACATTCATTCAGAGCAGTTCCGGGTGTGTGGGGTCAGGCGAAAGCGCCCAGCCGGGAAGCCGCCCGATTATCCCAATTCAAATTTAGGGTCAAACAAGCGACGGTACTCGTTGATCGCGTAGGTATCGGTCATGCCGGCGATGAAATCGGCGACATGTCGCGCCTTCGCCTTCCGTGACGACCGGTCGAGCCCCTCCCGCCAACCTTCGGGCATGGCCGCGACATCGGCGATATAGGCGTCGAAGAGTTCTCCGACCAGACGTTCCGCACGGTTGCGCACGCGCATCACGGCGGGATTGCGGTAAAGATTGGCAAACAGGAAGGTCTTCACCTCGCGCTCGGCTTCCGCCATTTGCGGGCTGAAGCAGACGATCACGCGGCCGGCATTGCGAACATCGTCCGGACCGGCGGGATCGAGGCGCGCGATCCCGGCCAATGCGGTCTCGATCACGTCTTCGACCATCATCGTGATCTGGCGCCGCATGAGTTCATGGCCGGTGCGCATGGTGTCGAGGCCGGGATATATGGCTTCGATCCCGACGAGTATCCGGCGGAACATCGGCACCTCGCCGAGCATCGGCAACGTCAGCAGGCCCGAGCGCAGGCCGTCGTCGGTATCGTGGGCGTTGTAGGCAATATCGTCGGCGATTGCCGCGCATTGGGCTTCCAGTGAGGCAAAACTGTCGAGATCGAGCGAAAACAGGGCGTCAAATGCAAGGATCGTTTCCGGCACAGTGTGCTTGCCTTGTTTACCCGTCAGGGGTCCGTTGTGCTTAACGAGGCCTTCAAGCGTCTCCCAGCTCAAATTGAGGCCTTCGAATTCGGCATAGCGGTTTTCGAGTTTGGTTACGATGCGGAGCGACTGGGCATTGTGATCGAACCCGCCCCACCGGTCCATTCTGGCGTTGAGAGCATCCTCGCCGGTGTGGCCGAACGGCGTGTGGCCGAAATCGTGCACCAGCGCGATGGCCTCGGCCAAATCCTCGTCGAGGTGCAGCGCGCGCGCCAGCGCCCGGGCGATCTGGGCCACCTCGATCGAGTGGGTCAACCTTGTCCTGTAGTGATCTCCCTCATGGGCGACGAAAACCTGGGTCTTGTGCTTCAGGCGGCGGAAGGCGGTCGAATGGATGATGCGGTCGCGGTCCCGCTGGAACGGAGTGCGGGTGGCGCTTTCCGTTTCCTTGTAGAAACGGCCGCGGGATTTTGCCGGGTCGCACGCCCATGGCGCGCGCGGTCGGTACCCAAAGCCGATCCCGGCAAGGTCGCTCATGCTGAAACCGCTCCCCGATCCGGCCCGCCGCCGGAAGATTGACTTGTGACGCAGCGCTACATACCTATTCGGCATTAACCGATGCAAGGTTTGCAAGCTGATGAGCACCGAAACGGTTTCGAACGTTACACCCGGCGGCAAGAATGTCGAGGTCAGCGCGGCGGCAGCCAGACGGATCGCCGCCATACTCGCCAAGGAGCCCGACAAGAACGCCTTGCGCGTCTCGGTCGAGGGCGGTGGCTGTTCGGGATTCTCCTACAAGTTCGATCTGGTTTCGGACCGCAACGCGGACGATGTCGCCATCGAGCGCGACGGCGCGACGGTGCTAATCGACGAACTTTCGCTGATCTACATGGGAGGTTCGGTGATCGACTTCGTCGACGACCTGATCGGCCAGTCATTCAAGGTCGAGAACCCCAACGCGGTTGCTTCGTGCGGTTGCGGCACCAGTTTTTCGATCTGAATACCAGCTACTTCAGCAACCAGTCTTCGCCGCCGGCTTCAACCGAGATGCCGGAGCAATCCAACCCGGCCAGCATTTGGGCGGCCGTGACGCCTCCAATCCGGAAATCGGGTGCGATCTCGACGAGCGGCATCAGCACGAAGGCTCGCTCCGACCAGCGAGGATGGGGTACTTGCAGACCCCGTTTGCTGATCTGGCGTTCGCCGAATGCGATGATATCGATATCGATTATTCGGGGACCCCACCGTTCGGCACGCTCGCGTTTCAGCGAACGCTCTATGGCAAGGCATGCGGCCAGAAGCGCTTCCGGCTCGATACCACAGCGGAGTTCGGCGACCGCGTTCAAGAAATCCGGCTGATCGGTCTTGCCCCAGGGCGGCGTGCGGAAAAGCGACGACACGCGAATGACTTCGATGCCGGGGGTTTCGTGCAAGGCCTGCAACGCCTCGGCCATCGCCCGACGCGGATTGCCCAGATTGCCGCCAAGGCCGATGAATACGCGTTCGCCTCCGAAGTCACTCGGGCCAGACAACGGTCACCTCGGCATAGTCCAGCACGCCCGGCACCGGCGCGTTCGGCTTTCGAATCGTAATCGCAGCGGACTTGATTTGAGGATAGCGGGCGACAAGCGCCTTGGCGCATTCGAGCGCCAGCGCCTCGATCAGAAACCGGCGCTTGCCGGTGACGATCGATTCAATCACCTCAAAGGCGACCCCATAGTCCACGGTGTTCTCGATATCATCGTTTTCGAGCGCATTGCCCGGCTTCACCTTCAGATCGGCATCCACATAGAAACGCTGGCCGAGGCGCTCTTCCTCGTCCATGATGCCGTGACGCGCGAAGAAGGCGCAGTTGACCATGCGAATTGTGTAGGTCGTCATTCAGGCACTCTCCCGTTTCTTTGAGCCGTATCCGGCATGTGCGAGAACGGCATCGGCCATCCTGATCGCATCGATATTTGCGGCGACGTTGTGTACGCGCACGATCGCGGCGCCCTTCATTCGAAGAATCGCGCTGGTTGCGGCGGTGCCGGGATCGCGATCATCGCCGTCGCGTCCGGTAACCGCCCCCACGAAACGCTTTCGCGACGTGCCGGCGAGAAGCGGATATCCCAGTGCGTGCAATTCCTCGAAATGGGCAATCAGGGCCAGGTTTTCATCGGCGTCCTTGGCGAAACCAAATCCGGGATCGAGGACAATATGTTTGTCGGCGATCCCCGCTTCGCGTGCTATCTGCAGCGAACGACCGAGGTACGCGAACTGATCCTCGATGACGTCCGCGCGTTTTTCACGTTCCCGACCGGTGTGCATGATCACGACGCCGGCGCCAGAACTTGCGGCGACATGGGCCAGGTCCGGGTCCTTTTGCAGGCCCCAGACATCATTGATCACGTGGGCGCCCGCCTCGACGGCGAGCCTGGCGGTTTCGCTTCGGTAGGTATCGACAGAAATGATCGCATCGATTTCAGCGGAAATCTTGCGGATGACCGGTAGGATGCGGGCCTGCTCCTCCTCGGCGGAAAGGGGCTCGGCGCCCGGACGCGTCGACTCGCCCCCGACATCGACAATATCGGCGCCTTCACCGGTCATGCGGGCCGCCTGGACGAGAGCGTTATCCAAAGTTGCAAAACGCCCGCCGTCGGAGAAAGAATCGGGCGTCACATTGAGCACGCCCATGACGAGACACCGGCTGCCCAGCTCGAGTTTGCGGCCATGCGCGAGTTGCCAGAACCTTGTCACTGGACGTTCCTTCAATTCGAAACGGCCTTATCCGCGCGGCGGGCGCGAAAATCAACACCGAACCTGCGGCTGCGGGTTGCCGCTACCAGCAGTCGTGGAATCAACTTGCGGTAACGCACCGTCTGTCGCATGCTTGCGTCCCGATAACCATCACGATCCGGAAAGTGATCGCCAATGAAACGTACCGCCACCCTGCTTGCCTGCACTGTCCTATTGGCGACGGTTCCGGCGCTCGGTGCGGGCATTTCCAAGAAATACAGCTACTTTTCGATCAGCGGCTCGACACTCGACGAACTGGAAAAGGAGCTCAGCAAGCGCGGCCCACAGGTCAACAGCACCGGCCGCAGACATCCGGGCGCGACCCAGATGGAATTCGTCACTTCAGTCACCTACGCCCATGATGAGCGCTCCTGCCGGGTACAGGAAGCAAACGTCGTGGTGAAAGCCAAGATCATCCTGCCGAGATGGCGTTCACGGCAGCGGGCCGACCGGGAAACCCGCATTGTCTGGGATACGCTTTCAGCCGACATCAAGCGGCATGAAGAAAGCCACGTGATCATTGCAAAAAACCATGCCCGCGAAATCGAGCAAGCGCTGACCGGCATGGGTTCGTCATCAGATTGCGATGCGCTGGCCGCGAAGGGCAAGGCGCTTACGGCGCGCATCATGGAAAAACACGATCGCGAGCAGGAAAGGTTCGACCGTGTCGAAGGCATCAATTTCGAGGCGCGGCTTCTGCGTCTGCTGAAATATCGCGTCAAGCGGATCGAGGAAGGCCGGATCGGCGGCGGATAGGATACGGATCAGCCCTGCTGTTCGGGTATGCTGACGACCAGCCCGTCGAGGTCGTCGCTGACCTTTATCTGGCAGGACAGGCGCGAATTCGGCCGGACATCGAAGGCAAAGTCGAGCATGTCCTCTTCCATCGCTTCGGGCGCTCCGGTCTTTTCCGTCCAGTTTTCATCGACATAGACATGGCAAGTTGCGCATGCGCAGGCGCCACCGCATTCGGCCTCGATCCCGGGAACGGCGTTCTTGATGGCGTTCTCCATAACCGTCGATCCGTTTTCGGCATCGACCTCGTAGCGAGTTCCATCGCTCCCGATATAGGTGATCTTCGCCATCAGGTACCCCACTTGCTCAAATGCCAAGCCGACTTAGCCAATTGCATTGGCGAGTCAACCGGCAATCGGGCCATGTGAACGAAATTAGCCGGGCCAAGCAGTCAATTTCCTGTCTTCGACGATGAATGACATGCCGTGCCAGCCAAACTGGACGTAGGGAAGAAAATCAAAGCTTTCGTCCCGTTTCAAGATGTCCAGGAACGCCTTGCGTTCGCCCGAAACGGTTCGATCCGAAAAGCAAAAATAGTCGTCGAAGGCGATGATCATGCCGTGCTTCAGACGCGGCTTTAGGAATTCGAGCACTACCGCCGTCGAACTGTAGAGATCGCAATCCACATAGGCGAGGGCAATGTCCATCGGCAGGCGCCCCTCGCCGGCAGTCTTGGCCGCTCCGATCGTATCCTCATAGAAACCCTGCACAGTCTCATAGGCATTGTCGGGAATGCCCTGCCTCCGGCAGCGAGCGATGAAGCCATCGAGCGACGTCGCCATTTTGCCCTTCTTCCAGCCCGGATGAAAATCGGCCTCGCCCTTCTGTTCCGGCAATCCGGCAAAGGAATCGAATGCCCAGAGTTTGCGTGCCCGGGGCCAGCGGGCGATCTCGTGATAAGCGAGGGCAAACGTCGTCGCACCATGCGATCCGAATTCGGCGTAGTCACCAGATATTCCGTTGAAATTGAGCGCATGAAACGCCCGGCGCATGAATTCGCGCCGATGCTGTTCCTCGCTATGGCGCACATCGCCCCGGTAAAGCCTGTAACCGATATGCCGCGCCCTGGAGTAGAGCCCTTGGACAAGCGGGTTCTGCCAGATTGATTTCATCTTACCCATCCATCCCGCCCTGCGGCGTTCGAATGCGGTCAAATAGCAGATATGCCGGTCAAGCAAAGCTCTATCGCTGCAATTCTTCGCGTTCGGAGCGTCTGCAAGCGATCAGCCTGCAGTTGGCGCAGTGGCCGAGACTGCCAGAAGCTACCGTGATATCGAGGCGATAAACTCACGCACGGCGTCAAGCCGATCGGCCAGCTCGTTTACCAGCGAAGCAACTTCCGGATTTTCCTCGATGGCCAAGGCGCATTCGGCCACTGCGAATGCGCCTATGCCGCTCGCCGATCCCTTCAGGCCATGCGCCAGGCGCTTGCGCTCTTTCGGTCCGGCGTTTCGGATCCGGTCTCCCATCATGGCGGCCTGCTGCATGAATAGCTGCAATACCTCTTCTTCAAGCAGCCGATCGCCCATCGTTTGCCGCGCCAGATGCACTAGATCCACCGGGCGGGTTTGCGAGCGCATGCAATTTTCGCCTCCCGGCATCGAGAACGCGACTGCCTGCAAACCCGTCTGTGCCATGGCGACACACTCCTGACGATCATTTTCGAGCACGATTATGCGCGCAATCGTGTGGAGATCGGGTTAACAAAGCCGCGAAAATCGCCGTTTTCAAAGCATTCAGGTCATTAACCATTTATTTAAACTTTTTTCGGGTGCAGTTTTTGACGGTTCCCATTAAGGTAAGGGACCTCTACGATAAGGGGCGGGGATATTTTTTTGGAGTTCACGCGGTTCGAGGGGCTGCTCGCAGCTTCCGTGTGGATGAAGTTGTGACAGGGTAACAGCGGCATGACGCGTAAAACAACCAGTACCAAGAAGCTGGAGCAGGACGTCGAACAGGAGCTTGAGGAGGCTCTCGACATCGATCTCGATCTTGACGAGGATGCGGACGTCGACCTGGGGACTTCAATGGACGAACTGGAAGCCCAGATTTCAAAGGCGGCGGATGATCTCGCAAGCGAGAGCAAGAAGGCCGCTGATACCGAAGAGAAATCGAAACAGCCGACGAAACCGAAGAACGATGAAAAGAGCGATTCCGGTGCGAGCCGGAAAGAAGACCCCGCCCGCGGCAACAAGGCTGAAATCGCCCCATCCGGAGAGCTGCGGCCCGTCGAGGCCGCTCAGGCAGCCCGCTCTGGATTTTCTCCTGCCAATGACGACCGGCAGAAGGATTACCGCTCGCTGCTGCAGGCACTGAACCGCCGGCCGCCGCGCACGGTCCTTTGGGTGGTGGCTTTGCTGTCGGCAGTCTGGATCGCCGGCGGGCTGATTTTGGGCAACGCCCTGTATTCACCCGAGATCTGGCAGATCCGTTCATTCGAACAACTGCTGGCCACGCCGCAGTTCATTGCGCTCGCGGCGGGCATCATCATTCCGGTCATCCTGTTCTGGGGTTTTGGGCTGATGATCCGGCGTGCCCAGGAAATGCGCATGGCAGCGCAGTCGATGACCGAAATCGCCTTCCGTCTGGCAGAGCCCGAAAACCTGGCCGCAGATCGCGTTATCACTGTTGGCCAGGCCGTGCGCCGCGAAGTCAGCGCCATGGGTGAAGGCATCGAGCGCACACTGGCGCGCGCCGTGGAACTCGAAACGCTGGTCCACAACGAGGTGAACCAGCTCGAACGCGCCTATAGCGACAATGAAGCCCGTATCCGGGGGCTGGTCGACGGCCTGGGCAATGAACGCGACCTGGTGGTGAGCCATGCGGAACGGGTTCGAGCCTCCATTTCCGGTGCACATGAGCAACTGAAGGAGGAACTCGGGGCGGCGAGCGACATCATTCGCGACAATGTTCTGAATGCCTCCACCCAGTTGACCACCACCCTCACCCAGTCGGGCAACGAGCTGATCGACCGCTTCAACGAGAGCGGCAATTCTATCTATCGCTCGATCGACGAGCGCATGGACGATATATCCTCGCGGATCACCACATCTGGCGATGCTTTCGCGAGCCTGCTTGACACCCGCATCGTGACGCTGACGGAACGGACAGACGAATTGACGTCGTCGCTTTCCGGCATGCTCGACGAGCGCACCAATTCCATGATCACGATGCTTGGCGGGGCAACGAAGTCGATGACGTCGGAATTCGACACGCGCCTTGCCGGTATCGAAAAGACGCTCACCGAACGCGGACAGGCGCTGATCAGCCAGTTCCAGACCCGCGCCGA
Source organism: Rhizobiaceae bacterium (assembly GCA_041582695.1). Classification (GTDB taxonomy): domain Bacteria; phylum Pseudomonadota; class Alphaproteobacteria; order Rhizobiales; family Rhizobiaceae; genus JAWKWH01. The sequence goes on from JBFIBB010000036.1 coordinate 19,876, forward strand.
AGCCCTCGAGGGCGGTTCGGAGAAACTCAATGCCGCGCTGGAACTCAGGGCGCTCGGGCTGGTCGACACGGTGGGCATCCTCGACATGGACCAGCACTGGGGCGACGGCACCGACGACATCATCTGCCACCTCGATCTGCAATGGATTCGGCACGTCACCACCGGCGCGAATC
>JBFIBB010000037.1:0-19685 GCA_041582695.1 Rhizobiaceae bacterium
GTGGGGCGGCTCGATCCGCTTCGACACGCCGATGCTGTGGGCGACCGGCTTCATCTTCCTGTTCACGGTCGGCGGCGTCACGGGCGTGGTCCTCGCCAATGCCGGCATGGACGTCGCCCTGCACGACACCTACTACGTCGTCGGGCATTTCCATTACGTGCTGTCGATCGGCGCGGTGTCGGGAATCTTCGCCGGAATCTACTACTGGTTCCCGAAGATGACCGGCCGCATGTACAACGAGACACTGGGCCGGTGGCAGTTCTGGATGGCCTTCATCGGCATCAACCTGACCTTCTTCCCGATGCATTTCTCGGGTCTGGCCGGCATGCCGCGCCGTTATATCGACTATCCGGATGCGTATGCAGGGTGGAACCAGGTTTCGTCCTATGGCTCTTACCTGGCGGGAATCGGGGTGCTGATCTTCCTGTATGGCGTATTCGAGGCGTTTTCCAAGAAACGCGCCGCCGGTGCAAACCCGTGGGGCGAGGGGGCGGATACGCTGGAATGGCAATTGCCCTCGCCGCCGCCATACCACCAGTGGGAACAGCTTCCGAAGATCAGGTAGCTTTCCGCACAAGACAAATGAAGACCGCCGGACAGCCGGCGGTCTTGCAAGTTGAAAGGCTGGCAGAACCGGATGGCGTTCGTCGAATCCCGTAGTACCGAAAGCGGCCTCTCCGAGGCGACGGCGGGCGATTTCTTCGCGCTGCTGAAGCCGCGCGTCATGTCCCTCGTCGTGTTCACTGCGGCGGTCGGACTGCTGGTTGCGCCTTCGGCTATCGATCCGGTAGTCGCGATCACCGCCATTCTTTGCATTGCAGTTGGCGCCGGTGCATCCGGCGCGCTGAACATGTGGTACGACGCCGATATCGATGCAGTCATGTCGCGTACGTCCGGCCGGCCGGTCCCCTCGGGAAAAATCGCTGCAGACGAGGCCCTGACTTTCGGCCTCGTTCTATCCGTCCTTTCGGTCATCACGCTCGGGATATTCGTAAACTGGCTGGCAGCAGCGCTGCTGGCGTTCACGATTTTCTTTTATGCAGTCGTTTACACGATGTGGCTGAAACGCTCGACACCGCAAAACATCGTCATCGGCGGTGCCGCCGGCGCCTTTCCCCCGATGATCGGATGGGTCGCGGCTACCGGCTCGATATCTCTTGAAAGCGTTGTTCTTTTCCTGATCATTTTTCTCTGGACTCCACCGCATTTCTGGGCGCTGGCGCTGTTCAAATCCGGCGATTACGCCCGCGCCGACATCCCGATGATGCCGAATGTCGCGGGCGAAGCATCGACTCGCCGCCAGATATTCGCCTACACGCTGATTGTCGCCGCGGTCGGCGTTGCGCCCTGGCTCTTGAATTTCGCGGGACCGTTTTATGGCGTGGTCTCCGTTGCGCTTGGCCTTGGCTTCATCTGGCGTGCCTGGAAGGTTTTGGCGATGGATCCCGCCGACAAGACCATGAAGCCGGCCAAGGCGATGTTCGGTTATTCGTTGTTATACCTGTTTGGCATTTTCGCTGTCCTTCTGGCCGAAGCACTGGCCGGACGGCTAGCCGGCTTGGCAGGTTGAGTGCGATGGCGAAGGATTTGATCAAGCCCACTGAGGCGCAGTTGAAGGCCCGCCGCAGCCGCAACCTGGCTATCGGCCTTGCGCTCGCCGCTTTCGTTGTACTGGTCTACATCGTCAGCATGGCCAAGCTCGGCCCGGCGCTCTTCGACAGGCCGTTGTGAGGCGCCGATGAGCACGAAACAAAAACAAGCAAACAGCCGTTCCAACCACATCGTGGCGGCAGCTTGCTTGGCTTTTTTCGCAGGCATGGTCGGCATGTCATACGCTGCGGTTCCGCTCTACAAGATATTCTGCCAGGTCACCGGATATGGCGGGACGACTCAGCGGGTTGAGCAGGCGTCCGACAGGATACTCGACCGCGAGATCACAGTGCGTTTCGACGCCAACACCGGCGGCGGTCTGCCTTGGGATTTCAGACCGCTGCAGCGCGACGTAACGATGAAAATCGGCGAGACGGCGAAGATCGAATATCGGGCGAAGAACCTGTATGGCGAGAAGACGCGCGGGCGCGCGACGTTCAATGTCACGCCCGAATTCGCCGGCGCTTATTTCAACAAGCTGGAGTGTTTCTGCTTCACCGACACCGAACTTTCACCGGGCGAGATCCTGGAAATGCCGGTCCTGTTCTTCGTCGATCCCGACATCGTTGACGCGCCGGAAATGGCTAAACTCAGTACTATCACGCTTTCATACACATTTTTCCCGATCGAGGGCGAAGAACCGGTCGCGGCGGGAAAATCCGACACAGCCACGGACAAGAACCTTGGGGGTTGATATGGCCGACACGCATGCAAAACATCACGACTACCACATTATCGACCCGAGCCCCTGGCCTTTGATCGGCGCCACCGGCGCCCTGATCATGGCGATCGGCGGCGTTGCCTGGATGCGCTACATCAATGGCGGAGAGTTCCCGATTTTCGGCGTGAACATTGCCAATCCTTGGCTGTTCTTCATCGGCCTGGCAATTTCGCTTTACACCATGTTCGGCTGGTGGAAGGACACTATCAAGGAAGCGCATTCCGGTGATCACACACGCGTGGTTTCGCTTCATCTGCGCTACGGCATGATCATGTTCATCGCCTCCGAGGTGATGTTCTTCGTGGCCTGGTTCTGGGCATTTTTCGATGCGAGCCTCTACACGAACGAAGCGGCCCAGGTGGCCCGCACAGCCTTCACCGGCGGCATTTGGCCGCCCAAGGGTACGGAGGTGCTCGATCCGTTTCACCTGCCGCTTTACAACACCATAATCCTGCTGTTGTCAGGCACGACCGTCACCTGGGCGCACCATGCGTTGCTGCACAATGACCGCCAGGGGCTGATCTGGGGCCTGGTGCTCACCGTTGCTCTTGGCATGCTGTTCACTGCGGTGCAGGCCTACGAGTATGCCCACGCTCCGTTTGCCTTCAAGGATTCGATCTACGGTGCGACCTTCTTCATGGCGACAGGTTTCCACGGTTTTCACGTACTCGTCGGCACGATCTTCCTGCTGGTCTGCCTGTTCCGCGCAATGGCGGGACATTTCAAGCCGGATCAGCATTTCGGCTTCGAGGCGGCTGCATGGTACTGGCACTTCGTTGACGTGGTGTGGCTGTTCCTTTTCACATGCGTTTATGTTTGGGCGTCGGCGGGCGCGACGATCGCCCACTGATCGGCGCAAACTGATGCTATGCTTGCGGACGGTCATGCGGTCATGACCGTCCGATTTCTTTTTCGGGAGTGAAAATGGAAGCTGACAAGGCTCACTATCCACCCGTTGAGCCGGTAAACGCCGGTTTGCGCGGCAACTGCCCGCGCTGTGGGCAGGGCCGCCTTTTTTCGGGATTTCTGACCGTCGGCAAATCCTGCGCCAACTGCGGGCTGGATTATGGTTTTGCCGACGCCGGCGACGGGCCGGCCGTGTTCGTTATCCTGATCATTGGTTTCATTGTCGTTGGCTTGGCGCTTTGGCTGGAGGTCAGCTACAGCCCCGCGCTTTGGGTGCATTTCCTGCTTTGGATACCCCTTGCGCTTGTGCTCTGCCTCACCGCGCTCCGGCTTATCAAGGGAGTGCTGATCACCCTGCAATACGCCAACAAGGCAAAACAGGGCGAACTGGACAGGCAATGACCGGTACCGCTGCGGCTGACCGGATAGGCGCAAAGCGTCTCGTCTTCATCCTGGCCGCGCTTCTTGCTTTCGCGGTGTTGCTTTCGCTCGGCGCGTGGCAGGTCTATCGCCTGCAATGGAAGGAAGCCCTGCTGCAGTCGATCCAGTTGCGCACCGCCTCGCCGTCAAAACCGCTGGCGGAACTGGAACTGCTTCACGCCCGATCCGGCGAAATCGACTATTGGCCGGTAACGGCGACGGGTCGCTTCGAACACATAAACGAGCGGCATTTCTTTGCCACACACAAGGGCGCCAGCGGATTCTACATCTATACGCCGCTGCGTCTTGCCGACAGCCGCATCCTGTTCGTCAATCGCGGCTTCGTACCATATGACCGCAAAGACCCGGTCGCGCGCGCGGAAGGACAAGTCCAAGGCGAGGTAACGGTCACTGGCCTGGCGCGAGACCGGCTCACTTCCAAACCTTCCTGGGTGGTTCCCGACAATGACCCGAACGAAAACATCTACTACTGGAAAGATCTCGAAAGCATGGCCCGTGCGGGTGGCTATCGTCTTGACGGCGTTGTCGTACCGTTTTTCGTCGATGCCGATGCAGCTCCGAACCCCGGCGGTCTTCCCGTCGGGGGCGTGACGATCGTCGACCTTCCGAACAATCATTTGCAATACGCAATAACCTGGTTCGGACTGGCTGCCGCACTCGCCGGTGTTTTCGCTTTCTGGCTGATGAGGCAGCGCTCCGGCTGAACCGGGCGATGACCGCTTGACACGAGGCCGCCAAAGCGGCCATCACCCGCGCAAACGGATATGAGAAACATGCCGAACCAGTCCGCCAGACCGCCACTGACAATCCGCCTTTGCCAGCCGCGCGGATTTTGTGCCGGCGTGGACCGCGCGATCCAGATCGTGGTGCTGGCGCTGAAGAAATACGGCGCGCCGGTCTATGTGCGCCACGAGATCGTGCACAATCGCTATGTCGTCGAAGGCTTGCAGAACCGCGGTGCGGTTTTTATCGAGGAACTGGATGAGATCCCGGCTGATCACCGCGATGCGCCTGTGGTGTTCTCAGCACATGGCGTGCCGAAATCCGTTCCCGCCGACGCGCAAGCGCGCAACCTGTTCTACCTCGACGCCACCTGTCCGCTGGTCTCCAAGGTGCACAAACAGGCCATGCGTCATCAGAGGCTTGGCCGTCATGTGCTGCTGATCGGCCATGCCGGGCACCCCGAGGTCATCGGCACAATGGGGCAGTTGCCGCCGGGCGCCGTTACGCTGATCGAGACCGAGGACGGGGCCAATGCCTTCTCCCCGCCCGAGGGAGTAGAGCTTGGGTTTGTCACGCAGACGACGCTGTCGGTGGAGGATACCGCCGGTATCATCAAGGCGCTTGAAGCCCGCTTTGCCGGCCTGCATGCGCCAGCGGCCGAATCAATATGCTACGCCACCACCAATCGCCAGGAAGCAGTCAAGGAGACCGCCTCCGGCGCCGATCTGTTCCTCGTGGTGGGAGCGCCGAACTCTTCCAACTCGCGCCGTCTGGTCGAGGTTGCCGAACGCGCCGGCGCCAAACACTCGTTGCTGGTGCAGCGTGCTTCCGAAATACCGTGGCGCGATCTGGGCGATATCGCCGTGCTCGGGCTTTCGGCCGGTGCATCGGCCCCGGAGATCATTGTCGACGAGATCATCGACGCTTTCCGTGAGCGCTACGAGGTCACGGTCGATCTGGCTGTCACTGCCACCGAAACGGAGGAATTTCCGGTCATGCGCGAACTGCGCGATGTCGAACTGACCCGCGCCGACATGGCCTTCGTGAACGGTTCTGCCTGATGGCCGTCTACACCGATATCAACGAGATCGAGCTTGCCGACTATCTCAGCCACTATTCCGTCGGCGAGCTGCTGTCCTACAAGGGCATCGCGGAAGGTACGGAAAACACCAACTTTCTCGTCCACACGGATCGGGCATCGTACATCCTGACACTGTATGAAAAGCGCGTTGCCGAAACCGATCTGCCCTTTTTTCTCGGCCTGATGGAACATCTTGCCGGCAAGGGCATCGCCTGTCCGCTTCCCGTCCACCGGGACGACGGAGCCGTTGTCGGCAGGCTTGCCGGCAGATCCGCCGCCCTGATCACCTTTCTGGAGGGTATGTGGATGCGCCGGCCGACCGTCGAGCACTGCCGCCAGGTGGGTGAAGCGATGGCCAGGCTGCATGTCGCTGGCGCCGACTTTCCGCTATCGCGCCCAAATGCGCTTGATCCCGACGGATGGAAAGCGCTCTGGGAGCAGGCAAGGTCCGGGGCCGATGGCGTCGCCGATGGGTTGGAAGCGGAAATCGACGCTGATTTCGCTGCGATTACGGCAAACTGGCCTAGCGACATACCTTCCGGGGTCATCCATGCGGACCTGTTTCCGGACAACGTGTTCTTTCTGGGCGGAAAGCTCTCCGGGCTCATCGACTTCTACTTCGCCTGCAATGATTTCTACGCCTACGATGTCGCGATCGGCTTGAACGCCTGGTGCTTCGAGCGTGACTTCTCCTACAATCTCACCAAGGGCGCGGCATTACTGGCGGGATACCAGTCCGTCCGCAAACTTTCCGGTGCGGAGATTGCGGCTCTCCCGATCCTCGCCCGCGGCGCGGCACTGAGATTTCTCATGACGCGTCTTTATGACTGGATTGCCGGACCCGACGGCGAACTGGTCAAGAAACGCGATCCGCACGAATACATCCGTCGTCTCAGATTTCACCGCGGCATCGGATCGGCTGCGGAATACGGTCTTGTCCCGGCATGAAATCGGTCGAAATCTTTACCGACGGAGCGTGCTCGGGAAACCCCGGGCCGGGCGGATGGGGAGCCGTGCTTCGGTTCAACGGCGTGGAGAAGCAACTGTCGGGTGGCGAAGCCGAAACAACCAACAACCGCATGGAGCTGACCGCGGCAATCAACGCGCTCAACGCGCTGAAAGAACCGTGCAAGGTCGATCTCTACACCGACAGTGTATATGTGCGCGATGGCATCAACGGCTGGATACACGGGTGGAAGCGGAACGGATGGCGGACCGCCGGCAAGAAACCGGTAAAGAACGCTGAACTGTGGCAGGCGCTCGACGAGGCGCGCCAGCGCCACGATGTCACCTGGCACTGGATCAAGGGCCATGCCGGCCACCCGGAAAACGAACGCGCAGACGAACTTGCGCGCGCCGGGCTGGAGCCGTTCCGCAAACAACCGCCCGTTTGAAATCCTGGCGGCCGATATGAGAATTCCGGTTTACAACGCTTCCAGTATCTTGATCGCGCCGGTCTCGATGGCCTGACCGCGCTTGGGCTCGATATTGAGCCCGGTTACCTCGCCGTTATCGACGATCATGGAAAAGCGCTTGCACCGCAATCCCAGGCCGCGGTGACTCAAATCTTCTGCAAGGCCGATCGCCTTGGCGAAACCGCCGTCGAAATCGGCCAGGAACAGGAGCTTGTCCTTGCCTCCTGTGAAGTTCGCCCAAGCCTCCATGACATGATGATCGTTCACGGACACGACGGCCACTGTATCGACGCCCTTGGCCCTCAGCATGTCGAGATTTTCGACATATCCCGGCACATGATCGTTGCTGCAGGTATTCGTGAATGCGCCGGGCACGCCGAAAAGCACGACTTTTTTCCCGGCGAAGACATCCGTCGTCGACAGTACGGCCGGTTGGCCGTCCACAATCGTTCTGAATGTGGCTTCCGGCAGCTTGTCACCAATGGAAATGGTCATCCCGTACTCCTGGCAGTCGATATACGAATGAAAGCCACAAATAAGGATTCGGGGAAGAATTGCCAGTCTTATCGCACCGCTTCCGGCGAGATTGAAACGCTTCCGGAAACTGCCAGTTCGCCGTTGATCAGCGTATACTGGATTTCGGCCGGCTCCTCTCCTGTTTTTGGCCGGCCGAGTACAGGTACATCGAATGATTGTCCGTCTGCGGCAAGCGCCGGCGCACCAAAATACCAGTCATTGGACGAGGCGATGAACAACTCGCTCCCGCCGCCGGGATCGGGTATGGCAACCTCAGCGCGGGCCGTATCGTCCCCGCTCAAATACAGGGCCGAAACGCCGAAATTGTCGGTCGCGGGCGCGGGAAGCGTCAAAAACGCGGCTTCCACCGCTTCGATGTCGTCTTTCGTGTCGTTGCTCGCACCCGGATCAAACGAAAACTTTGCCTGCACCGGAATGCAGATATCCTCGCAAACGCCGAGAAAGACGTCCGCATTAATCAGGGGCGCTGTCCCGACTTCGAACTCCAGCGCAATTGCGACGTATTCCTTGTAACCGGCCCATACCGCATAACCATCGTCGAAACGCTGCGGTGCGGGAAAGCGCAAATTGACGCTCTCGACATCGCGGCTGGCGCTGATATCGACCTGAGGCGGTACGCCGGCGTCGCCCGGGTCGAGCCAATAGGTTTTCCAGCCCGGTTTGAGCGCAATCTCCAGCGCGCCCTTCAATCTCCCGGAACCGTCTGCTCCTCCAGCGGTGACGAGGCGGATACTTGCACCTTCGGTTTCCAGCCAGCCGCCGCTTGCTGCCACGGCAGGCGTGGCAAACATGGTTGCAAGAAGCATTGGAATGATGGCGGAGAACCGGTTCATTGCACGACATTGAACATGTTCGACGTCGCTTGCAATGGGGTCGAACTACACGGATCATGATATTTGCGTGAGAGCAGGCTGAACGATTCCCGCGCCGCCTTTTGCTGTTTACCCTGTTATTTCAGACGGAAAAGACTTAGGCTGGCGTCATGGAAAATCGCGGTTTTCACGATCTGGGCGATGGCCGCAGTTCGCTGGACGGACAATTCCTGGTCGCCATGCCCGGCATGCCCGATGAGCGGTTTGCCCGTTCCGTGATTTATTTGTGCGCCCATAGCGAGGAAGGCGCCATGGGACTCATCATCAACAGGGCCCAGGAGATACGCTTTCCCGAGTTGCTCGTTCGCCTTGGCATCATAGATGCGAAAGATGAAATCCGACTGCCGGAGAAAGCGCGTTCGCTGGTCGTTCGTAGCGGCGGTCCTGTCGATCAGGGCAGGGGATTTGTCATCCATTCAGACGATTTCGTCACGGAATCGTCCATGCCGGTCGACGAAAGCATTGTGCTTACCGCCACGATCGACATACTGCGCGCCATATCCGACGGCAGCGGACCGGATCGCGCCTTTGTAGCGCTCGGCTACTCCGGCTGGGGTCCGGGCCAGCTCGAAGCGGAGATCGCGGGAAACGGATGGCTGACCTGCGCGGTCGATCCCGATCTGCTGTTCGATGCGGACATCGAGGGCAAGTACGAACGCGTGCTGTCGTCGCTTGGAATCAACGCCCTGCACCTTAGTTCGTTTTCAGGCCGCGCCTGAAAAATTCCGGGAAAGACAGATTTCCACTCAGCCGGCCGGCTGCGTGTCTTCTTCAGTTTCATGTTCAGTGCCCGCCGACGATTGCCGCTCCTTCAGAAGTCTTAGTACGACCTCGGCGTCCATCGGCGCTCCGAACATGAAGCTCTGGACATATTCGCAACCCATTTCGCGCAGCTTGTGCGCGTCCGTTTCGTCGGTCACGCCCTCTGTCACCACGGACAGGCCGAGATCGTGGGCCATGTTGACCATAGACCTCAGCAGCACGTTTTTCTTGGGGCTTGTATCGTCGAGGAAGCTCTTGTCGATCTTGATCGTATCGAAAGGAAAGCGCGTCAGATAGGACAGCGACGAGAATCCGGTTCCGAAATCGTCCAGCGACAGGCCGATGCCGAGCTGTTTGAGCCGCTTGAGCACATGGGTCGCCTGTTCCGGATTGGCCATGACCATGGATTCGGTCAGTTCGAGGCGGAAACAGCGGGCGGGCAGGCTGGAGCGCGCCAGAACCGAACGGACATCGGCGACCAGATCCTGGCGGATAAGTTGCTGGCTCGACAGGTTGACGGACACGGACAGCGGCATATCGCCGATTTCCTTCTGCCAGCCATATAGGTCGCCGGCTGCCCTTTGCATGGCGAATAGTCCCAACTGGACGATTAGACCCGTGGACTCGGCTGCGGGAATGAATTCCGCTGGCGGAACAACCCCGCGCCGGGGATGTTCCCAGCGGATCAGCGCCTCGAAACCTGCAATTGACGCGTCTTCGAGCCGCACGATCGGCTGGTAGACCAACTTGAATTCCGAGCGCTCGACTGCGCGCCGCAAATCCGATTCCAGTTGCAGTTGATCCGTTCCAAAGGTGCGGAAAGCAGGCCGGAATGGCTCAATGCGATCGCCGCCGAAGCGCTTTGCCTGCTGCATGGCAAGTTCGGCATCCTTCATCATGCCGTCAGCGGTGTTGCGCGCCGAAGTCGCGGTAATAAGGCCGATGGACGATGTCAGCACGATTTCGTTCTTGTTGAATGTGATCGGCGCGCCGATGGCCTGTTTGACCGCTTCGGCGAAGCCTGCAATGCGCTCGGCGTCCTGCTCCGAAAGAAGCAGCAGCGCAAACTGGTCGCCGGAAACGCGCGACAGCGTGTCGTGTGGTTTCAGCAGGCGGTGCAGCCGCCGCGCCACGGTCATCAGGATCGTGTCGCCTGCCGATATTCCCAGGCTTTCGTTGACCTGTGCAAACCGGTCGATATCGATGACGAAAACGGTCGGCCTCAGTTTTTCCTCGGCATTGGCGATGGCGATGACGGTTTCGAGCCGGCTCAGAAACAGTTCGCGGTTCGGCAACCCGGTCAGATTGTCATGCACGGCGTCGTGCAGAAGCCGTTCTTCCGCCTTTTTCTGCTCGGTCACCTCCACGAGCGTCCCGACGCAGCGGATGATTTCGCCGTCGGAACCGACCACCGGCCGGGCCCTGAGCAGATACCAGTGGTAGTGGCCGTCCGAGCCGCGCAGCCGGAATGTCTGGTTGATCTTGCCGCGCCGGTGCTCCAGCACGATGTCGAGATTTGTCCGGAACTGATCACGGTCTTCCTGGTGCAGCGCCGGCAGCCAGTTTCGCGCCGGTCCGTGAAGGCTGTTGGGCGCAAGGCCGAGTGCGTCAGACACATCCGGCCGGGTCACTATCCTGTCGCGCAGGACATCCCAGTCCCATACAAGATCGCCCGCGCCCGTGATCGCCAGCGCCTGCCGCTCCATGTCGCTGAACAACCCCTGTTGAAGACCGCCGCCGGCAAACGCGTGTTGCATGACCGTAAAACCGATCAGCAGCGTGATCAGGATCAGGCCGCCGCCGAGCGCCGGTTGGATGATGTCGTTGTCCAGAATTCCGGTGACGGTCATCCACGAACCGCCGATCCAGACCAGCACCATCAGCCAGCTTGGCACGAGCATGATCGCCCGATCATAGCTGCGCGCGCCGAGATAGATGATCAGCCCGACGCCCACCAGGGCGGTAAGCACGAAAGAGATGCGCGCTATTCCCGCCGCCACCGGAGGGTCGATGATCGCGCCGGCTGCCAGCAGCCCCAGGCCGAGTATCCAGATCAGCGCGCCATAACTGAAATGGTCATGCCAGCGGTTGAGGTTGAGATAGGTGAAAAGGAAAATGACGAATGTCGCCGCCAGCCCGACCTCTGTGCCGGCCCGCCAAACCTGTGCGCTTCCCGGCGCGATTTCGATGATGCGCGTCAGAAAACCGAAATCGACGCAGATGTAGGCCAGAACTGCCCAGGCCAGGGCTGCAGTCGCCGGAAACATCGAGGTTCCCTTGACCACGAAAAGGATCGTCAGAAACAGCGCCAGCAAGCCGGAAATGCCGATCACGATGCCGCGGTAAAGCGTATAGGAATTGATTGTGTCCTTGTAGGCTTCCGTGTCCCACAAATAGACTTGCGGCAGGTTGGGCGAGGCAAGTTCCGCCACGAAAGTCACCACGCTCCCCGGATTCAGCGTTACCAGAAAGATGTCGGCATCCGGGCTCGATTGCCTGTCGAGTGCAAAGCCTTCGCTCGGCGTGATCGCGGTAATGCGCTGCGAGCCGAGATCGGGGGTTAAAAGGCCCGACCCGGCCAGCCGGAAGTGCGGCGCCACAATCAGCCGGTCGATCTGCTGGTCGGTAGCGTTTGCAAGCGCGAACACCGCCCAGTCACCGCTCGATCTTTCATCATTGGCCTCCACCTCGATGCGGCGCACGATTCCGTCGGGCTGCGCGGCGGTGTTGACCTGGAAGCTCGAGCCCTGGTTGCGGTGAATCTCTACGGCCTTGGACAGGTTGAGTGCGATGTCGTCCTTTGAAATCTTGATCGGTTCAATCGCTTTCGCCGGCGCGGCCGCCAAAACCAGCGCACCAAGCGCAAGTATCTGAAATATCAACCGAATATGCGCCGCGATTTTCAAGCCGTTCCGTCCCGGTCTTTCCTGTCCCGATAGTCCTCGTCGATCAGGGAGAATAACACATGATCCTGCCACGCACCGTTTATCTGCAGGTAGGACCGCAGCAACCCTTCGCGTGCAAATCCGGCTTTTTCAAGCACGCGGACGGAACGCTTGTTTTGTGGAATACAGGCCGCTTCGATCCGGTGCAAGCCGAGTCCCTCGAAGCAATGGGTTATCAGAAGCATGAGCGCTTCCCCCATGATGCCCTGGCCGGCATAGCGCTCGCCCATCCAGTAGCCGATATGGCCCGATTGCGCGACGCCGCGGCGTATGTTGCCGATCGATATGCCGCCGGCCAGCGCACCGGTTTGGCGAATGAATATCAGGAAAGCCTGACCGTCACCGCGCCTGCGGTCCAATGCGTACTGGCGCAGGCGTTGCCGCCATGCCGATCGTTCAAGTTCATTGATTGTCCAGCGCGGCTCCCAAGGCTCCAGGAAGTTCCGGCTTTCGCGGCGCAACGCCGCCCACGCCTGGTAGTCGGAGTATCTTGGAAACCTGAGGGTCACGCGGCTCCCCGTCAGTTCCAGTGATCCCGAACCGAACAGTTCGCGCAAAATCACTTGGGCACCGCCCTACATGGCAAGCTGGCGGGGGGCATGCGAACCACCCGTAAGACTGTCCTGTATTTCCTGGAAGGAAGGCAAACTCCCCAAAGGGCCAACCGCCGCCACGGTAGGTTTTGTGGAAAACAGCCGCTGCGACAGATCTACCAGTCTTTCGACCGTGATATTCGACAGCCGTTCCATCAGTTCTTCGATGGTGATGGGTCGGCCGAACAGCAGTATCTGGCGGGCGATCTGCGAGGCGCGGCTCGATGCGCTCTCGCTCGACATGAGAAGGCCCGCCCGGTACTGCGCGACGGCGCGCTGCAACTCATCCTTGCGGATATGGTCTCCGCAAGCTCTCAACTCGCCCAGCGTGACGGGAATGAGCTCGGCAATGTCGTCCTTACCCGTGGCGGCGTGGATTCCGAATACGCCCGTATCGGAGAAACCCCAGTGGAAAGCGTAGACGGAATAGCAGAGGCCGCGTTTTTCGCGCACCTCCTGAAACAGCCGCGAAGACATGCCGCCGCCCAGCACCATCGAGAGAATCTGCGAGGCGTAGAAATCGCGCACATGGTAGGCGCGGCCCTCGAAACCGAGAACGATCTGCGCATCCATCAGATTGCGATCCTCGCGATAGTCGCCGCCGACATAGTTGGCGTAGGCGGCAGGTTTTGCGGTGGCGCGTTCGCGGAACGAGCCGAAACGCTTTTCCACTTCGCGCATGAATTCCTGATGGGTGATCGCGCCGGCCGCGACGATCACCATCTTGTCGGCACCGTACTGGCGTTCCAGATATGCGTGTAGCTGTTTGGACGTGAAGGACTCCACTGTTTCGGGCGTGCCCAGCACCGAGCGGCCTATCGTCTGGTGGCGAAAGGCGGTCTCGGTGAACCGGTCGAACACGACGTCATCGGGTGTATCGTGAGCGGCTCCGATCTCTTGCAGGATGACATGCTGCTCGCGTTGCAGTTCGGATGGATCGAATTTGGGGTCCGTCAGGATGTCCGCAAGAATGTCGATTGCCAACGCCACATCATTCTTCAACACCCTCGCATAGAACGCAGTCGTTTCCACACTGGTCGAGGCGTTGATTTCGCCGCCCACATCCTCGATCTGCGATGCGATTTCCCAGGCGTCGCGTCTGCCTGTACCCTTGAACGCCATGTGTTCAAGAAGATGCGCGATCCCGTGTTCGTTTTCGTGCTCGTTGCGGGAGCCGGACTTTACCCAGACACCGAGCGCTACGCTTTCCAGATGCGGAATGGTCTCGGTGGCAACCGTCATGCCATTTGGCAGACGGCTCACATCAACACTCATGAATTACTCTCTCCTCGACGCCTGTCAGGCGGCATGATTGCGATCGATATGATCTTCCAACATTTTCTGATCCGAGGGAAGTGTGACGTGCCTTTCCTCGGCCTGCATCATGTTTGCCAGCCGGTCCGGTAATTGCGGCGTCACGCCACAAGCCGCCTCCACGGCGGCGGGGAACTTTGCCGGATGTGCTGTGGCAAGCAACACCATCGGCGCTTTGCCTGCATTCTCCCGGGCAACCTTGATGCCTGTGGCGGTGTGCGGATCGGCCAGATAACCGGTTTCCGCCAGCACTTGCCGAATGGTTGCGGCGGTTTCGCCGACCCGGGAACGCCCTGCCGCGAAGTCGGACCGGATTTCAGCCAGCGTCGCCTCGGCGATCGTGAACGACCCGGATTGCCGCAAACCCTCCATCGCGCGGATGACGGCCGCGCTGTCGCGGCCGGATGCCTCGAATAGCAGCCGCTCGAAGTTCGAAGATACCTGGATATCCATCGAGGGCGAAGTGGTTTCGACCACGCCGCGGGTTTCGTATTTGCCGGTTTCGAGCATTCGCGCCAGAATGTCGTTGTCGTTCGTGGCAATCACCAGTTGCTCCACCGGCAGGCCCATGCGCTTTGCCGTATAGCCCGCGAAGATGTCGCCGAAATTGCCCGTTGGAACGGTAAACGAAACCGGCCTGTCCGGCGCGCCGAGCGACAGGGCGGAGGAGAAGTAGTAGACGATCTGCGCCATGATCCGCGCCCAGTTGATCGAATTGACGCCGGAAAGGCCGACCCGGTCGCGAAAGGGCTGGTTGTTGAACATGGCTTTGACCAGCGCCTGGCAATCGTCGAAATTGCCTCTGATCGAAAGCGCATGCACATTGGCCGCGCCCGATGTCGTCATCTGGCGCTGCTGAACCGGCGAAACCTTGCCGAGCGGGAACAGGATAAAAATGTCCGTTCGCGCCCGTCCGGCAAATGCCTCGATGGCGGCGCCGCCAGTGTCGCCCGACGTGGCGCCGACAATCGTCGCCCGCTCGCCCCGCTCGGCGAGCACATGGTCCATCAGCCGCGCCAGCAGTTGCATGGCCACGTCCTTGAAGGCGAGGGTTGGTCCGCGGAAAAGCTCGAGAATGAACTCGTTGCTGCCGGTTTGCACGATCGGGCAAACGGCGGGGTGGTCGAACGTGGCATAGGCATCGCGAACCATCGCGGCGAATGCGTCGTGGCTGATTTCGCCTTCCGTAAACGGGGTCAGAATTCTGGTGGCGAGTTCGGCGTAACCAAGTCCGCGCATTCCGCGTATTTCATCGGCGCTGAATTCAGGGAAGCTCTGCGGAAGATAGAGCCCGCCATCGCGGGCAAGACCGGCCAGCAGAACATCCGAAAAGCCTAAGACCGGCGCGCTGCCCCTGGTGCTGATATATTTCATCGTGCTTGCCTGTATTCATTGCCGGGCAGCTTCGTGTCTGCGAAGGGCGGTGGACATCGGCGAGAAAATCCGGCCGGTAAGGTCGCATTTCCGCCGCGGCGTTGGTATAGACACCTTGGCCGTTTCGGGGAAGTACAGTTCATGGAGTTTCAATTGGCTAAGCGCGGTTTTTTGCCGGTTATCGGCATTTTTTCACTTGTTTTGGCAATTGCCGGCTGCCAATCGGGCAATGGTGGCGGGTTTCCGGACTTCGGACTCGGCTCAAAGAAAGAGGAGAAGAAGCAGGAGGAGGTCGACAATCGCGTCAGCGAACAGGATCTGCGTGCCTATTGCCCGCGTATCAACCTTCGCGAAGGAACGGCTTTCTACAACACCTACGCCAAGGTTCGCCGTGGCGAGGAAGAAAAGAATCCGGACAACATAATCTACCAGGCATCGATCTCGGACGTTAATCGCAGTTGCCGATACGAAAACGGCTTTCTGAACATGAATGTTGCGGTTGCCGGCCGGGTCGTGACCGGACCCAAGGGCGAAACCGGCACGATCACCATGCCGATCCGCGTCGTTGTCGTTCGCGGCGACGAAGTGCTCTATTCCGAACTGCACAAATACCAGGTTGTCATCGATAGCCTGACAGGGGCGACGCAGTTTGTCTTCTCCGATCCGAACGTCTCGGTTCCCGCGCCTACCGCCGCCAATCTGCTGGTGTTTGCCGGATATGACGAAGGCCCGCCGAAAAGGAACTGAGTCTCGAACCTTTCATTCGCGCAAGAAAGCGGTTTGAACCGGCGTTAGCGATCCTGCCATTCGGTCAGCGCGGCCAGCACCGGCAGGAACCCGCTCCACCGGTTGATCACGGTCTCGGCTCCCGCCTCCGTCAGCCGGTCGGCCTGACCCGGCTGGCAATGCGCGCCCCCGGTAAACCCGATGACCCGCATTCCGGCCGCGACGGCCCCGGCGACGCCGTGCACCGAATCTTCGATGACAAATGTATTGGCCGGCCTGGCATTCAACTCGGACGCCGCGTGCAGGAAAATGTCCGGCGCCGGTTTGGCTTTCGTGCTTTCGATATCGTAGGCGGAAAATACGCTTCCGTCGAAAATCTGGCGCATGCCCGTCCGCTCGAGCATCATTGCGATCCGTTCGCCGCGCGAATTGGAACAGATGCAGCGTCGCGGCATCGAGGCTGCGGCCTTGCCCGCGCCATCGATCTCGGTCACCTCCCGGTGCAGTGCCTCGTCGAGCACCTTGCGGTTTTCGTCCAGCAGCGAGGCCTGGAACGGGATCGCTGCCTCGCTTTCCACAATGCGCAGGATATCGCGGAATGTCAGGCCGGCGAAACGCTGCGCCACCTCCTCGGGCGAGATCGGAAACCCGGCCCGGGTCAGCATTTCCGACTCGATGCGCGCCGCAATGATTTCGGAATCGACCAGCACGCCGTCGCAATCGAATATGACAAGATCGGGGGCGGGCATGCGGGACTCCTGAACATGACGGGGTGGGGACAAATTGCGCCCGCGCTATAGGACGATTTTGCCGGTCTCCGCAACAGTGCCGGCCGGCCTTCGCGGATTGGCCGTCATTGCCGAATGATGCCGGTCACTTAAGTCAATATTTACCATGTGCGGTAACCATGCGGGCTCAGAGTTCGTGTGTGTTCAGTACGGGTAATTTCATGTCAGCAGTACGACGTCTTGACGATCTTTCTCCAAATGCAGCTTCTGACCAGTGGCTCGACACGATCCTGAAAGGGGATTGCGTTGCGGCGCTCGAAAGACTGCCGGAAAAATCGGTCGATGTGATATTCGCCGATCCGCCCTACAATCTCCAGCTAGACGGCGACCTTCACCGGCCGGACCAGTCCAAGGTCGATGCGGTGAATGACGCCTGGGACCAGTTCGAAAGTTTTCAGGCCTACGATGCTTTCACCCGCGCCTGGATGCTTGCAGCCCGCCGCGTGCTGAAGCCCAACGGCACGATCTGGGTGATCGGCTCCTATCACAATATCTTCCGCGTCGGCTCGGTGATGCAGGATCTCGGTTTCTGGATTCTCAACGATGTGGTCTGGCGCAAGACGAACCCCATGCCCAATTTCCGGGGCCGCCGCTTCCAGAACGCCCATGAGACCATGATCTGGGCGACGCGCGACCAGAAGGCCAAGGGCTACACTTTCAACTACGAAGCCATGAAAGCGGCCAACGAAGACGTCCAGATGCGAACGGACTGGCTGTTCCCGATTTGCACCGGCGCCGAACGGCTGAAGGACGATTCGGGCGCCAAGGTCCATCCGACGCAGAAGCCCGAGGCACTGCTGGCGCGCGTTCTGCTTGCCTCATCCAGGCCCGGCGATGTCGTTCTCGATCCATTCTTCGGTTCCGGCACGACCGGCGCCGTTGCCAAGAAGCTCGGCCGCCACTTTATCGGCCTGGAGCGCGAGCAGGCATATATCGACGCAGCAAAAGCCCGCATCGAGGCCGCCGAGCCGCTTGAAGATGCCGATCTGGCGGTACTGACCGGCAAGCGCGCAGAACCGCGCGTTGCCTTCGTCAGCCTGATCGATGGCGGATTGATCGCGCCCGGCGCGCAATTGTCCGACTCCCGGCGACGCTGGACGGCCAAAGTTCGTGCCGACGGCACGCTGGCGCTCGGCCGCGATGCGGGATCGATCCATCGCATGGGCGCAAAGGCGCAGTCGCTCGATGCCTGCAACGGCTGGACCTTCTGGCACTATGAGGAGAACGGCGCCCTGAAGCCGATCGACGAATTGCGCAAGGTCGCTCGCAGACGCATGGCCGCTGCCGGTGGTTGAG
Organism: Rhizobiaceae bacterium; assembly: GCA_041582695.1. Taxonomy (GTDB): domain Bacteria; phylum Pseudomonadota; class Alphaproteobacteria; order Rhizobiales; family Rhizobiaceae; genus JAWKWH01. Next base: position 18,145 of record JBFIBB010000037.1, read on the forward strand.
GGCTTTAGCCGATCGGCAAACCTGATGCTGCAAGATCTCTTTTCAGCCGGTCCGCACCGGTAAACAGCACCGCACGCCAGCCGGCGGCGATTGCGCCATCGACGTTCTTCTGGCTGTCGTCGATGAACAACGTCGCCGCTGGATCGAGATCATGCGCTTTTGCATGATGATCGTAGATCGCGCGGTCGGGTTTCAGCAGTTTCACGTCGGCCGATACGGTCACGCCGCGTGGCTTTTTCAGAAACGCGAACCGCTCGCGCACTTCCGCAAAGGTGTCGCTGGCGAAGTTCGTCAACATGGTGACGTCGTGGTCGGTTTCGATCAATTCCTCCATGATGGCGACGCTGCCCTCGTAATGATGGGAAATCATCTCGCTCCAGTTTCGGCGGAAGGCTCGGATGTTTTCTTCTTCCGCCGGATGTTCGGCGATCAATAGCGCTTCCGCCTCTTGCCAGCTTCGCCCGCGATCCTGCTCAATGTTCCATTCGCTCGTGCAGACATTGTCGAAAAACCAGCGCCGCCTTTCGTCGTCCGGGATGATCCGGCGGAAAGGTATCTCAGGATCGTAGTGGATCAGCACCCTTCCGATATCGAAGACGATGTGACGTATTTCGCTCATTTCATGCACTCTTTGGCTGGGATTGTTTCATTTTGGTCGCACCGGGTATCGCCGCCTCGATGACCTTTTTCATGACGGTTGGCAATGCCTCGTCCGGGAGGTCTCCTGGCGAAGACCACCATCCATCGGCGGCATCCGCTGGACTGGCGATTTCGGCCAGAAAAACGGCCAGTTCAAGCTCGAAATGCGTGAAAACATGGCGAATCTCGCCCCGTTTCCGCCATTCTGCGGCAAAAGGCGCGGCCGAAACGTCTGTCGCGCCATCCTCCCGCGATGTCCATCCGGTCGTTGGTACCTCGCTCATGCCGCCGAGCAGCCCGTTTTGGCCGCGCTTGCGCAGCAGCACCGCGCCGTCATTGCGCACCGCCACGAAAGCGGCGCCCCGCCGCAGCGGCTTTGCCTTTTTCGCAGCCTTGACCGGAAACCATTCGGGATCATGCGCCGCGATTGCAGAGCATTCGTCGCGCAGGGGACACATGATGCAGGCCGGTCTGCGCGGGGTGCAGATCGTCGCGCCGAGATCCATCATCGCCTGTGCAAAATCGCCGGGCCGGTCTTCAGCCATAACGCTTGTCACGAAGCGGCGGATCTCAGGTTTGGCTTCCGGCAGAGGAGTATCGATAGCAGCGAGTCTGGAAACCACCCGCTCGACATTGCCGTCGATCACCGCGACAGCCTCGCCGAACGCGATGGCGGCAATCGCCGAGGCGGTATACTCGCCGATGCCTGGCAGTTCTTTCAGCGCCGACGTGTTGCCCGGAAACTTGCCGCCGCGCTGGCCAGCAACGATTTCGGCGCATTTCTTCAGATTTCGCGCCCTCGTATAGTAGCCGAGCCCGGCCCAGGCTTTCATTACGTCTTCCTGGTCGGCCGCCGCCAGCGCAGCCACATCCGGCCATTGAGCGACAAACCTTGTAAAATA
>JBFIBB010000038.1:0-18851 GCA_041582695.1 Rhizobiaceae bacterium
GCTCGAGGCAGGAGAACCACCTATGGCAAGAATCGTCACCGCAGCCATGATCGTCATCGGCGACGAGATTCTCTCCGGCCGCACCAAGGATCAGAATATCGGTCATCTGGCCGACATGATGACGGCGAGCGCGATCGACCTGAGGGAAGTGCGCGTCGTCGCAGACGACCAGGATGCGATTGCCGAAGCAGTGAACGCCTTGCGGGCCAAATACGACTATGTCTTTACCACCGGCGGTATAGGCCCGACCCATGACGACATCACGGCGGATTCCGTTGCAAAGGCATTCGGCGTGCCGTGCGACTACGACGAAAAGGCCTACATTCTGCTGGAGCGCTATTTCGCCAAGCGCGAGATCGAGTTCACCGACGCGCGCAAGCGCATGGCGCGCATGCCGAAAGGCGCCGAGCATATCGACAATCCGGTCTCGCTTGCGCCGGGTTTCCGGATCGAAAACGTCTTCGTCATGGCGGGCGTGCCGTCGATCTTCCAGGCGATGCTGGACAATGTCATGCCGAAACTCGAAACCGGCGTGAAACTGCTGTCCGAAACCGTGCATTGCCCTGTCGGCGAAGGCTCTATCGGCGACCGGTTGGGTGCGATCCAGAAGGATCACCCCGACACGATCATCGGTTCCTACCCGAAATACCGGGACGGAAGGTTCTGGACCGAACTAGTGGTGCGTTCCCGCTCGCAGGACAAGCTCGACGCCGCAAGAGCCGATGTTGAAGCGATGGTGGCGGCGATTCCGCCACCCGCCTGAACACAACCAAACCGTCGATCTTTTTTGCCATGCCGGAAACCTATCTGAGCTTTCTTGCCGCCGCATTCGCCCTTGCCGGCAGTCCCGGGCCGAACACGCTCAGCCTGGCGGCTGTAGGTGCCGCCTATGGCTACCGGCGAGGCGTCGGTTACCTGCTGGGGCTGACGCTCGGAATGTTGTTCGTCATCGCGCTCACCGGCTCGGGTGTCGCCGGGCTTCTGTTCCTCATCCCCGGCGCCGGGCCGGTCGTTACCTTGGCCGCGGCCGCATATTTCCTCTATCTCGCGTGGAAGATCGCCACGGCGCCGCCGATTTCGGGCCCGTCCGCCGATGGAAAACCTCCCACATGGATCGCGGCAATCTTCGTTTCGCTCGCCAACCCGAAGGCTTATGCAGCCATGGCCGCGATGTTCTCCGGTTTCGTGCTGGTCATCGCCAGCCCGCTTGGCGACACGCTTGCAAAGGCAGCAATGCTTCTCGTCGTCATCGGCGTCGTCAATGTGGCGTGGTTGTATGCCGGTTCGGCCCTGACGCCCCTGCTTCGCGAGCCGAAGGCGAACCGGATCATCAATATCTGCTTCGCCGCAGCACTCATCGTCTCCGTTGCGGCGGCGGCGTTGATCTGACCTTTACCGTTACTAGCGTGCTTGAAGATGATCAGATCAACCCCAGCGCTTCGTCGCTGGCGGTACCCGCATATTTGTCCGGCGGCGGCCATGGACGGTCGCGCCAGTGCGGCTCGAAAATGAAACTTGAACGCGCCCTGCCCGGCACTAGCGCGCCGTTTCCCGCGCCCAGTGCGTAGTCGTAGTAGAGTTTGACGATCTGCTCACGGCTGACCTGCCGCGCGGCGGGGTGGGCCAGGCACGCCTTCTTCCACGTCCGGACCCGCTCATAGGCAGGCCCCCCCGGCAATTCGAAATCCTCATAGTAATCGAGGAACCAGAACCTCATGAACACCGGAGTGAATACCGCCTCAGCCAGTCCGAACCGGTCGAACAGAAATTTGCCGTCAGGATTGTGGCGGACCAGAAAATCGTTGATGTCGCGATAAAGTCCAAGCAGCCTTTCGAGATGCGCGGCGCGCGCCGCCCTGTCCTGGTTCATGATGAGCAGATAACCCGCCATGGTGAAAGGACCCTCCTTCGCGATCAGCATGTTTTCGACCGCGTGTTCGTGGGCATCGTGGCGGCGAATGCTGCCGCCCGGGATCGTTTCGTCGAGAAAGCTGAGAATCACGAGGCTTTCCTTCACGATGCTCCCGTCCGGCAATTCCAGAACGGGGAGCGCCGTCGTTCCACCCGTTTTCGCCAGCAGAGCGGGATCTCGCGGCTGGGTGATGTCGACCACGCGAAACTCCACCGCATCGCGCTGGCCTTTCAACTCGAGCAGGATTTCCAGACGCTGCGAGAACGGGCAGACCGGTATGTGATAAACGATTGGCCGGGCGGCTTTCGGCATTTCTTCAGGTACCTGTTATCCGGCGCCCAGCGGCGGGCCGGTGAAACGCATATTGTTGCGTTTTGCGCTTTCCTCGATCTGCGTCATGTCTTCCGGAATCCGGAACCTTCCGCGCGCCATGTCGGCGAAGAAGTTCTCGAAACCGCCAGGCGTGAGCACGACGAGGTGCCGGCTCGGCTCGCTGCCTGTCACCTGAAACGTATGTTCCTTGCCGCGCGGCACAAAAACCGTCTCGCCCGGTACTTTTTCGAATTCGTCGCCTTCCAGCCAAAACCGGCACCGGCCGGTCAGAAGCACGAAGGTTTCGTCTTCCCGCTCGTGGACATGCCGGGGCGGACCGCTGCCCACCGGCGAGAGACTTTCGACAATGGACATGGCGCCATGGGTCGCTTCGGACGACAGGATGGTCTTGTAGATCACGCCGAGCCACTCGATCGTGCCCGGACCGTTCGGTTTGTTCAACATCGCTTCCTCGCTGGATATCAATTTGCCGGAAACGAAAGCGCTTTCGTGCTTTGATCGATAGCAGCGAATATGGTATCAATCAAATTGATTGCGCCGATAGAAACTATAGACAACATGAATTTCAAAACGTTCGACCTCAACCTGATGCGGGTGCTCGATGCGATCCTGCAGGAGGGTTCGACAGTGAAGGCGGGCGCAAAGCTCGGGCTTTCGCAGCCCGCGGTGTCGAGCGCGCTGGCGCGGCTGCGGCACGCACTGGGCGATGAACTGTTTGTCCGGCAGGGGCCGGGGCTCACCCCCACCGACTACGCTCGGTCGCTTGCGACGCCGGTCCGTCAGGAACTGGATCGTCTGGAAGCCCTGTTTTCCGGACCTGGCAAATTCGACCCTTCGTCGGCAGTTGGCGATTTCAAACTGGCTGGCAGCGACTTTTTCGCCGAAATGCTGATGCCTGCGCTGGCGCGAAAGGTCCGCGAACAGGCGCCCGGAATGCGGGTACAGCTCGTCGATCTGGTTCCGGCCAACTACATCGACAGCCTCGACCAGTATCGCGCGGATCTTGCCCTCATCCCCAACGCCGAATTTCCCGACTGGATCGAACGCCACCCGCTTTTCCACTCCAGCTTTGCGGTCATTGCACGCAAGGAACATCCGCAGTTGCCGGTCTCCGCCATCGCACCTGGCCAGACAATTCCCCTCGACCTTTTCTGCGATCTTGGCCATGTGCTGTTTTCGCCGGAAGGAAACACGAAGGCCATGGGCGATGCGGCGCTTGCGCGTGTCGGACGCTCCCGCAACGTCGTGATGACCGTGCCGGTATTTTCGGGTGTTTGCCGGGCAGTCAGCGAAAGCGACCTGATCGCGCTGATTCCGCGTCAATTGGCGATCAAGGTCTCCTCGCAACTTGGCGTGGAGGTTTACAACCCACCGATGGATATCGAGCCGGCGCTGATTGTCGCGATCTGGCACCGGCGGACCAGCGGAAATCCTGTTCACCGATGGATGCGCGAACTCGTGGCCGAGATCCTGCGCCCGCTGAACTATGGTGAAGCACCCTTGGATGCCGGAACACCAACGTCTTGATTCCAATCAATGCGGCGGCCAAACGGCTGATCCATTATGTTGGATGAGATGGCGGCGAAACATTAAACGGAGACGCTCGATGAAAACGATACTGGCAGTTCTGAGGGGGCCTGAGGACGCCAAGCGCGTACTTGAACGGGCGATCCCGTTGGCACAGAAATTCTCCAGCCACATGATCGGGTTTCATTGCGAGGCCCTTCCCGGCGCCTACACGACACCGGTGGGATTTCCCAGTACCGATATCTACGTGGCCGACATGGAGGCCGCAGAGGTTCGAAGCGGCGAGATCAAGGATATTTTTGAAAAGGCGGTCTCGGCGGCGGGTATTTCGTCGGAGTGGCGGGCGACAGAAACCTTCTCGGGTGACGCCGGGCTTTCGGCTCTTTCGAGCGCCTTTGCCAGCGACATAGTCATCGCCGGCCAGGTCGATCCCGACATAGCCCGCGCCGAAGTGGCTGACCTGGAAACGCTGCTGTTCGACAGCGGCCGCCCGGTGATATTCGTACCCTACGCGTCGCAAAAGCCGAAGCCGATATCCCGAGTGCTTGTCGGCTGGGACGGCAGCCGCGAGGCGGCGCGGGCCACCTTTGACGCCCTGCCGCTCATTTTGGCGGCCGACGAAACCGAAATCTTCACCGTCGATCCGCGCGAAAACGAAAACCAGGATGCGCCAGTCGTGGGCGCGGAAATCGCTGCGGCGCTTGCCCGCCACGGCGCCAAGGTTTCGGTCGAGACACAGCCGTCTGGCGGCATCGGCGCCGGAGCGACAATCGAAAACCGCGTCGCCGACACCCAGGCCGACCTGCTTGTTATCGGCGCGTTCAGCCATTCGCGGCTGCGCGAACGGCTGTTCGGCGGCGTCACCCGGACCTTGCTGACCAGCATGACGGTGATGACGCTGATGTCCCGATAGGGCGAATTGACCTTCAAGGCTTGGGAGGCGGCACCCCGACGGCTTGCCAATTCCGGCCAAATCCGGTTAACGCTGGTGGTTCAACCGCCAGCCCCGGAGGGTGTTCGATCATGTCCCTGCCCGAAAAAGCATTCCCCGTTTCCTGGGACCAATTCCACAGAGACGCCCGGGCGCTTGCGTGGCGGCTGGCCGGCCGGGAGGAGAACTGGAAGACCATTGTCTGCATCACCCGCGGCGGGCTGGTGCCGGCGGCGATCGTATCGCGCGAACTCGGCATCCGCATGATCGAGACGGTCTGCGTCGCTTCCTATCACGACTATCAGGACCAGGGCGACATCAAGGTCTTGAAGGAGGTCTCGCCCGAAATCCTGAAAGATGACGCCGAGGGCGTGCTCATCGTCGACGATCTGACCGACACTGGCAAGACGGCCGGCCTGGTGCGGGCGATGATGCCGAAGGCGCATTTCGCCACCGTCTACGCCAAGCCGAAAGGCGTGCCCATGGTCGACACCTTCGTGACCGAGGTCAGCCAGGACACCTGGATCTACTTCCCCTGGGACATGGGCTTCACCTATCAGAAGCCGATCGCGGAGGATCACAGCGGTTGAACCCGCCTGACAGACCGGCCGATGCGCGCGGAAAGGCGCCGGTTGCCTTTGTCCTCATCGTCACCGTCATCAACATGCTCGGCGTCGGCCTTGCCTGGCCGATCCTGCCCAAGCTGGTGGAACAACTTACGGGCGGTGGCATCTCCAATGCGGCGTTCACATACGGATTCATTGCGACCGCCTATGCCGTTGCAATGTTTGTGTTTTCGCCACTCATGGGGGCGCTTTCCGATGCCTGGGGACGAAAGCCGGTATTGCTGATTTCGCAGGCGGGGCTCGGCATCGACTACCTGGTCATGGCGTTCGCGCCCAATCTTGGCTGGCTGCTGGCGGCGCGGATCGTTGCCGGGATTCTGGGCGCGACGGTAACGACCGCCAACGCATATATGGCCGACATCTCAACGCCCGAGGACCGGTCCCGGAATTTCGGCTATATCGGCGCGGCATTCGGCATCGGCTTCATCATCGGTCCGCTGCTCGGCGGGGTGCTGGGCGCGATCGACATCCGCCTGCCCTTTCTGTTTGCGGCGGTGCTGATCGGGGCCAACATCATATTCGGTCTGATCGCGCTGCCTGAATCTCTTGCTCCCGAAAACCGCAGTCCGCTCGGTTCCGCGAGCGTCAATCCGGTGCGCGCACTTGTCAGGCTCACCCGATTTCCAACGCTTTATCCGCTGCTTACGGCGCTTTTCCTGACCAGTATCGCGCAACGCGGACTTGAGGCGACCTGGGTGCTCTACACCGAGTTCCGCTTCGGCTGGACGGTTCGCGACGCCGGATTTTCATTGGCCTTTGTCGGCATCATGTTTGTCATCGTGCAGGGTTTTGCGGTCGGCCCGGTGGTCAGGCGGCTTGGCGAATGGTTCACCGTAATGACGGGCTACATGGTCTCCGCCATCGCGCTCCTGGGCTTCGGTTTCGCGGCGAGCGGCTGGATGGTCTATCCGCTGATCGCTTTCCACGTCACCGGCAATGCGCTTGCCGGGCCGGCGCTCAACGCCATCTGCTCGAAGACCGTGGCGGCAAATGAACAGGGACTGCTGCAAGGCACGCTCTCCAGCATCAATTCGCTGGCCATCATCGCCGGCCCGTTGGCCGCATCCCTTGTATTGGCGGCGGTCAGCGCGCCCGTAACACCCGTGGACCTGCCCGGAGCCTGGTTCATCATTTGCTCGTTGTTTTTCGCTTGCGGGTATGTGTTGGTCAGGAGCCGGCGGCGCCAAAAACTGGTCAATTAGCCGTGAGATTTGCGTTGCGGCCTTGATTCGCCGAAAATGGCCGCCAATTAACCTGTTGTTAACATTATAAGTTCGCAATCCCGCGAAGGATTGCGAGAGGGAAGTTGAGCTTGAAACTGATCAACCACACCACGGCTGATCACCTGATCGAGTGGGCGCGCCGCATGCTCGGCGGATCGCCGGCGGCTGTCCAGTCGGCAGTTCTCGCTTGGCGCATGGGCGAAAATGGCCCCGAGGTTCTGTTGATCACAAGCCGCGAGACCGGTCGCTGGATACTGCCGAAGGGGTGGCCGGAAGGCGACGAAACGCTTGCCGCTTCGGCCGAACGCGAAGCGTTCGAGGAAGCGGGCGTCCGCGGGCGCATCTCGCAGGAACCGATCGGAACCTACTATTACACGAAGGCTTCCAACTCCGGTCTCGAGCGACGCTGCGAAGTGCATGTCTTCGCCATGGAGGTGGCCGACGCCGAAAAACGCTGGCCGGAAAGGCGTCACCGCGACCGGCGCTGGCTTGCGCCGAAGGATGCGGCCCGGCGTATCATGGAACCTGCATTGGCCGAAATGATCGCCGGTTTCACGGTTAATCCACGAAAATCTGCCGCCTGAACGGGTGTATCGGCCACGCTGCTGTTGCACCGCCATCGCCAACCGCGTTAAGCCGCAAGGCTGAAACCGGATTTGGAGCGCGATGGCCGATTCTTCCCCGGAACTGAAAAAGGCGACCCTCGACAAGGATCTGGACAAGATCGTCCATGTGGAGGCGGCGGTCACGACCGTTGCCCGCGGGCTGGCCGGTCCGGGACTTGGCCTGCTGTTTCTCGCCCTGGCCGCGATATTCGCCGCAATCTACGTGGCGGGAGAACCTCGCGCGCTGATCATCGTGCTTGCGGCTGCGATCGGCGCCTACATGGCGCTCAACATCGGCGCAAACGATGTCGCCAACAATGTCGGACCGGCCGTCGGTTCGCGGGCCATGACCCTCGGCGGCGCGCTCATAATCGCTGCGGTTTTCGAGAGTGCCGGCGCACTGATTGCAGGCGGCGACGTGGTGACGACCATCTCCAAGGGCATCATCGACCAGACAAGCGTCGCCTCGCCCAATGTCTTCATGTGGGCAATGATGGCGGCGCTCATTTCATCAGCGCTCTGGGTCAACCTGGCCACCTGGATCGGCGCGCCTGTCTCCACGACCCATTCTGTGGTCGGTGGCGTCATGGGCGCCGGAATCGCGGCGGCGGGCCTGTCGGCCGTCAATTGGGAGACAATGGGCGCGATTGCCGCAAGCTGGGTGATCTCGCCGCTGCTCGGCGGCATCATCGCCGCGATATTCCTGGCGTTCATCAAGAGCTTCATCATCTACCAGGACGACAAGATCGCCGCCGCGCGGCGTTGGGTTCCGGTGCTCATTGCGGTGATGGCCGGGGCCTTCGCCGGCTACCTGGCGATGAAAGGGCTGAAGAAGATCGTGAAGCTCGACGGCACTTCGATCCTCCTTATTTCGATTGCGGTCGGAGCCATCGCCTGGGCAATCACCAATCCGCTGATCCGCCGGCAGTCGCGGGGGTTGGAGAACCGCAACCAGTCGCTGAGGCAGTTGTTTCACCTGCCGCTCATCTGTTCGGCTGCGCTGCTGTCGTTCGCCCATGGGGCAAACGACGTCGCCAATGCGGTCGGCCCGCTTGCGGCGATCGTGCACACGGCGGAGGCAGGCGACGTGGCCGAGCAAGTGTCGATACCGATCTGGGTGATGATCATCGGAGCGATCGGAATCTCTGTCGGGCTCGTCCTGTTCGGGCCGAAACTGATCCGCATGGTCGGCGAGCAGATCACCAAGCTCAATCCGATGCGCGCCTACTGCGTCGCGCTGTCGGCGGCGATAACCGTTATTGTTGCCTCCAGACTGGGCCTGCCGGTCTCGTCGACGCATATCGCGGTCGGCGCGGTTTTCGGCGTCGGCTTCTTCCGCGAATGGTACACCGCCAATTCGAAGCGGCGCCGCGCCTATATCGAGCGCAAGCTTGCCCGGGCAAGAGAGCTTTCGCCCGCCGCCACTGCCGAAAGCCTCGGCGAGGCGGAAGAGGATGAACCACCGGTCTTCAATGGCAGCAATGGCAATGGAGTGGAAGCCAGGCGGCGCAAGCTCGTGCGCCGAGCCCATTTCACCACCATCATCGCCGCCTGGGTTATCACGGTTCCGGCTGCGGCGATCATGGCTGCGGTCATTTTCACCGCACTGAACGCACTGACTTCGTAGGGCGTGGTTATTGTCGTTTTCGGCCAATCGCCGTTGTCGCGAACATCGTCAGCCGGACAAGTTTCCACCCTGGCTATTGCGGATGAAACCCTGATCGAATGTAATTGTAAATCGTGTAGTCGAACTGATGGCTTTCGATAAACCGCGCCTTGAGATTATCCGGGATGTCGGTGCCGCGATCGGTGGAATTTAGCGTCTGCAGCTCATCCGCCAGCAATTCGAATCCAAGCTTTGCGCTGATCCGGGCAAGCGAATGGTCCAACATTTCCGTCAGACCAATCTCGATAAAATAGCGTTCAATAACTTCACGATAATTGTTCAGGTTACAGAATTTGGGAAAATGGTTGGCAATCGAATTCGGTGGGTCTTTCGTAAGGTGCGACTCCAAGCTCATTTCCGCATACTCGGGGAATGAACCGTTCTGCTTGTTCATTCTCCTGGCATAAAAATAACCAGATAGCGCCCGTTCCCAAGGGTCTCTTAGTATCGTTACAAACTGTTCGGCTTCCGGGTAGTAGTTGTCGGCGCCAAATCCCCGCCTGCTGTTGAAATGTCCGAATATCACAGTCGGTCGAGCCGAAAACGGCGGCTTTGAAAGATCTCGAAGAGGCGGCATCGCGCTACCGTGATAATGCGAAATGAAACCGTCGCCATACCACCGATGCACGATCGAGCGCACCGAAACGCCCCCGGTCTTCGGAATATGAAGAAATATCAGCGGTTTGGAAGAATCGTAGGAACGCATTGCAGTCTACTGCACAATTGCAACGCGAATCTATTGGACCCGTGATTGTACCGAGTCAACACTGCAACTGCATGCGGGTTTCATATATCCCGCGCCAAGCCGCGCAGCCGCGGCGCATGAAGAAGGGCGGGAATTGAACGCAGTCGGTCCTGCGAGTTACCTCAGCACGTGCACCGCGCACTTGGCGTGGCGCACGACGCGTGCCGCCGTCGATCCGATCAGGAAATCCTCCCAGCCTGGTTTGTGCGAGGCTATGACAATGCAATCCACATTCTTCTCTTCGGCGATGTCGAGGATCGTGTTCGCCGCATGCCCACTGTGCACGTCAATCTCCACGTCGACTCCGGACCGGCTGGCGATCCCCTTCAGGCTTTCCTCGACCTTTGCATGCGAGTTTTCCAGCACGTCCTTGGGAATCTGGGCTGCAACATAGGCCGGCACTTCCTCGATGACATGGGTCAGAATGACCCTGGCCTTTCCGCCGCCAAGCAATTTTGCGGCATCGATCATCGGTTTGACGCGTTCCTCATGGCCCAGGTCGACCGGTACGAGAATGGTCTTGTACATTTTACATTGCCTCCGCATGGTTCGTTGGATTGACGATACCCTAGCGGAAGCACTCTACACCGCATTGCTATGGATCAAACCGTTCAGGCGGCGATGACAATGCCGGATTTCGGTTAGCCTAAAACGAACGCGGCAGGCCGAGCACATGTTCGGCCACATAAGACAGGATCAGGTTGGTCGAGATTGGCGCGACCTGGTAGAGCCTTGTTTCGCGGAACTTGCGCTCGACATCGTAGTCGGCGGCAAAACCGAAACCGCCGTGGAACTGGATGCAGGCGTTGGCCGCCTCCCAGGATGCGTCGGCCGCCAGCAATTTCGCCATGTTGGCCTGCGCTCCGCATTCCTCATTCGCGTCAAAGCGGCGGCAGGCCTCATAACGCATCAGGTTGGCAGCCTCGACATTGACGAAGGCGCGCGCGATCGGAAACTGCACGCCCTGGTTCTGGCCGATCGGCCGCTCGAACACGATGCGCTCCTTGGCGTAATCCGTAACTTTGCCGATGAACCAGTAGCCATCGCCGATGCATTCAGCCGCGATCAGGGTGCGCTCGGCATTGAGCCCGTCGAGAATATAGCGAAAACCCCTGCCCTCCTCGCCGATCAGGTTTTCGGCCGGGATCTCAAGATTGTCGAAAAACACCTCGTTGGTTTCGTGGTTGACCATGTTGCGGATCGGCTTGAACGTCATGACATTGTCGATCGCTTCGCGCAGGTCGACAATGAACACGGAAAGCCCGTCGGATTTGCGCTTCACGCCGGAAACCGGCGTAGTGCGCGCCAGAAGAATCATGAGGTCCGAATGCTGGATCCGGCTGATCCACACTTTCTGGCCGTTGACGACATAGCAGTCGCCTTTCCTGACCGCGCTGGTCTTCATTTTTGTGGTGTCGGTTCCGGTGGTCGGTTCGGTGACCGCCATCGATTGCAGACGCAGTTCGCCCGAGGCGATCTTCGGCAAGTACTTCGCCTTCTGCTCCGCCGAACCATGGCGCAGAAGCGTTCCCATGTTGTACATCTGGCCGTGGCAGTGACCGGCATTGCCGCCCGACCGGTTGATTTCTTCCATGACGATGGAGGCTTCTGTGAGCCCCAGACCAGACCCGCCGTATTCGGCGGGAATCATGGCGGCGAGCCAGCCCGCCCTCGTCAGCGCGTCTATGAATTCTTCCGGATAGGTGGCTTCGGCGTCGTGGTGGCGATGGTACTCGGCAGGGTACTGGCCGCACAGGTCGCGTAGCGCCTCGCGCAACTCCATGTGGGTTTCGTTCATCGGCCGCATCTCAGTCCTCATTTGCCGATTTGGTCAATCCGGCAATTTCGCGCTCATCGAATCCGAGTTCGGCGAGGATCGCGGCGGTGTGTTCGCCAAGTTCGGGCACCGCGTCCATGCGAGGCTGCCAACCCTTGGCGAGAACCGGAGCCAGTGCCGGCATCGGCCCGGCCGGACTGCCGACCTCCCGCCAGCGACCGCGCGCCTTCAATTGCGGATGCGCCCACAGATCGGCCATGGAGTTTACATTGGCCGTTCCGATGCCCGCCTTTTCAAGCCGCGCCACAGCCTCGGCCCGCGACAGGCCGGATAACACCCGGCGAATGGCGTCGTTGACCTCGTCCTTGTGCGCGGCGCGGCCGGCGTTGGAACGCAGGCGCTCGTCGGCCGCCATGGCCTCGTCCTCGAGCACCATGCGGCAGAAGGCAATCCATTCGCGCTCGTTCTGCAACCCGAAAAGCACCACGCCGTCGGCCGTTTCGTATGGCCCGTAGGGAAAGATCGTTGCGTGGCCGGCGCCGGAACGCGGCGGCGGTTCCTGCCCGTCCATCGCGAAGTACATCGGATAGCCCATCCATTCGGCCATCGCCTCCAGCATCGATACGTCGACATGGTCGCCGCGGCCGGTCTTGCCCCGGTTGATGAGCGCCGCAAGAATGGCGTTGCAGGCGGTCACGCCGGCGCAGTTGTCGGCAATCGATATGCCGCTCTTGACCATTTCGTCGGGTGTACCGGTTACCGACAGGAAGCCGGCCTCGGCCTGTATCAAGAGATCGTATGCCTTGCGGCCGCCGTCTGGCCCGCCCTCCCCGTAGCCGGAGATCGAACAGGTAATCAGACGCGGAAACTCGGCTTGCAGTGCTTCATGCCCGAGACCAAGGCGCTCGGCCGCGCCGGGCGCAAGGTTCTGCACGAAGACATCGGCCTTGCCGGCAAGCTTTTTCACGACGGCGACGGCGCTTGCCTCCTTCAGGTCGAGCGCCAGGCTTTCCTTGGAGCGGTTGGTCCAGACGAAATGGCTGGAAAGGCCGCGCGCGCGGCTGTCGTAGCGCCGGGCGAAATCGCCGCCGTCCGGGCGTTCCACCTTGATGACGCGCGCGCCCAGATCGGCCAGCAGCCGCGTGCAATAGGGCGCGGCAATGGCCTGTTCGATACTGACGACCAGAATTCCATCGAGCGGAAGCGGCAAGCGGGCCTCGCAACATTTCGTTTCGCCGATGTTATTCATGGACAACCGGTGCCGCAATGCGGCGGCCAGCCGGAAAGCCGAAGGGGAACCGCGTTATTGGGCCATCTCCGCCTGCCCGGATTTCTCGCGATCGAACAGATGGCAGGAAACGCGGGTCGCGCCGTGCTGCCGCAGGGCTGGTTCGAGTTCATGGCATACGCCGAAGACGGCAGGACAGCGCGGGTGAAAGGCGCAGCCGGTCGGCGGGTTGATCGGCGACGGCAGCTCGCCTTTCAGCACGATGCGTTCGCGCTTGCGCCCCGGTTCGGGTCTCGGCGTCGATGACAGCAGCGCCTTTGTGTATGGATGTTTCGGATCATCGAACAGCACATCGCGCGATGCATGCTCGACCGGCTTGCCAAGATACATCACCATCACCTCGTCTGCGATGTGGCGGACGACCGAAAGGTCGTGCGAAATGAACAGATAGGCGAGGCTCCGCTGTTCCTGCAGGTCGCGCAGCAGGTTCAGGACCTGGGCCTGGATCGAGACATCGAGCGCGGAAACCGGTTCGTCGAGCACAAGAATGTCCGGATCGAGGATCAGCGCGCGCGCTATGGCGATGCGCTGGCGCTGGCCGCCGGAAAACATGTGCGGATAACGCCCGGCATGTTCCGGGCGCAGTCCGACCGCCTTCATCAATTCGCGCACCTTGTCACGCTGCTCGTTCCGTGTGAGCGCGGTGTTCATGGCCAGCGGCTCGGCCAGAGCGTCGCCGATCTTCTGGCGCGGGTTCAGCGAACCGTACGGGTTCTGGAAAACGATCTGAACCTTGGGCCGGAGTTTCTTGCGCTCTGACTGGGTGGCGGTAGCCACATCGAGGCCACCGATGTCAAGCGTGCCTGAGGTCGGCTGCTCGATCATCGTTACGACGCGCGCAAGGGTGGATTTGCCGCAGCCGGATTCGCCGACGATCGCCAGAGTGCGGTTGCGGTGAAGATCGAAGCTGACGCCGTCGAGCGCCTTCACCGTCGCCGCCGGTCGGAAGGGGCCCGACGAAACCTCATAGTAGCGCCGCAGATCGCGGGCGCTCAGCACCACCTCGCCGGTCATGACGTCACCTCGGCCGGCTTGCCGCCGTCGACCGGTTTGCCGCCGGAAAGCGGGTGATGGCAAAGCGCATGGCCGAGCTCGGCGCCGTGGCGCGGCGGCGGCTCGCGATGGCAGATTTCGGTCGCGCCGGCGCACCGGGGCGCGAACAGGCAACCGGGCGGCCGGTCGAACTGGCCCGGCACCACGCCCGGAATCGAAGGCAGATGACGCGATTTCGCACGCTCCGGCAGCGCCGCCAGCAGCGCGGCCGTATAGGGATGATGCGGATCGGAGAACAACTGCATCACCGGCTGCTCTTCCACCTTTTGCCCGGCATATTGCACGGAGACGCGCTGCGCGGTTTCGGCAACCACGCCCATGTCGTGGGTGATCAGCACCAGCGCCGAACCGGTTTCCTTCTGGATGTCGAGCAGCAGGTCGAGCACCTGCGCCTGTATGGTCACGTCCAGCGCCGTCGTCGGCTCGTCGGCGATCAGCAGGCGCGGGTTGCAGGAGATCGCCATGGCGATCATGACGCGCTGGCTCATTCCTCCCGAAAGCTGGTGCGGAAACGCCGATAGACGCTTTTCGGGCGCGGGAATGCCGACCATCTCGAGAAGTTCGATCGAACGCTTGCGCCGCTCCGCGCGTGCGAGCCCGAGATGGATGCGCAGCGCCTCGCCCAATTGGAAACCTACGGTGAAGCACGGGTTGAGACTCGACATCGGTTCCTGGAAGATCATGGCAATGTCCTTGCCGATGATCCGCCTGCGTTCGCGCGGGCCGAGCGAAAGCAGGTCATGGTTGTTGAACCGAAGACGGTCCGCGGTCACCGTTGCCGTCCATGGTAGCAAACCCATGACGGCGAGCATTGCAACCGATTTTCCGGAACCTGATTCGCCGACGATTGCCAGTATCTCGCGCTCGTCGACGGTGAACGACACGTTGTCGACCGCGCGGAACGCGCCGCTGCCGGTGCCGAACTCAACTGTCAGGTTTTCGATGTCGAGCAGCGCCATCACGACCTCTTCAGCTTGGGGTCGAGCGCGTCGCGCAGGCCATCGCCCATCAGGTTGATCGCCAGCACGGTGAGCAGGATGGCGACACCTGGGAATGTCACCACCCACCAGGCCCGCAGAATGAATTCGCGGGCTTCGGCCAGCATCGTGCCCCATTCAGGCGTCGGCGGTTGCGCGCCCATGCCGAGAAAGCCAAGCGCGGCAGCGTCGAGAATGGCGGTCGAAAACGACAGCGCCGCCTGCACGATCAACGGCGCCATGCAGTTGGGCAGGATGGTCCGGAACATCAGCCGGCCCGGAGGCACGCCGGCAACCCGCGCGGCGGTCACATAGTCCTTGCCTTTCTCGCTCATCACCGCGGCGCGCGTGAGGCGCACATAGTGCGGTTGCTGCACGATGGCGATGGCGATCATCGCATTCGTGAGGCTGGGTCCGAGAATCGCCACCAGCGCCAAGGCCAGCAACAGGCTCGGAAAGGCGAGGATGATGTCCATCAGCCGCATCACGAGCGCATCGAAATTGCCGCCGAGATATCCGGTGATCACGCCCAGTGTGACGCCGACCACCATGGCGCCGGCGACAACGATGCAACCGACGAACAAGGAATACTGGCTGCCGTATATGAGGCGGGACAGCATATCCCGGCCGACGGCATCGGTGCCGAGCAGAAAACGCCAGTCGCCGCCTTCCTGCCACACCGGCGGAAACAGGAGCGCGTCGCGGTACTGCTCTGTGGCGCTGTGCGGTGCGATCATTCCGGCAAGCAGGGCAACGGCGCAGATGAAGGCGAAAAACGCCAGGCCGGTCACCGCTCCGCGATTTTCGCTGAAATAATACCAGAACTCCGACAGCGGTCCGCGAGGCGTCAGGGCAGCGGTGTCCGCAGTGAGCTTATGAGGTGCGGCGGTCTGTTCGCTCATCGCCCTACCCCACGTGCCGTATTCGCGGATTGATGAGGCCGTAGACCAGATCGACGGTCAGGTTGACCACCATGACCACGGCGGCAATCATCAGCAGCCCGCCCTGGACCGATGGGTAGTCGCGGCGGAAAATCGAATCCAGCATCCACTTGCCGATACCCGGCCACGAAAAAATCGTTTCCGTGAGAATCGCGCCGCCGAGCAGCACGCCAACCTGCAGTCCGATCGTGGTTATGACGGGGATCAGCGCATTGCGCAGCGCATGAAGTCCGATCACTCGCGACGGCTTCAGTCCCTTGGCGCGCGCGGTGCGGACATAGTCCTCGCCCAGCACTTCCAGCATCGCCGAGCGTGTCTGGCGCGCAACAACGGCGAGTGGGATGGTGCCGAGCACGATAGTTGGCAGGATGAGATGGGATACAGCCGAGGAGAAGGCGCCCTTCTGGCCGGAGAGCAGGCTGTCGATCAGCATGAAGCCCGTCACCGGCTCGAAGAAATAGATCAGCGATATCCGCCCCGTGACGGGTGTCCATCCAAGTATGCCCGAAAACAGGATGATTAGAAGCAAGCCCCACCAGAAGATGGGCATGGAATAGCCGATCAGCGCCGTGCTCATCACCGTCTGGTCGAGCCAGGAACCGCGCCTTACCGCCGCCATGACGCCGGCAGGCAGGCCGATCGCGGCCGCAAATATGATGGCGCAGAAGGAAAGCTCCAAAGTGGCCGGAAACAGGACGAAGAACTCATCCCATACCGGTTTCTTGGTCACTAGCGAGATTCCGAGATCGCCCTGCAGCGCCGAGGTCAGGTAGTCCAGATACTGAATGGGAAGCGGCCGGTCGAAGCCGAACTGCTCCATCAGTTGGGCGTGCCGCTCCGGCGTCGTGCCGCGCTCTCCGGCCATCAGAAGCACCGGATCGCCCGGCAGAATGCGTATGAATGCGAACGCCGCAATCGTCACGCCGATGAATGTCGGAATGAGCAGCGCAATTCGCCTGAGAAAGAATCGCAGCATCCGGTAATCTGCCCTGTCCCGGCGTCACGCCGGGACAGGGATTGCCTTGTTGGCCGAAGTTACTCGGCGATATCGACGCCGTCGAACCAGTGGCCGCCCAGCGGATCCATCACATAGCCAGACACCTTGCTGGACATCGGCATGAAGACGACCGAATGGGCGATCGTTGCCCAGGGCGCCTCGCGCTTGAATACCACCTGCGCCTGTTCATAAAGGCTGGTACGCTCGCCCTTGTCGGAGATGATCTTGGCTTTCTGGATCAGGTCCTCGAACTCCTGGTTGCACCATTGCGCGCGGTTGGAGCCGCCGACGCCGTCACAGCCCAGAAGCACGGCCAGGAAGTTGTCCGGATCGCCGTTGTCGCCAGTCCATCCGAGCAGCACCGCGCCGTCGCGTTTGACGTCCTTCGACAGGCTCAGATACTCGCCCCACTCGTAAGAGACGATCTCGACCTCGACGCCTACCTTGGCGAAATCCGACTGGATCAACTCGGCCATGCGGCGGGCATTCGGGTTGTAGGGACGCTGAACCGGCATGGCCCAGACTTTCATTTTCAACCCGTTGACGCCGGCATCGGCTAACATCTTCTTGGACGCTTCCGGATCATAGGGATCGTCCTCGATCGCGTTGTTGTACGACCACATGGTCGGCGGAATCGGGTTCTTGGCCGCCTTGCCGGCGCCCTGGAACACCGCTTCCAGAATGGCGTCCTTGTTAATCGCCATGTTCAGCGCCTTGCGCACTTCCGCCTTGTCGAACGGTTCCTGCTGGGCGTTGTAGGCCAGATAACCCACATTCAGACCTTCCTGCTCCATGACGGTCAGGTTCGGATCCGCCTTAAGGTCGGCGAGATCGGCCGGATTCGGATACGGCGCCACATGGCACTCGCCGGCTTTCAGCTTCTGCTGGCGCACCGATGCGTCGGTGGTGATCGCGAACACCAGATCGTCGATCGGCTGTTTGCCGCCCCAGTAGTCGGGATGCGCCTTGTAGCGGATGACCGCATCTTTCTGATAGGCGACGAAACCAAAAGGACCGGTGCCGACCGGCTGCTGGTTCAGCATTTCCTTCTTGCCGTCGGCTTCCAGCTTCGCGGCATATTCGGCCGACAGGATCGACGCAAAGTCCATCGCCAGGTTTGCGACCATCGGCGCTTCCGGCCGCGTCAGCACGAACTTCACGGTCATGTCGTCGACCTTTTCGACTGACTTGATGAGGTCAGGCATGGACATGCCGTTAAAGTATTCCCAGGCAATGCCCGGCGAATATTCGTTGAACGGATGTTCCTTGACACGCTGGCGCTCGAAGGAAAACACCACATCGTCGGCATTGAAATCGCGCGACGGCGTAAAGAAGTCCGTCGTGTGGAATTTCACACCCGACCGCAGATTGAATGTGTATTCCAGGCCGTCATCTGAAACTTCCCAACTTTCGGCCAGGCCCGGGATCACTTCCGAGGTGCCGCGCTTGAATTCAACCAGACGGTTGTAGAGCGGCTTGGAAGAGGCATCGAACGTCGTGCCCGATGTGAACGGAGCCGGATCGAATCCTTCCGGAGAACCTTCCGAACAATAGACGAGAGTCTTTGCCTGGGCCATGCCCGAGAACAGCATCGTGGTGCCGAGCATGGCCGCCATAAGAAGTGTGGATTTTTTCATGATTGTTTCTCTCCCAATTACGCCGCCCGGCTTTGCATCCGGTACGGCAGATGGCCTATCAAACCATCTTTCTGATCGCTTGCCTACATCATCGGAATCTAAATTTGAACACCCGGTAAAATTTCCGCAGCGGAACGCACCGCAAAATGTGCGCGGTTTTAACCTCGCGCCGCCTCGCGGAACGATTGAGGCCCGCTTCGACGTCTCCGCCAGCGCCGGATGCGGGTCATCGTGCGGTTCACCTTCGCTGCGGATTGCACCTTTGACTGGAAACGTTGCGCCAACATTCCGCGGCCGAAACGACGCCGGTCACTTCTCCCCGATATCCACATTCGCCACACACAATATGTTGCGTCATGAAACTTTCGTGAAACGAACCCTTGACGGGGGAACACGAGTCGCATTTTATGAACCTGCGTTCGCGTTAGTGGCGTGACCGGGGCGCGTTTTGAGCACGGTCCTTTTTCCAGATTTGTTGCGTTAATCGAAGCGTTCCAGGGCGATTTCCATGCTGGAACGCGGAAGGGTAATTGTGTCTCCGGTTGTGGCGGGATGGTAGCTGAAAATTCTGGCGTATACGAGTTGTTAATACTATATTTAGTATTTGCGCCGA
>JBFIBB010000039.1:0-18406 GCA_041582695.1 Rhizobiaceae bacterium
CGCATCGTCGCTCCGATCAGGTAGTCATCGAGACCCATGTCGCGAAGCCGGGTCAGCGCGCCGGTGGCGCTGTTGGTGTGGAGCGTCGAAAACACCAGGTGTCCGGTCAGAGAGGCCTGAATTGCTATCTGAGCACTTTCGCGATCGCGGATTTCGCCGATGAGAATAATATCCGGATCCTGGCGCAACACCGAGCGAAGCGCTCTGGCAAAGGAGAGGTCAATCGCCGGATCGACCTGAAGCTGGGTTATGCCGTCGAGCCTGTATTCCACAGGGTCCTCGACCGTAAATATCTTGACCTCAGAAGCATCCCGTTCGCGGAGCAGCGAGTAGAGCGTCGTCGTCTTGCCGCTGCCGGTCGGCCCGGTCACCAGAACGATGCCGTTGGGAATATGCACCAGATTGCGAAGCGTCATTATTGCATCAGTATCGTAGCCCAGCGCGTCCAGCCGCAGGTCTACCCCGGAGCGGTCGAGGACGCGCAGGACGAAGGTCTCACCATGGACACTTGGCAGGACCGACACACGCAAATCGATCTCCTGGCCGCGTACGGATATGCGCATGCGGCCATCCTGCGGCAGGCGTCGTTCCGCGATATTGAGGCGGGAAAGTATCTTGATGCGCGTGGCGATGCCGGCATGCATGGCGCGCGGAGCGGTATCGGCCAGAACCAGAATGCCATCGCAACGGAACCGGATGCGAACCTTGTCGGCCATTGGTTCGATGTGAAGATCGGTGGCGCCGCGATCGACAGCCTTCTGTATTATCCTGGACACAAACTTGATAACCGGCGCCTCGCGGGCAAAGTCGCGAAGCCGGTCGATGTCGTCGCTGTCACCCTCACCGGAATCGGACGGTTCGACATCCGTCGTTTCCTTCTCCTCCAGCAACTGGCGTATACGCTCGACGATTGCCGTGCGGGGAAAGATGGCCAAGGCCGCCGGACGGTCGAACAGATAGCTGATAGCCTTGACCGGTTCGGCCAGAAACGGATCGGCAACAGCTATGACGATCTGACCGTTGGCTACTGCGATCGGAATTACCTGGTTGGTTTCCAGAAAACCGGCTCCAACCTGCTCGACGAGAGCAGGGTCGATGTCCTCCGGTATGCCATCGAGCAACGGAACTTTCAGGAAATCCGATAGATGGCGCGCGAGATCGCGTTCGCGCGTCAGGCCAAGTTCGATCAGGACCGTATCGGCCGGATGATGCGTCGAGGAGTGGGCATTCTTGGCGCGCAAAACCGCTTCCGGCGACAACACTCCCTCGCCTTCGAGATAGGCGAGGAAAGCGGAGAAGTCGTGTTTCCGGTCGGTTACCGCGTCCATTTGCCTTTAACCTGTAACGGCGTTTCCAAAATCCATCCGGACCATCGAAAACACATTTCACCTGGCGCTTCGACAGTACAGTGCCGCGCCTGCGAAACTGTATTGTAAAGCACATGGTGACCGTATTGAACCAAAACCCGCGCCATGGATCCGCCGGACATAATATCGAATTGCCGGATGGTCACTGCGAGGCAAGCCATTGCGCCACCTCCACACCCAGCAATTGCTCGCAACGCATGTTCTGCACGAATTCGTTCGGTTCCGAGCCGACGATGTTGGGCTGTGTCGTACGTTCGAGTTCGGCATAGGATGCGGTATTATCGCCGGAGATCTCGATCACCATGCCGGAATACCCGTAGTTCCGGCTGTTGAGAGCGCGCAACGTGACCTCGATACGGTAAAACGCCGACAACTCCTCGCTATTTTGAACGAATGGAAATTGCGGCGTAGGACCGCTGGGCAGAATACTGGCCAGCCCCTCCGGCAGATTGTTGGCATTGATCGTTTCCCTGCGGCCGTAGACCGTGAAAACGTCCGACAGGTATCGGTATGGCATGTTGGCAAAGCCCGGGAATTCGTAGAGTTCCTCAACAGCCTCGAACGCAGAGTGTTTGAAACCGTCCGAGAGTTTGTTTTCTCCCGTATTTCCGGCACCCGCCGCATCCGGGTTGCGGTACGCCGCGACAAGATCGGCAAGCTCCCGCGCATCGCCGCCAGACATGCCGGTTGCGGTGAAACCGACTGCAAGCAGATCCGTTGGCGCGGCGTTCAGATCGACCAGGCTCAACTGGTCCTGAACCCTGACCTCCACCTGCTGATTGCCACAAAAGCTGCGCATGGGATCGGAATTCAGGCGGATCGCATCGTTGACCTCTATAGCCGAGGACGCAACCTGCCGCGCTATCAGCCTGGCGATTCCGTCCGCCAGATGAATCTGACGATCGTTGCGATAGGCGCTCGAAGCGAGAAGAAAGTCCGTCCTGGCGGCGAGAACGAACGGCGTAATGACGGCCGTGACCACGAGCAGGAACAGCAGCACCGCTACCAATGCGAAGCCGTCGCGAGCCGGATTTGCCGGAAATTCACCGGCGGCGCGGTTATCTGTTTTCCGGGTACAGATCAATCGAAAACTCCGCGCCGGCCTGGGTCACGGTAATGGCCCCTTCGAGAACCTTCGCCAGCACCCAGCCCTCGATCGCCTCGCCCTCGGCCACCCAAACCGGATTCGGGTCGGGACCGCCGGCAATCAAGGCACGTGCCGAAGTCCCGTCGATGCTTACGCCGATCAGGCGCAGCTCGGGAGGGTTGACGACAGGTGCGGGCTTGGGCGCATTGACGGTCTTCTGCGGTGGAGGCGGTTTCGGTTTTGGCGGTTCGTACTTGCGCCGGTCAATGCTGAACAAAGGCCTTGAGAATGTCTGTACGAAGGTCAGTTCCTGAATGTGATCGGTCCCCGCCTGGTCGCCGGTTTCCTCCTGGCCGGGCAACCGTTTTGCCCCTCCTGTACCGTCGGAAATGGCCGTAATGTTAACCGGCCGGGCCAACATGTACATGTTCGTCAGGACCAGCAGCAGCATGACGGCGCCCAGAACCGCGAACTTGAGCAGCCCCTTCATCCTCCCGCCTCCGGACCCGAGCCACCGGGCGGCAGTGCACCGTAGAACTGAATCTGGACGACCAATTCCGGCGGCCCCTGATTGCCTGCTGCCTGCGAACTCAATGTCGAGCGAATAGAGGCGTCCCGAATAACCAGATACGGTTTCGACGTCTCGATATCGAACAGCGTTGCATGGATCGCCTCGTTGGTGCCCGAAAAGTCAGCCCTGAGCCCGGCATACCGGACGTTTCCACGCTGCCTGATGGGTGTGTTTCCGACGGATAGTATCTTGACGCCGTGTGCCGCCGCGATCGCCGACAGGCGGCTTTGCAGGTTGCCGCGAATAACGGCTTCGCTCGCCCCTTGCAGGAATTCCGGTCCGGAAAGGGATTCGCTTGCCGACACATCGCGGTCCGCCAGTGCCTGGCGCAGTCCGATGATCGATTGGAGATTGCCGAGTTGCTCGCGTTGCGCCCTCACCGCTGACGCAGCGTCGGTCAGCGAACCGACGGTCATCCAGACAAACCCGGCCGAGGCGGCAATCGCGCCGCAGAGTATCAGTAGCGCCACCGCGCGGCGCAGCGCCCTCGGCGCATTGATCAACGAGGTGAGCCTATCCATCGCCCGCCTCCACGCCCATTGCAATCGTGAAGCGCTCTCCGTTCTGGTTTGCCACCCGGACGACCGGCGTACGGAATGTCGGCGCCTGAAACAGTTTCGACTCTTCCAGTAGCGGAATCAGGGCCGCCGCCGACTGGGAAAATCCGGAAAATACGATCTCGTCGCCGCTTATCTCGACATCGGTCAGCCAGGTGGTATCCGGAATGACGCGCGACAATTCCTCGATGATGCTGACAAGCGGGACCGCCCCGCGTTTTTCGTTCCGGATTGCCGTGACCTGGCTTATCTTCAAGTTGCGGGCTGCGATCAGAGCGCGCACCAATGATGCCTCGTGTTCCGCCTGCCCGATTTCCTGATCGAGTGCTTCGCTGGCCTTGAAATAGCGCCAGTGAGCGTGGCTGACAGTCAGTGCTGCGCCCAGCAGACAGATTGCAACGCCTACCGCCATCGCGCGTCCAGCAAATACCTGCCACCTGGACGGCGGAAACATTGCAAGAAGACTGTTTTCATCGGGCCGGAATTTTTCGTTCTCGCCCGCAAATCCGAATCGCCGGACCGCTATTCCCGCACCTTCCAGTGCGTCGAGAAGCGGTTTGAGGATTTCTTTCTTGACCACCGCATACCGGCTCGCAGGATCACTCTCCGTGTTCTTGCCGCACAAGAGGAACACTTCCTGCAGCGCAAACGGCGTGGAAGCGTGCACGTCCAGACGGGCCATGGCGGCCAATCGGCTGCGGGGCATGCGGAACGGCGAAACCTGCCGCATCAGAAAACGGTCGCTGTCCATCATGACGGCGACGCCGGGACGGGCGATGCGGATGCGGAAATATTTCTGGCGCAGGTGCTCAACCGCGCTCTCGGCGTCGGCCGCTATCACCGGCTGGTTTTTCGCGTCGCGGCCGGCCGGCTCGATCAGGATGCCGTCACGGCGAACGGTAAGCACCGCTGATATGGTCCCATTTCGTCTCGAACCGACTGTGGCAGGGAGCATGCCGGCCAGCTCCTGCCGCCACCATGAAAACAGATCCGACAAACTGTCACGCAACGCCATATGCCGTAACTTCCGAATTAAACGGTACTTCATACACCCAAGCCGCCGCTGACGTACATATGCGGCTCCGCGCGCGCGACGCGGAGCGGGACTTTCGGCGATTGCTCAGCGCCGCCGGCCGAATGAAAATCGCGATTTTACGTATCATTCCAATTCATCATCCAAGCAATTACGAGTAAAAATCCGCAAATCTATCACCGTTAACCATCTTTTAACAAAAACATTCATCAAGTTTAGGTTCTATTTTTATTCTAGTATTCGAAATACGAACGAAAATTACGCGTGTATTTGTTGTTTAACTATGTGCTCAAATATGGCGCCACAATTCGGCTTTTTCTTGTCTCCCGGCACAATTAATTCTTGTGCGGCCACCGATTTTATGCCTGACTTGCGGTGTAAGGCAGGGAGACAGTTTTAGCAGGCAGGACAGCCATCGCGGCAACCGGAGTATCCGGCTGAAACCAAACGGCAAACCCGCGGGTATCATCGCCGTCATAGGTTCGGTCAATTGGCAAATTCCGATGATACCGTACGGTCCGGTCGGCCAATCTGTTTTTCATGCTTGTGTATTGCGTCGACGGAATGCGGATGTACCGGGTAATCGCAGTTTTGTTTACCGCGCTGCTTCTTGCAGGCTGCGGCTCTCTTGGTTCGGAAGGCGGCATATTCGAAGATGCCGTCAAGGGTCTCGACTCATCTGGAAAACCGGAACCGAGAGAGCAAAGGGGCGGACTCCGCAGCCTTTTCGGCGCAGGCGAGAAAGAGAAGTTCAAAGGCGTCGTCGACGAAGGCAGCGGGCAGTTCGTATCAAACCGCGCGCCGCACGTGATTACAGAACAGACGAGCGCAGGGACGGAAGGCTACCGGCTGAATCTGATCGATGCGCCAATCGCGGCCGCCGTCAAGAACGTGCTGGGCGATATTCTGGGATTGAACTATTCGCTGGACACACGCCTTTCCGGATCGATTACACTGCAGACCAGTACGGCCGTGAGCAAAGAGGCGCTGATCGACATTCTGGAGACGGCACTCGTTGCTAACGGGGCGACGATCGTGCGCAGCGGCGGCAGCTACCAGATCGTTCCCATAGGCGAAGCGTTGGCGACCACGCCGGCTATA
Source organism: Rhizobiaceae bacterium (assembly GCA_041582695.1). GTDB lineage: Bacteria > Pseudomonadota > Alphaproteobacteria > Rhizobiales > Rhizobiaceae > JAWKWH01. The sequence goes on from JBFIBB010000039.1 coordinate 5,717, forward strand.
AGCGTCCCCTCGGTCACACCTGCGGGTCCGGGAATCAAGATCCAGGTTATCGAGCTTCGCTACGTGTCAGCAGAGGAAATGCGCAACATACTCTCGCCGATCAGTCGAGAAGGCTCGATCCTCCGCGTCGACAACAGCCGCAATTACATCATGATCGCGGGCACGAGCACCGATCTGGCCGCGATGCGCGATGCGATTTCGGTATTCGATGTCGACTGGATGCGCGGGATGTCGGTTGCATTGCATCCGCTGGAGACCTCGTCGCCGTCCGATGTGGCCAAGGAGCTCGAGACGATCTTCGGCACAAATGACGGCCCCGGCGCCAAGATCATCCGATTTGTGCCCAATGAAAGGCTGCGGTCTGTACTTGTCATCACTTCGCGGCCCCAGTACCTCAAGCGCGCCGCGAGCTGGATCAGGCAACTTGACCGCTTGGCGGATACAAACGAAGAGCGGCTGTTTGTCTATGAAATCCAAAACCGCCCGGCCGAAGAACTGGCTGCCGTGTTGCAGTCTGTACTTTCTGCGTCGAGCAGGCGGGCCGCCGAGAGCCCCATCGCTCCTGACCTCCAGCCGGCGGTTGTGGAAAGCGGGATAGGCCAGCAGGATATTCCGGCCGAGGTTGCGGTCGCCAGCGGATCATCCGGCGGCTCCACCTTCACGGTCGTCGCCGATGCCGAGAACAATGCCCTGCTGATTTCCACGACTGCGCGGGAATACGAGCGCATAGAGCGGATACTGCGTCAACTCGACGTGTTGCCGATACAAGTGTTGTTGGAGGCCGTGATCGCCGAAGTCTCGTTGAACGACGAGTTGAAATTCGGCGTGCGCTGGTTCTTCGAAAGCGGCGGCATGAAGATCACCCTGTCGGATCTAGCTTCCGGGCTGACAGGCCCGAGTTTCCCCGGGCTGGGCTGGACCTATGCCGGACCCGACGTGCAGGTAACGCTCAATGCGCTTTCCAGCGTAACAGATGTGAAGGTCATCTCCTCGCCGAATTTGATGGCGCTTAACAACCAGAAAGCGGTTCTTCAGATAGGTGACCAGGTTCCGATCATCACGCAGACATCGACCAGCGTGAACGATCCGAATGCGCCGGTTGTCAACCGGGTCGAACTGAAAGACACCGGCGTCATCCTCACCATGATACCGCGTGTCAACAGTTCGGGACGAGTGCTGCTCGACGTCGAGCAGGAGGTAAGCAATGTGACGCGAACTACATCTTCGGGCATCGATTCGCCGACAATCCAGCAGCGCAAGGTGGCGACGCGGGTTGCGGTCAATGACGGAGAAGTTCTGGCGCTTGGAGGGCTTATTCAGGAACGGAAGACCAACGCACGCGGACAGGTGCCTGTTCTCGGCGACATTCCGGTGCTCGGTAATGCGTTCAAGAACAAGACCGACACGATCAGTCGTACCGAACTGATCATCTTCATCAGGCCGCGGATCGTGCGCAACGTGCATGAGGCGCGTTCGGTGACCGATGAATTCCGCCGCAAACTCGATTTCGGCGAAAAGACGTTCGAGGAAAAAGTGAAGAAAGAACTGCGACGGCTCAAGTGATGAGCGTCTTGCCTGCCCTGCCCGTGGTTCTCGTTTTTGGCGCGGTATTGCTGGCGCTTGTCGTGGCAATTGCGGTCATCGATATTCGCCGGCTGATCATTCCGGACGGTCTCAATCTGGGCCTTGCCGCAACGGGGTTCGGCTACCAGTTCTGGACGCTCGGGCGGGTTCCTCTCCTCGCCCTCGTCTTTTCGCTTTTGTTGCTGTCGCTTTTCTGGACCATACGCCGCTGGTTCGAAATGACCCGCGGACAGTCCGGCCTGGGGCTCGGCGACGTCAAGATGGCGGGAGCGTCGGCGCTGTGGATCAACCCCTGGAACCTGGCGCTGTTTATGCTGCTTACTTGTTCCGCTGCCTTGTTATTTGTCTTTTTCTCATTCCTACGCGGCGGTACGATAGATCTGAAAACAAAAGTTCCGTTCGGGCCTTTTTTAGGCCTAGGAGTTTTTGTTACATGGATGCTTGAAAACAGCGGAATGCCGACTTTCATTCCGGATGGAGGAAACTGATGGATCTTCGCAAGGCGAACAGGCTCGGGGGCCTGACCAGCGGCGATCTTCCGACGCCCCCGGAACACCAAAAATCAGACAAACAGGACGGTTTCACGCTCGTCGAGCTTCTTGTCGTGCTGGCCATCATCGCGCTTATCGCAACGCTGGCAGCCCCGCAGGTTCTTCGCTACCTGGGATCTGCCAGATCGGACGCGGCGATGGCGCAGATACGCAATATCGAGAGCGCGCTTGAACTGTTCTACATCGACAATCTGCGATACCCGACCAACGAAGAAGGCTTGGCCGTGCTTTCCGTGCCGACAGCGGATCTTCAGGCCCGGTGGAACGGCCCCTACCTGAAAAAGGCAGATGCGCTGACCGATCCCTGGGGCAAGCCGTACGTTTACGAGTTCGCGAACAATACTGTCACCATTCGCTCCTACGGTCGAGACGGGAAGGAAAACGGGACCGGCGAAGACAGGGATCTGAGCAACAACTAGGAGATCGCTGGCGAGCCGAACCGACTTGCCGTGGCGTACACTATCCGATGGTTGTGCTTGTCGATTTAAATCGGTGGCGCGCGAAGTTCGTACGCCGAAGCAAATGTGAATGTCTTTTGCACGGAGGCAGAGACGATGGAATTCATAATTGCCAGACCGTTCGGGAAACGGTTCTTTCTCGCTCTGCTGCTTGTGGCGGTGATCGCCGTCCAGTTCTGGACCCAGTCACGCTATCCCTCGCTGAACGAAAAGGCGATGATGAGCGGAGCTATCCAGCTTGAGGATCCGCTCAGTTTCGAAGCGCATTACGAAATACGCGACGAATATCCCGTCTGGAAGAAGATCGGCCTGTCAACACTGAACTGGGTTCACACCAACGAGCGCGGCATGACTTTCGGCGTGCTTTTCGGCGGCGCGTTTCTAACCATGCTCGGCTATCTGAGGCGGCGCAGCTTCAAGGGCCGCTTTGCCAATTCGCTTGCCGGGATGGGCTTCGGTGCGCCCTTGGGCGTATGTGTCAACTGCGCCGCGCCAATCGCCAAGGCGCTCTATTCGGGTGGCGCACGCGTCGAATCCGTGCTTTCGGCGATGGTCGCTTCCCCGACCCTGAATGTCGTCGTGCTGACGATGCTGTTTTCGATCATGCCAGCCTATATGGCTTTCACGAAAATAGCGCTGAGCATCTTCATAATCCTCGTCGCCGTGCCGGTCATCTGCCGCTTCCTGCCAACGGAGCAACTGCAGGTGCCCGATGAACAACGCAAAGCATCCAGAATTCCGGTCCCCGCTCTGCCCTATGCCGAAATTGAAACGTTGCCGCAGGCGGTGGGCTACTTCGTCTGGGATTTCATCCGTAATCTCTGGTACATCGTCAGCAGGACCGTTCCCCTGATGTTCGTCGCCGGGTTTCTGGGCGCCGTGATCGCCACATTGCTGCCGGCGGGTTTGCTCTACGGCACGCCTTTCAATGTCTTTATCCTGCTTGCGGCTTCGATCGTCGGGACCTTCCTGCCTGTGCCGATCGGTTTCGACGTCGTCGTGTCCGGCGCGCTCCTGGGCAGCGGGCTGGACACAGGGTATGTCATGGCGCTGCTGTTCACGCTCGGCATCTTCTCGATCTATTCCTATTTTGTCGTTGCGGGCGCGATCTCCCTGCGGGCGGCATCGATGCTGGGCGGTGTCGTCATCGTTGTCGGCGTCATCGCGGGAACCGCCGTCCACTATTATCACGCATACAAGACCAAACGAGCGCTCGAAATACTGACCGGATTCGAGTTCTCGCTCATAAGTTCCGCACATGCGGCCGAGTTGGAGCCGGCGCCATTTGCCGACGGCGACGGCAACAGAATTTCAATCACGCGATTGCCTTTCGGCGAGCGAAGCGCCGCCGGCGACAAACCGTTTACGCGGATAGAAGCCTGGAAGATAGGCATCGATCAGGAAATCGAGTTCTCGATGGCCGACATGTGGCCGCCTTTCTGGGAGGGACGCAGCGTCACCGCCGGCGATTACGATGGTGACGGCGACAAGGATATCGTCATCGCGTCGACGGTGAAGGGGCTGCACTTCTACGTCAATGATGGTCACGGGCAATTCTCGCCGGCGGCGGTGGAAATCGGGCCGCTCGAGACAATGCCGGTTTTCAATGCCGCGCTGGTCGATATCGACAATGACGGCTGGCTCGACCTGTTCGTTGCTACTTACCAGCAGGGCAACTACATCCTGAAAAACAGGCAGGGCGCGTTCGACGCTGCTGATCTACAACCAATCGCCAACCGCGATGACGCACTGCTGTCGCTAGCGGCCAGTTTCGGCGATGTCGACCGCGACGGCGATCTGGACCTTGCTCTCGGCAACTGGGCCGCGGGCTGGTACCGGCGGATTCCCGGCGCGGAATCGACGAACCGCATCATCTTCAATCACGACGGCGTTCTAACCGGCGAAGACTTTCGCGAATTGCCGGGCATTCCGGGTGAAACGCTGACAATGCTGCTGTCAGATATCGACGGCGATGGCGCCGCCGACCTGCTGGAAGGCAACGATTTCGAGGTGCCCGATTATTTCAGTCTCGGCGACGGAAAAGGCGGCTTCAAGATGATCCGCAACCAAGAGGGCGTGATCCCGGTGACCACCACCACAACGATGGCAATCAAGACCGCTGATCTGCACAATGACGGTACGCCGGAGATTTATGTCGCCCAGATCGCGGGCCGTTCGTCGGGAGTTTCGAAGAGGCTGAAGATGCGTCCGCTGGAGCAGTATTGCTCCGGGATCGAGCGCGACGCCGACCGCGCCACCTGCGAAAAGAACATGGAGATCAAGACCTGGTACAAGTCGGGCAACAATTTCGATCCGAATTTTGCCTCAAAATGTGAAGAGCTCGATGGCGTCTATCGCGACGAGTGCAAAGGCATGCTCGTCAAGGACCTGGCGATCCAGAACAACGACCCATCGATTTGCGGCCTGATTCCGGCAAGCCAGAAGAAGCCCAGGCAGTATTGCGACATCCATTTCCAGCCAATCCGCAATCCGACTGCGGTGGAGCTTGAGGAAAGCATTCGTCAGATCAAGCGCCGTAATGTGCTCTTGTCGAGAAAGGCCGACGGAACCTATGAGGACCTCGCTGAAGCGCAAGGCCTGGAGGTCGGCGGCTGGAGTTGGGATGTCAAGATCGCGGATTTCGACAACGATGGCTGGCAGGACGTTTACATCGTCAACGGGACATGGGTGCCAAACGAAGTCAGCCCTTCGAACCTGTTCTTTCACAACAATGGCGACGGCACGTTCACGGAAGCTTCAGGGCCCTTCGGACTCGAGGACTACCTGATCACGGCGGCGGCCGCGATGGCGGATTTCGACAACGATGGCGATCTGGACGTGATCACCATTCCGGTGAACGGACCGGTGGCGGCTTTCATCAACAACGCCGCGTCAGGCAACGCGATCGGGTTCGAATTCGACGATTCCATCGGAAACCGGTTTGGCATCGGCGCCCGCGTTGAAATCACCTTCGATGGCGGCAAGAAGCAGATGCGGGAATTGCAGAGCGGCGGCGGGTTCATGTCGTTTGACGCGCCGGCGGCGTTTTTCGGTCTCGGCGCAGCCGAACAGATAGAACAGGTTGCAATCAACTGGGCCGACGGCGGTTCGACGACAATAAGCCAAGCCCTTCCGGCGGGCGCTGTCTACCGCATCGCCAGAAGCCGGGAAACGGAAAACCAAAGCAACTAAAGGTACGACTCTGCCAGCCCGCCTGCTGCGCGCCATTTGCGCGGCCAAATAACCGAAAGATCGGGATACAGGTTCATGCGTTTCAAAACATCGATTGCACCGGCCATTCTGGCACTTTGCACCGCAATGGCTGTCCCCGTTCCGGCAGGAGCGCAGGAAACAGCGAAGCCCGTCGAAATGGCGGATTCCGAGCAGGCCTATGCAAAGGGGGATTTCAAGACGGCTATTTCGGTTCTGAAGATTCTCGCAGACGACGGCAACGCGCTGGCCCAATTCCGGCTCGCACACATGCTTATCGAGGGAAAGGGCGAGGAGCAGAACCTTCCGGTCGCAATTGAATGGCTGCGGAAATCGTCCGATCAGGGACATGCAGACGCGTTGACGCTGCTCGGCAGGCTCTATCTCGACGGCCAGGGAGTCGAAGCTGATCCAAAACAGGCGGCGGCGTTGCTCACCCGTGGCGCTGAGAAGGGCAACAAGACGGCGCAATACTATATCGGAAAGATGTACCGCGCCGGCGTCGGGGTGGAAAAGAACGCCGCGGCGGCGGTACCCTGGCTCCTTGCCGCGGCGAGCGCCGAGATGGCCCAGGCACAATTCGAACTCGGCAACATGTATGCGGTCGGCGAAGGCGTGGAAAAGGATATCTCTTCCGCAGAGATGTGGTTCCTGCGTGCTGCTGAAAACGGTTTGATCGCTGCCCAATATACGCTTGCCAGCAACTACGCGCGCGGTTCGGGTCTCGGCAAAGACGAACTGAAGGCGGTGGAATGGTATGAGAAAGCCGCCGAAGCGGGGCTGGTAAGGGCGCAGCGCGAACTCGGCGGAATGTATCTGACAGGTGTCGGCGGCAAACCGGACTACGCCGCTGCGCAGAAGTGGTTTGATCGCGCAGCGAAGAACGGCGACCCGGTCTCGCAGACCAATCTGGCGTATATGTTTGCGTCCGGGACCGGAGTCGAGAAGGACGAGGCGCTAGCGGCGAAGTGGTACCAGCAGGCTGCGGAGAACGGTTATGTTCGCGCTCAGGCGGCGCTCGCGCTGTTCTACGAAACCGGGCGCGGAGTCGAAAAGGACGACGGCCAGGCGGCCCGCTGGTATCGGGCCGCGGCTTTGGCTGGTAACGATGTGGCAGCTGCCAAGCTTGGTACAATGCTGATCGACGGCCGGGCCGATGCTCGACAGGACGAGGAATCAGCGCGCTGGATTGCCGCCGCAGCCGCGAGCGGCCTGAAAACCGCGGTCGACTGGCTGGAAGCCGAGATCAAAAACGGTTCCCATGACGCCGAATACCACTTGGCCCGTTTGTATGCCGAAGGCAGTGGCGTGGAAGCAGACGCCCCCCGCGCGATCAGCCTGATACAAAAGGCCGCCGAGGGCGGCGTCATTGGCGCGCAGCTCGATCTGGCCAAGCGGCAGGCGACTGGCGACGGCGTTGCGCAGGACTATGTTGCCGCGCACAAATGGGCCAATCTTGCCGCCATCAGCGGGGCTGAAGAAGCGATCAAGATGCGCGACACATTCACCAAGCTCATGACGCCCGATCAGGTGGCGGATGCGCAAAAGCAGGCGCGTGACTGGATTGCCCGCAGCAGGCAGCAGTAATGACGAAAATCCCGTCCGCTTCCAGATTTCTGCTGGCGCTCGTACTGACTACGGCATTGCTCGCGCCCTGCCGTGCCGAAACGCTCGACGATGCGATGGCATTGTTGAAGCAGGGCAATGTCGTCCACGCAATCAAACAGTTGGAACCCCTCGCCTCTTCAGGATCGGCAGAGGCGCAATTCCAACTCGCTTCGATCTACCGCAGCGGAATCGGCATTCCGCAGGACTTCGCGGCCGCCTCGAAATGGCTGCTGCTGGCTGCAAAGAGCGGCCATGCGGACTCACAGAACGAAATCGGCCGCATGTATTTCGCCGGTCTTGGTGTGGAACGCAACGCAGCAGAGGCCCAGCGCTGGCTGACAGCAGCGGCCGAGCAGGGCAAGCCGGAACATCAGTTCGACCTGGCGAGTTCGCTCGAAGCCGGCTTAGGCGGAGCGCCAGACTACACGATGGCTGCGGCATGGTACTCCAAGGCTGCCGAGCAGGGATCGGTCAAGGCGATCGCGAGTCTGGGTCTGCTGTACTATCAGGGTCAAGGTGTCGAAAAGGACCTGGCAAAGGCGCTGGAACTTCTGACCAGAGCGGCCGAAGAAGGTGATGCGCGAGCGCAGAACAATCTCGGACTGATGTATGTGAAGGGGGAAGGCACCGCGCAGGACTACGCGCAAGCCGTCAAATGGTTCCAAGCGGCGACCGACCAGGGCCTGGCAAAGGCGATGACAAATCTTGGCGTCATGTACGACAATGGTTTCGGGGTTCCGCAAGACGACGCCAAGGCGATCGAACTGTACCGGATGGGCGGCAGGACGGCCGGCATCGATGCCGGACAGGAAGTCGCCGAAACCGATTTTCTCTATGATCCGCGCTTCGTTCAGATTAACCCCGAAGCCGACACCCCCGAAATGCTTGCAATCGCCGCCAACCGGGGCGACCCGGTTGCCATGTTCCTGATGGGTTATGTCTATTCCGGAACCGGCAAGACAAATCCGGATTTCGTGCAGGCTGCGCACTGGTACCGGAAGGCGGCCGAACGCGGATTGCCGGCGGCGATGGCCAATCTGGGCCTGATGCACATGCGGGGCCAGGGCGTGCCGCAGGATTATGTATTTGGCTACATGTGGATAAGTCTCGCAGCAGCGGCGGGTCTCGCGGAAGCGATGCAAATTCGCGATTCCGTGGCGGCGAGCCTCACCCCCGGCCAGCTTAACGAGGCGCAGGAACTGGCGCTACAGCAATGGCCGTTGAACAAGAACTGATGAAGAACACGGCCGGGACTGGACTGGAGTCGATATGAACCCGGGAGTCGCGGTCGGACATGTGCTGCGCTTCTGGAGGATTCCGGACCGGGTGATCGACCGGATCAATCCTGTTTGCCTGCCGTTCACAATCGCCGGCCCGGCAACCTTCGGGTCTGCAATGAGTTTCTGGATCATCGGCACAATGGGTCTGTGCCTGGCGCGCACATTGTCGGGCGCCATGACACTTACGACCCGACCGCAGGCGCGCCTTGTCGCCTTGGTGTTTGCCTCCTGGTTCGTCCTGCACGCGTTTTTCGGACTGGCCCATTCCGGTTCGGAAGAAACATTGCGCGAAATCGGCGAAACGTTGCCATTCATCGGCATGCTGCCGCTTTACACCGGGCTGGCGCTGACACGGCCGGAAAGGCTGATGTTGCCGACCGGGCTGGCTGTCTCCGCAGGCGCATTTTCGGCATTCGCTGTTGCGGTATTCGACTTGTTGCGCGGTCTTCCACGAGTGGAAGGGCTGATAGGCAATCCGGGACCGTTTGCGGCCATGAGCCTGCTGCTGTTCGGCTACTGCCTTGTCACTGCTGCGCGAAGCGGCGGTCGCTTGCGCCTCATTGCTATCGTCGCGGCCGCTGCGGCAGGGGCCAGCGTCATCCTTTCCGGCACACGGGTGCTGTGGCCCTGCCTGCTGCTGCTACCGGCGATCATTGCAATGATCTACGCTGCCGAATTGCGCCGGTCGGTCGGATTGCGGCAATTAGCGATTGCGGGAGTTGCCGCCGTGGCCGTCGTTCTTGCAACATTCCCGGTTATAGAGCAGCGGGCCAACATCCTGGTGACGGAGATACAGACGCTCGATGACGATCTTGACCTCACCCGATCGCTGGACCAGCACGTCGCGCTCTGGACCGCTGGCATTTCGCTCATTCGCGCCGCTCCCTTTACAGGACACGGGCTTGATACTGCTCCGATGATGCAGGCTGAAATACAAGAGCTATACGGAAAGGAATTCGCGCTGTCGCACTTCCACAATGCCTTTGTTGACATTGGCGTGAAAACCGGTGTCACCGGCATTGCTCTGCTGGTGCTGATGGTCGTACTTCCGCTGACGTTTACCGCACAAAGGCGCAAGACCGAAGCCGGGCGGTACGGATTTGCGATGATGACCGTGCTCATGGTCACCTATTTGTCTTCCGGCATCAGCGGTTTGATGCTCGGGCACGACATCATGGATTCCGTTTTTATTTTCAGCGTCGCATACTGGGGGATGTTCGCTTTCGAAGCAGATGCCGGTACGGCCGATGGCTAGCACAATCGCGGTGCCAATCGCGGGTGCATTGGTCAGCATCATGCTGCTGATGGCCGTCCGAAGTTTGTTGCCGAAGGGATATCTGGTGGCGGCCGTCACCGCCCGCTCGAACCATCAACATGCCGCGAGGCAGATCGGCGGATTTGCCGTTGTGCCCGCCATGCTCGCGGCTATTTTTGTGGCGATCGCCAGCGGTGCGATCAACATTGGCGAAGCAGCCGCTTTCGCATCGGCGGCAATATTGCTGTTTGCCTGCGGTGTTGTCGACGATGCGCGAAATCTCGCTCCGCCGCCCAAATTCGCGCTTCAGGTGCTGGCAGCCGGAATCGCAATCTGGTGGCTGGCCGAAACCATAGTCCCCTCACCCGACGGCATCGCTCCGCTGTTACGCATGGCCGCCACTGGTGTCCTTTTGGTCTGGGCGGTCAATCTCACCAACTTCATGGACGGAATTGATCTTATCGTCGTGGCGGGAATCGGTGTCCCGGCTTCGATCATCGGCATTGCCGGTTTGGCCGGATTTGCTGAAACCACCTTTCCGGTGGTGCTCGCGATGGCGCTTGGCGCGGCTCTGCTGCCATTCGCAGTGGCCAACAAACCCCCGGCATCGATGTTCCTTGGCGACAATGGCAGCCTGCCAACCGGCCTGGCAGCAGGCTGCATTGCGCTCGGCCTATGGGCCCAGTATTCGCTCGCCGCCGGACTGCTGCCGTTCGCCTATTTCCTTGTCGATTCGACGGCAACGCTCGTCTGGCGCGCCGTGGCCGGAAAAAACATCTTTGCCGCACATTCAGAACACGCCTACCAGATCGCAAAGCGCAAGGGTCTTTCGGCTTTGGCGATATCCCTGCGCGTTGCAGCGGTTTCGATTCTGACTGCGACGCTTGCGATCGTGTCGGCAAGCCAGTATCTGCCAGGGCTTGCAGCAATTCTCATCGGATACGGCGCGGCCATCGCACTCTATGTCATGTTCGTGCGCGGACGATAGGCGCACGCTCTCATGCCGGTGAATTTGCCTGCATGTAGTCCTCGATGCGGCGTCTCAGCTGATTGTCGGCAGTCCTGCCGAGCCATTCCTGAACGGCGCAAACGGTCGCTGACGGCCGCTCGACCAGAGCAGTGAAGTCGACTTCCAGACGCTGATCCGGCGGCAGCTTTGGCCAGTTCTCACCGATTTTCTCTTCCATGCGCAGTTGCAGATCCCGAACCAGGAGCGGAATTGCAGCCAGATCGTACCGCTGCAGAGCAAGCATCGGCCAGAGCTTCTCGAACAATCGGCAGGTGGAGGCGGCCACCTCGTTCGCGTCGCGCCGCAGCATCACGAACCTCGCGGATGGATACAGCCCGTGCAAATGCAGTAGTCTCGCCGAGTGTGCGGGATTCTTCAACAATGGCCTTTTGCCGGGATGCAGCAGCGCCAGCTTGCGGATGAAGCCTTCATGGGCCGTTTTCCAGTTCCCGACCCCCTTTTCCTCCAAACCGTCGAAAAATACCTCGCGCATAATCGTCTGACGGGCGGTCTGCGGAAAGTAGAATGCATTGAAAAAGGACGGAGCGCCAAGCGCGGCCATCGCCATTTCGTCCTCCTGCGGAAACGGCTGGCGCATGGGGACCCTGGCGCTGTCGAACGGCCTGTCTTCGGGAAACAGGAGCGGCAGCCATCTGCGCGACAGCTTCTCCAGGGGACTAGGAAAGAAGTCATGCGGGCTGACCGCCTCCAGCAGACCGGGATAGAAGTAACCGTCATCGAAGCTCATCAGGTTGGCAAGCAGGGTGGTGCCGCTGCGCCAATGTCCGACAATGAAGACCGGATCGGGCATGGGCGGATTCAACCGGGCCAGCCTGCGGGCGCGAATGTTCTCAAGTTCGCACGACAAGAAACGCAGCCCGTGGCTTACCGCCATGATCACCGCTGCCGGCGCCGCTTCCGGTGCGATACCGCCGTGGGCGCGAACAGAGCGCATCGTGACAGCAAACCGGGATCCCGCGAGGGGATGCAGCAGCGCCATATCCTCAGAGCGTCCTTTGATAGATCCTGTGGGTTCGCGTCACCGTCGCGCCGGTCCGGTCGAGCAGATTTCGAATCTCGCTCCGGTGGTCCAGTATCCAGCCCATGTCGATCTCATCTATCCGGTAGCGCGATGCGCGCGCCATGAATGCGCGGAGGATCATCGCCGGCAGGAGCGCACCATGGGGCTTGGCCGATTCCGACGGGCGGACGCCGAACAGCAGAATGCGCGCCGAGCGGTAGGGTTTGCGAACGAGGCGGAAAAGCAGTTTCGCCCAGTTGAACGGCAGAAGCCTGCCGTCGAAACCGCGAATGATCTCGAACAGGTTCGGCAACAGCAGCGCTGCGGCCACCGGTTGGCCGTGATGTTCGACAATTACCCCGCAATCGGGCGCCAACAGGTCGCGCGTCGCCTTTTCCAGGGCGTGAGCCTCCGCCTCGGAAACAGGCAGGAATCCCCAGTTATCCTTCCAGGCGTCGTTGTAGATATCACGCATTATCTCCATGTCGGCGCCGAGATTCTTTGGGTCGAGACCACGGACCGAAATGCCGTCGAAAGCATGGTCGAGCGGCCTTTCCATCAGCCAATCGACGAAGGGCGCACGCTGCGACAGAAAATACGTGTAGCTGACCACATCCTTCGCCCGCGAGAAACCCGCTTCCTCGACCAGTCGAGCCAGATAGCGCGGATGCCAGGGAAGCATGATCATGCCGCCCCTCTCCTGGCCCTCGATCA
>JBFIBB010000040.1:0-18125 GCA_041582695.1 Rhizobiaceae bacterium
CCGCCGTCGGTTTCGAGACGATCTGGCGCGGATCCCGCCAAATAATTTCACGTGGCTGGTCCACCTTGATGGAACGAACCGGCAAACCGCCTTCCTCGATCAGCCACGCACAATAACGCGCCCGGCTGATTGCTTGCTGGAAAGCCGGATCGAACCAGCAAATTCCCCAAACGGTACGCCGCCGCTTGAAGGCAAGCGACAACCGTCCCGGCACCGGAAGATGCCGGCTGAACCAGGCGAACTCGCTGTCGAGTTCGCCGATGATCCACTGAGGGGCGTTGTTGCGGTAAAGATACCAGGACGCCTGAAAGAACCCGCATTCCGCGCCGCTGCGCGGATGGACCAGCGGGGTCACGAATCGCACATACATGATCGTCTGCGCGGCGCATGCGCACCGCGATCCTTCGTTCCAACAATCGGTGAAAAATTCGCCGCCTCCAGGCGGCGTCAGTTCGCTGCCGGAGGGAGGCTGCGCCGAGCGCGCTCGCGTATCGTTTTCATCGCGGCCTCCGAAGGAGTACGTTCAGTTTGTCCGCCTTCCCCGTCAACGTTTGTTGCGGAAAAGGGATACTGCGGTTATGCCGCCAACGTTTCCGTGTCAAGTATCATCAGGACATAGCCTGCCCATGCCCCCTCTCCCTTCCTCCGTTTCCCCCGCTTCCGACGCTTTCCGCGCCAACGCCGCCACCATGCAGGCGCTGGTCGATGACCTGGCCGCCAAGGCCGCGACCATCGAGCGCGGCGGATCGGACTCCGCCCGCGAGCGGCACCGTTCGCGCGGCAAGCTGCTGCCGCGCGAGCGCCTGGCAGAGCTGATCGATCCCGGTTCGCCTTTTCTGGAGGTCGGGCAGTTTGCCGCTTTCGGCATGTATGGCGGCGACATCTCGTCGGCAGGCATCATCACGGGAATCGGCCGCGTGGCAGGCACCCAATGCGTCATCGTCGTCAACGACGCCACGGTGAAGGGCGGGACCTACTATCCGCTGACCGTGAAGAAACATCTGCGCGCCCAGGAGATCGCCGCGCAAAACAACCTGCCCTGCATCTATCTGGTCGACTCGGGCGGGGCGAACCTTCCCAACCAGGACGAGGTGTTTCCCGACCGCGAACATTTCGGCCGCATCTTCTTCAACCAGGCCAACATGAGCGCTGCGGCGATACCGCAGATCGCCTGCGTGATGGGCAGCTGCACGGCGGGCGGCGCCTACGTGCCGGCGATGAGCGACGAGACGATCATGGTCAGGAACCAGGCGACGATCTTTCTCGGCGGTCCGCCGCTGGTGAAGGCGGCCACCGGAGAGGTGGTGTCGGCGGAGGAACTTGGCGGGGCGGAATTGCATACGCGCGAATCGGGCGTCGCCGACCACTACGCCCTTGACGACCGGCATGCGCTCGCCATCGTTCGCAACATCGTAAAAAACCTCAATCGAAAGAAGGGGATACCGCTTGCGGTTCGCGATGTGATTCCGCCGCTTCATGCGCCGGACGAACTGCATGGCATCGTGCCGGCGGACCTGCGACAACCATACGACGTGCGCGAGGTTATCGCCCGCATCGTCGATGCTTCCGAATTCGACGAGTTCAAGACCAATTACGGTTCGACACTGGTGACGGGCTTCGCCCATCTCTACGGCATGCCGGTCGGCATCATCGCCAACAACGGCGTACTGTTTTCGGAAAGCGCGTTGAAAGGCGCGCATTTCATCGAACTGTGCTGCCAGCGCAAAATTCCGCTCGTCTTCCTGCAGAACATCACCGGCTTCATGGTCGGGCGCAAATACGAGGCCGGCGGCATAGCCAAGGACGGGGCGAAGCTGGTCACCGCGGTCGCCACCGCGCGCGTGCCGAAAGTGACCATGATCATCGGCGGCTCGTTCGGCGCCGGCAATTACGGCATGTGCGGACGCGCCTACGCCCCGCGCTTTTTGTGGATGTGGCCCAACGCCCGCATTTCGGTGATGGGCGGCGAGCAGGCGGCGACTGTGCTCGCGATGGTGAAGCGCGAGGGCATCGAGCGCGAGGGCGGCTCGTGGACGGAGGAGGCGGAGGCCGAATTCAAGAAGCCGATCCTGGAGAAATACGAACGCGAGGGCCACCCGCTCTATTCATCCGCCCGGCTCTGGGATGACGGCATCATCGACCCGGCGAAAAGCCGCGAGGTGCTGGGGCTAAGCCTGTCGGCGGCGCTGAACGCACCGGTGCCGGAGACAAAATTCGGCGTGTTCAGGATGTAGGCCGTGGCGAAACACCGCATCTACTCGATGAGTTTCGCCAGCGTCTATCCGCATTATGTCGCCAAGGCGGAGAGGAAGGGACGCACCCGGGCCGATGTGGACCAGATCATCGCCTGGCTTACCGGCTACGGTCCCGATCAGTTGCAAGCAATTCTGGAAGCGAAGACTGATTTCGAAACGTTCTTTGCCGAGGCCCCTGCCCCCAATCCCTTACGCAAGCTGATCAAAGGCGTCGTCTGTGGCGTCCGCGTCGAGGAGATCGAAGAGCCGACGATGCGCGAGATCCGCTATCTCGACAAGCTTGTCGACGAACTGGCGAAGGGAAAAAAGATGGAGAATATTTTGCGGACAGGGTGATGCGGGAGTGTTGTTCACCAATCCGGTGAATCTCCGTCGGCTGGACTCAACCGCTTCGAGATTCCAGTCTGTCAGGCCTAGCCGAGCCAAAATCCGACAGCGGGGAGTCCCACAACATGCCCAAAGGTTATCTCGTTGCCCATATTCGCGTGCACGACAAGGACGCATTCGAGGAGTTCAAGACGCTCTCCGGAGCGGCGATTAAAGCCCACAACGGCAAGGTCCTGGTCCGGAATCCGGCGCCGGATCATCGCGAAGGCGGCGCCAAGGGGCTGGTAATCGTGATTGAATTCGAAAGCATTGACGCCGCACGCGCGTTCTATGAATCCGAGGCCTACAGCGAGGCCCGGAGAGTCAGGGAGAAGATTTCCGACACCGATCTTGTCCTGGTAGAAGGCCTTTGAGCTCCACAGCGAGTGGTGATGCCGGGAAAGCTGGCGTTGGCTGCCGGACCCGGGCACGAGCAGATGCCGGCACCGTCAATGGAACAATTGGAGGCGGTCCGGCAGGCCGACAGAGAGAAACGACAAGAAGATCCGGTGACAAAGATTCGATATTCAGCCCATACGGCGGGCGAAATTCTCAGAAGTTCGCTGTCTCACAAGTTCTTCGAAGTCAGCGCAAACCAGTTCAAGCTTGCGCATGATCGAACTATCATTTTCTGATTGAAAACCAATCTGCTCTACTAGAAATTCAATGCGCGAACGCAGGTCGGATTCGCTGTTCAGTTTCGCTGCGAGAATTTGATGAAGAATCTTTGATATAAGTTTGTCCGTTTTTTGAACGGCTGATTCAGCCACTTCTCCATCTAGAGAAATCAATTTGCGTAATTGTTGATCAAGCGTTCTGTATTCGGTTATTAATTCAGCAACATTTCGACCCATGTGCTGCTCCTTCATGTGAAGCTTCGACATCAATCTCTTCATTCAATTCTACATTTGTATCATAACACATCGCTCTCGCTGATGTTCATGTTCGAAAATTCTCCCAAAGCAAACGCCTTGGCGATCGCGTGCGGCGTACTGTTTGCTGACAAATTCTTTTTTGCTACTTCAACAATAATGGAAATGGTATTCTGACTATAGTCCAAGCTTTTTCCTATATCCGCCTTACTCATCCCAATCGAAGTCATGAAAAGAACTTTTGCCTGAAGAGTTGTAAGTTTTTTTGTCTCAAACAGTTTCATGATTTCAGGGAATCTAGTAACTGTTGCGCTAAATGACTGACCAACGCTCGCAAACAGTTCGGTTTGAAATTCTACCGAAACCGAGCGATCACCCGTACCGATCACAATAATCGACAGACCCCTGCCAAGCACGATTGGAAACACCAACACATGATGGTGTCCGAGCTTGGTCAATTCATCCAGAAATCTTTGTTCCAGAAAACCGGGATAGAACTTCTTGTTGATCTGGAGGGCATCAAATGGCTTTCTCAATCGCTTCGCTTCTTTGGTGATTGGACAGCCACCCACCTTTTTGAACTGGGTTGAGAGCGCAGCAAGCCGTTTTGGTATTTCACGATAAGGGCGGATTGACGAATGCTCGCCCTTAAGATCACTGATCATCACGCTGATCAGCGTAAGCTTCATGTGGTTGAGATGGCTGGCAAATATCCTGTATGCGGTTTCAAGGTCCGGTGCAGACGAAATTAGCTTGGTAACTTTCTGTATGTCGTTGGAACCCCAATCGAGTTCCAGGACTTCATTGGACTTATGCATCGTATTTCCCTGCTGTTCCCGACCATCAACTACATGATTCGCAGCCGGAACCAAAAACTTCAGCCATTGGTGCGCCCACTGATCATCCGGGGTCGAACGTTCTTCCGGCAGGGGAGAAAGATGCCGTTACTCCATGCTGACGCTCCCGCCGAACACCAGCCTTGCCGCATGCCTGGCGACGATCCGCTCCTCGTCGGTCGGCACCACCAACGCGATAACGGCGCTTGCGGGCGCGCTGATCCTGGTATCGCCGGCGCGGTTCTTTCCGTCATCGAGCCGCAAGCCGAGCCATGCCGATCCGGCGCAGACGGCGGCGCGGATTTCGGCCGAACGTTCGCCGATGCCGCCGGTGAAGACCAGCGCGTCGAGCCCGCCGAGCGCAGCGGCAAGGCTGCCGATCTCGCGGACGATGCGGTAGACGAAGACTTCGACCGCCAGCCTTGCGCGCGGGTCGCTGCTCGCCAGAAGCTGTCGCATGTCGCTGCTGATCCCCGAAAGCCCCTTCAGTCCGGCGTCGTGATAGAGCAGCTTTTCCACCTCGCCGACGCTCATGCCCCGGTCGCGGATAAGCCAGATCATCAGGCCCGGATCGAGATCGCCGGCGCGCGTGCCCATGACGAGGCCTGACAGCGGGCTGAAGCCCATTGTGGTAGCGATGCTCTTTCCGACCTCGAGCGCGCACAGGCTGGCGCCGCTGCCGAGATGGCAGACGATGGTGCGGCCGGCAGCGGCCGAGGGGTCGATTTCCGCCAGGCGGCCGGCGACATATTCGTAGCTGAGCCCGTGGAAACCGTAGCGGCGCGCGCCGGCCTCCGCCAGTCCGGGCGGCAGGGCGTAGAGCTGCGCCTGCTCGGGCATGGTTCGGTGAAATGCCGTGTCGAAGCAGGCGACCTGCGGGATGCCGGCCTGGGCGGCCTTCAAGGCCTCGATAGCTTCCAGGCTGCGCGGCAGGTGCAGCGGCGCCAGTGGCTGCAGGGCGCGCAGTTTTTTCAGCACGGTGTCGGTGACCACTACCGGACCGTCATAGTCGGTGCCGCCGACGGCGACACGGTGGCCGATGGCGGCGAGCCGGCTGCCGTCCAGGCGTCCGGCGATCCACGAGACGAGGCGGCGGACAAGCGCCGGGGCGTCGCTGCAATCCGTTCCGTCCCAGTTCCCAGTCTCCACAGGCACACCGGCGGCGCTGGCGGTCAGCGCAGGACGGGTGCCGATTCCCTCCAGCGTGCCGGACAGCTTGCGTTCAAGGCTAGGTCCGAACACTGCGAACTTGACGCTGGAGGAACCGGTGTTGACTGCGAGGATGTGTTCGGTCACCGCGGCCCGCCCCGGAATAGCTCAATTGGTTCGCTCATAGCCCTCGTCATAGCCTATCGGCAGCTACTGGGCCACGACGATGAATCCGGCGTACAGGACAGGACGGCAAGCGGATTTGCACACGGAAACGCGATGCCGATCGTTCGTCATGGCGCGCCATCGATGCCCGGCTTTCAATCCGCAGCCTGCCGTTCGCCAAGCACGTGCATGACCAATCCGGTTGTCACACCAACCGGGTCGGCGACGGCGCGGTCGCGCAGAGCCTGCCATGTGCGAATATCGGTCAAGGCTGCGACCACATCGTGCCTGCCGCCGACCGCAGCGGAAACAAGGGAGTCGATCCGCGCTTCCACATCGCGCCGCGATTCGGCCAGCACCGGGTGATACTCGCTTTCCTCGCGGATATTGCGCAACTCCTTCTCGCCGCGCTCATAGAGCGCAAAAAGCGCTTCAACGAGGCGGCGCACGCGCCCTTCGCGTTCCGGAATCCCGTCAAATATCTCGACACCGGGCAGGTCCAGTTTGCGAAAGGTAAGCGCGCCGCAGGCGGGCAGCAGTTCGTCGAGCGTCGGGAAGTGGCGGTAGACGGTGCCGACGCCGACGCCAGCGCGCGCGGCGATGTCGTCCCAGCCGGTTTTTTCCACACCCTTTTCTGCGTGCAGTTCCAAGGTCGCCTGAACGATGGCGCGGCGTTTTTCCTCAACCGCGGCTGCACGTTTCGTCATCTTGTAATTTCGTGGAGACATTTCTCAGAGAATTTTCGTTGACAAATTTATTCCACTAAATTATGTGCCCCGTCTGCCGCTGTCAAGGCGGTGCAAATCAAGAGAAAAGGTGTTTGAGATGAACGCTCACATGAAACCCGGCCACACCGGCGCCTGGTGGTGGTTCGGCGAACTGGCGACGCCGAAGGTTCGGTCCGACCAGACGGAAGGCGCGCTGTCGATCCTGGAGATCCTGGCTCCGGCAGGCCTCGCCGTGCCGCGCCACGTTCACCATCGCGAAGACGAGATCTTCGTGATCCTGGAAGGCAGCGCCACATTCAATGTCGGCGACAAGACGATCGAGGCCGGTCCGGGCGACACGCTGTTCGGCCCGCGCGGCGTTCCGCACGACTATGTGGTTGGAACGAAGGGTTGCCGCATGCTGTTCGCCTTCACTCCCGGCAGCAACATGGAGGGCTTCGTCGCCGGTTCGGCAGTGCCCGCCTGCTCGGCCACGCTGCCGCCGGCCGATGTCGTGCCGCCGTCGCCGGATGTGCTGAGCCCGCTGCTGGAGCGGCACGGGCTCGCCTTTGTCTAGGCCGCAGCGGCGGTCCGGCGAAAATGGAGACGAGCGGGAGGAGAGCTCCTCCCGCTTGCCTGACCGCCGGACCGGCGCGACCGCCAGCTTGTTCGGCTCGCGGGGCTATTCGCCGTAGACAAGCGCGAAGACCAGCTTGCGCACATTTCCGCCGGACCGCATTTCCTCGCGGTCGAACTCGCGGCTCAGCTTGCGCTGTTCCTGCGACAGGGCGGCAAGGTGCTTCTTCAATTCGCCGTAGATTTTCTTGCAGGCCGGATCGTCAGGATGGGAAAAACCGTCGGAGAGCGCCACGATCTTTTCCACCATGTCGATGATCATCTCGCCGTGAACCTTTTCATGCGCCTCGATGCCGGCAATGAAGGACTGCCAGCGCGCGGCGGTGGCTGCGGGCAGTTTTTCGGCCGGTTCCGGCAGTTTGGTCGTGATGACGAGCTTGGGCCGTGCTGCGACGAGCTTGCAGGAGCCGTCGTCCTGGGGGCGGTAATCGCGCGACCAGGTGAGACGGAAATCGGTATAGGCAATGGCGCGGGTAGGGCCGAGAAGCGGGCCGCGCTCGCCGATCGAGCGATACAGTTCCTCGCCCGTCGTGCCGGCGATCCGGTAGGTTTCGACAATTTGGACCGGCTTCCAGCCGGCATGCGCGGGCGCGGCAATCGCGACAGCGGCGACCGCCGCCATTATTCTTGATCTTGTCGCCAAGCCGCCTTCTCCTCTGATGCCGGAAGCGGCGAAACTAGTGGGGAGGGCTGAGTGTTTCAAGCATCGCGCCACGAATAATGCGCCGCTTGGCCCGTCGCGATCCGCCCGCTAGATTGTCCCGGCAGCAGAGGAGGAGGCCCGCATGCAGACCGTGACCAGCGCCGACGGCACGAAAATCGCATTCGAGCGCGCCGGCCGCGGCCCGTGCCTGGTCCTTGTTCACGGAACCAGCGCCTCGGCGGCACGCTGGGGCAACATCCGCCCGCTGCTGGAGACGCATTTCACCGTTATTGCCGTCGACCGGCGCGGACGCGGCGGCAGTGGCGATACGCACGCCGGGAAACCCTACGAACACTCCAGCGAATATGCCGACATCGCAGCCGTGGTCGAAGCGGCAGGCGAGCCGGTTATCCTGTTCGGCCACTCCTATGGCGGGCTTCTTTCCCTGGGCGCCTCCGGCCTGACACGAAATATCGCCGCGATGATCCTCTACGAGGCGCCTGTCGCCGTTGGCGGCGGATTTCCCGAGGAACTGCTGACACGGCTCGACCTGGCAGTGGCGCGCGAGGATCGAGAGGCGATCATGAAAGCCTTTTGCGAGGAAGTGGTGCAAATGAGGGCGGGCGACATTGCCGCGCTAAGAGCCTCGCCCGCCTGGCCCGCCCGTCTTGCCGCAGCCCATACGATCCCGCGCGAATTGCGCACGGTGGGGACATTCAAACTTTCTTCTGTCCATCCCGAAAGGATTTCCACGCCGACATTGCTGCTGCACGGCGCCGACAGCCCGGAATTCTTCAAAGTATCGATGGCCCGGCTGGCCGAACTGATTCCCAATGCAAAAAGCGTCGCGCTCGAAGGCCAGCAGCATGTCGCGATGGACACCGCGCCGCAGATGCTTGCCAAGCTGGTGATCGATTTCTGGCAGGTGGCAGGCTGACGGCTTCGATGTCCATTTCGCGCCTTTCCGTCATCGTTGCGGACATCACGACACTGGAGGTGGACGCCATCGTCAACGCGGCCAATTCATCGTTGCTCGGCGGCGGCGGGGTCGACGGGGCAATTCATCGCGCCGCCGGACCCGATCTGTTGGCCGAGTGCAGCAGGCTTGGCGGCTGCGGCGAGGGCGAGGCCAAAATCACCGGCGGCTACCGCCTGCCCGCCCGCCACGTCATCCACACGGTCGGTCCGGTCTGGCGAGGCGGCGAAAAGGGAGAGGCGCTGTTGCTGGCGTCCTGTTACCGCCGGAGTCTGGAGATCGCCGCAGGAATTAGACTTGCGCGGATCGCCTTTCCATCGATTTCAACCGGCATCTACGGTTATCCGAAGCCCGAAGCCGCGTGTATCGCGGTCGAAACTTCGCTGGCTTTCACGGCATCCAGCGCTATACCGGAGGAGATCATTTTCTGCTGCTTCGATGCGGAGGCGGCGGAACTGCACAGAATGTTCATCGGGGAACGCAAGGAATAGCGATGTTTGCAAAGATCCTCATCGCCAATCGCGGCGAAATCGCCTGCCGGGTGATCAGAACCGCGCGGCGCATGGGTATCGCCACCGTGGCGGTGTACTCGGACGCCGACCGCCACGCGCTGCATGTGCGCGAAGCCGACGAGGCGGTGCATATCGGCCCCTCGCCTGCCGCGGAGAGTTACCTGGTTCAAGACCGGATCATCGCCGCGGCGAAGGCGACCGGCGCGGAAGCGATCCACCCCGGTTACGGATTCCTGTCGGAAAATCCGGAATTCGTGGAAGCGGTCGAGGCGGCGGGGCATACCTTCATCGGGCCGTCCGCCGCCTCGATCCGCGCCATGGGACTGAAGGACGCGGCCAAGCGGCTGATGGAGCAGGCCGGCGTGCCGGTGGTGCCCGGCTATCACGGCGAGGCGCAGGAGCTGGTGCTGCTCGCCGGCAAAGCGCGCGAAATCGGTTATCCGGTGCTGATCAAGGCCCGCGCCGGCGGCGGCGGCAAGGGCATGCGCAAGGTCGACGAACCCGACCAGTTCGCCGATGCGCTCGCTTCGTGCCGGCGCGAGGCCAAGGCGTCGTTCGGCGACGACCGCGTGCTGGTGGAAAAATACATCGAAAAGCCGCGGCATATCGAGGTGCAGGTGTTTGGCGACAATCACGGCAACGCCGTTCATTTGTTCGAGCGCGACTGTTCGGCCCAGCGCCGCCACCAGAAAGTGATCGAGGAAGCCCCTGCTCCCGGCATGACCGAGGAAATGCGGTCCGCCATGACCGATGCGGCCGTGAAAGCGGCAAGGGCGATCGATTATTCGGGCGCCGGCACGATCGAATTCATCGTCGACGGTTCGAAGGGGCTTCGACCGGACGGGTTCTGGTTCATGGAAATGAACACCCGGTTGCAGGTTGAGCATCCCGTAACCGAGATGATCACCGGCGTCGATCTGGTCGAATGGCAGTTGCGAGTTGCCGCCGGAGAACGTCTTCCGCTTGCGCAAGAGGAAATCGAGCTTCGCGGCCACGCTTTTGAGGCTCGCATCTACGCGGAAGATCCAGCCAGAGGGTTCCTGCCGGCAATCGGCACGCTGCACCATCTGCGTTTTGCCGAGGCCGAAGAACCGTGCGCGACGCGCATCGAAACCGGCGTGGCGGAAGGAGACGCCATATCGCCCTATTACGATCCGATGATCGCCAAGCTCGTGGTGCACGGTCCGGACCGGGCGGAAGCCCTTTCCGGCCTTTGCCGCGCGCTCGGCAACACCCGGATCGCCGGATCGACGGCCAATATCGCGTTCTTGAAGGCGCTTGCCGAAAACAGGGCTTTCGCCGGCGGCGATGTCGATACCGGCATGATCGAGCGGTATCAGAGCGACCTTGTCTCAACCCCCGAGCCGGACGACGGCGTGGTGTTGCACGCGCTGCTCGCGGCGTCGGGCTTCAGGGCGGCACCGGCAAGCGGCGATCCGTGGGACGTGATTTCCGGATACGGCCATTTTCACCCGTTGGCGAAGAAGATCACCGTGAAGCGCGGCGAAACGGCTTATGCGGCAAGCGCCACAGCGTTGAACGGGAACAAGGTCAGTATTGCGATCGGCGACCGCGATCCTCTGACATGTTCGCTCGAGAGCGAACATGATGCCACGCTCTGGCCCGGCCATGTAACCGTGTTCGACGGGCCGCATGCGCATGACTTCGAGATTCCCGATCCGTTTGCCGAAGCCGAGCAGCATGGCGCCGGCGACCGGCTGACTGCTCCGATGCCGGGGTTGGTCAAGGTGGTGCGGGCTGCCGCGGGCGATCATGTCGAAAAGGGCGCGCCGCTGTTGGTGCTCGAGGCGATGAAAATGGAGCACACCATCGCCGCGCCGCATGACGGGGTGATCGCCGAAATCGCCGCGGAAGGCGCGCAGGTGACCGAGGGAACCGTTCTGGCACGGTTCGAAGAGGCCTGACGGCGCCAGGAAACAGAAAAGCCGCAAACCGTCTGCCGGTTTGCGGCTTGTCAATTTTGGCGAAACCCTCCGCTTTGTCCCGCTTTCGCGAATTCGGATTGCCTGTGCCGTAACACGTCGCGCAGATTGTGGTCCTGCGTTCTCTTATTATGTTCCGCTGACGGCGCGGCAATGCCGCGCCGCCGAAACCACTGCCGTCAGTGCATGGTCATCCATTCGCGCGCATCGCGCAGCGCCTGGGCGATTTCCGCCTTGGTCATCGTTTCGGAAAGCTCCATGCGCAGTTCGGCGGCCCGCTCCGAGCCCTTGATCGCGGCGATGTTGAACCATTTGTGCGCGGCGACGATGTCGACGTCGCAGTCGCGCCCGGTGGCATACATCATGCCGAGCTCGAACAGAATGTCTGCCTGAGCGGTTGTCCCCATGTCGCCAAAACCGGCGTCCAGCATATCAAAACGTGCCATTGTCCCCTGTCCTCTTTCGGTCTGGTGAAACGTCCGGAATTTGTCCCCCCAGCCGTTTCGCGTTTGATGGGACGAGCATGGCGGGGAGGTTTCAATTCGCGGTTAAGCGGCGTGATTAACGCTCGGCAAACGAAACAAAAACAACAGGTTAAAGTGACGGATCGTTAAGGATGGAAATCCGCCCGCCCGCTCGAATTCGGCGAAAATTCTCCGAAAATTCAAACCTTCGATTTCAAAACTTTGCTAACCAAGGATGCGAATGCGGGCGGCGCGAGCGGAAAGCGGCGAGGATCAGCGCCCCACTGCCGGCCCGTATTTGGCGCTCACGGCGCCTCGCATTACGCAACGTCGCCTTGCCGCTTTCGTTTTGCCGGGGACTGGACTAGATTCCGCCTGAAAAATTCCACGGACAGCCGGGAAAACCATGATCCAAACAGGGGAGGAGAACTGATGAAAACGATGCTTGCGGCAGTAATGCTCGCACTAGCTGCAACCACCGGCACGGCTTTCGCCGATGAGCCGATTGTCGGCACGTGGCTGCGTCCGAGCACCGGAACGCTGATCAAGTTTTCGCCCTGTGGAGGCGGCTTCTGCGGCATCGTGCAGACAGGCTCCCACACCGGCAAGTCGATCGGCAAGATGAGCGGCAGCGGGGCCAACTATTCCGGATCGATCACTGATCTTGACGAGGAAAAGACCTACAAGGGCAAAGCAGTGGTCAACGGCAATGTCATGAAACTTTCCGGTTGCGTATTCGGCGGCCTTATCTGCAAGGGCGAAAACTGGAACCGCCAGTAGCGGGTCACTGCTGGCTGTAGCAGCCGTGACTAGTTGAACCGGCGGCAATATTGCTGGAAGTCGCTGGCATTCCTACCGCGCCCTCTGCCCAAACAGCACCTTTTGCGCCGCCTTGTCGGTGGCGATTTTCGTACGGCTGTCCTCGTCGGCGCCGTAGGCGATGCCCTTGGCGACCGCCGGGCGCGCGAGCATGCGCTCGTACCATGCCTTGACGTTCGGGAAGTCGTTCAGGTCCTGTCCGTGGCGCTCGTGGCGCAGCGCCCAGCCCATGATCGCCATGTCGGCGATCGAATAGTCGCCGGCGAAGAATTCGCGGTCCGCCAGCCGCCGGTTCATCACGCCGTAGAGCCGGTTGCATTCGTCGGTGTAGCGCTTGATCGCGTATTCGATCTTTCTGGGCGCATAGAGACGGAAATGGTGCGCCTGGCCCGCCATCGGCCCGAACCCGCCCATCTGCCAGTGCAGCCACTGGTCGACCTCGACGCGGCCGCGCTCGTCGTCAGGATAGAAGCGGCCGAACTTGCGGCCGAGATACTGCAGGATCGCGCCTGACTCGAACACCGATATCGGCTCGCCATCCGGTCCTTCCGGGTCGATGATCGCCGGCATCTTGTTGTTGGGCGAGATTTTCAGGTAGTCCGGATCGAACTGCTCGCCCTTGCCGATGTCGACGAAGTTCAGCTTCCAGGGAACGCCGAACTCCTCGAGCGCGATCGTTATTTTCCAGCCGTTCGGCGTCGGCCAGAAGAACAATTCGATCGGTTTGGTCTGTTCGGTCATGCCCGATTCTCCGCCTTGGAACCAGCGACACGCAACCATATGGGCCCGCTATCGCCAAGAAAAATTATCGTGACGATCCGTTTAACCAGTTTGAACGGCAGATGAACGGGCCTCTCAGAGCCGGTTCAGAGCGGCGAACGTATCATCGCGGCAACAATAGCAAGGGATATCGATCGTCATGCTGTTTCGCCGTTTCACAATCGTCTGCCTGATCCTCACGATCTTCGGCATGTGGTTTGCGGCGCTCGCCGCCAACAGCGCGCGGCGCACCGACAAGACCTCCAGGCTTCCCTGTGCATTCGAAACCAGCGCGGCATGCGACCGCGCCGACCGCCGGTTCGGCGGCATTGTCAGATAACGGAGTATTCCGGTGAGCAATATCTACCGCTTCGTATTTCGAGTTTCAGCCGCAGCGACCGTGCTGCTTGGCGTATCGCTGGCCCCCGTGAACGCCGTCTCTGTCAACACGATCGGCGACAACGTGACTGCCAATTCCGGCGCGGGCTTCGTTTTGATGGTTTCGCTGCAGCGGAACCGCCGGTAACCGCTTCAACCGCGGAGCAAGCCGCATGGCAGATTTTTTTCCTTCCCCTCTCCCCAAGAATCGTCCGGGTCTCTATATAGGCCCATGGACGACAGAACCTTTCCCGAACCAATCGAGGACATCTCCCGGCCGGAACCCTTTGCCCGGCAAACCTTTACCGACTCAAAGCAGGCCGTCGCGGCGCTGAAGGCGCTTTACAGCCGCAATACGCAGTTTCTGGTCGACGCATTCACGGACTATTGCGAACAGGGCGTGGCGCGGCGCTACCGCGCCTTTTACCCGCAGGTGGGCGTCTCGACGTCGTCTTTCGCCCATGTCGATTCGCGCCTGGCCTACGGCCACATGCCGGCGCCGGGACACTACTCGACAACGATCACGCGGCCGGAGCTTTTCGAACCCTATCTTGTCGACCAGCTCGGCCTGATTATCCGCAACCACGGCGTTTCGGTGGAAGTTTCGGAATCCGATACGCCGATTCCGCTGCATTTCGCGTTCGGCGAAGGCGCCAATGTCGGGGCGACCGCTGCCCAGAACATCGACCGGCCGTTGCGCGACCTGTTCGACGTGCCCGACATCAACGCCACCGACGACCGGATCGCCAACGGCACTTATGAGCCGGCGCCGGGCGAGCCGATGCCATTGGCGCCGTTTACCGCCCAGCGCATCGACTATTCGTTGCACCGGCTTTCCCACTACACCGCCACCGGCGCGAACCATTTCCAGAACTACGTCCTGTTCACGAACTACCAGTTCTACATCGACGAATTCTGCCAATATGCGCGCGACCTGATGGCGGAGGGCGGAGGCGGTTATCAGGCTTTCATCGAGCCCGGAAACGTGGAGACCAAGGCCGGCGACAGGACGCCCTGTTCGGGGGTCGCGCCCGCCCGCCTGCCGCAGATGCCCGCCTATCATCTGGTAAAGCCCGGACATGCCGGAATTTCGATGGTCAATATCGGCGTTGGTCCGTCCAACGCAAAGACGATCACCGACCATATAGCCGTGCTGCGCCCGCATGCGTGGCTGATGCTCGGCCACTGCGCCGGATTGCGCAACAGCCAGGCGCTCGGCGACTATGTTCTGGCGCATGCGTATGTGCGCGAGGATCACGTGCTCGACGACGATCTGCCGGTGTGGGTGCCCATTCCCGCGCTCGCGGAGGTGCAGGTCGCCATGCAGGATGCGGTGGCCGAAGTGACCGGCCTTTCGGGCTACGACTTGAAGCGGGTCATGCGCACCGGCACGGTGGCGACCATCGACAACCGGAACTGGGAATTGCGCGACCAGAGCGGACCGGTGCAGCGGCTGTCGCAGTCGCGCGCAATTGCGCTCGACATGGAATCGGCGACGATCGCAGCCAACGGCTTCCGTTTCCGCGTACCCTACGGCACGCTGCTCTGCGTGTCGGACAAGCCGCTGCACGGCGAACTGAAACTGCCGGGCATGGCGAGCGAGTTTTACAAGCGGCAGGTGAGCCAGCACCTGACGATCGGCATCAAGGCGCTGGAATCATTGGCGAAGATGCCTCCGGAAAGGCTGCACTCCCGCAAATTGAGAAGCTTCAGCGAGACGGCGTTTCAGTAGGCGGTACTGCCGGAAAATCCCGAAATGAATTCGCGGGCGCGATGGCAGCGTCCGTGGTAAGCATGCTGCGGCGGCGCCGACCGTCTGCGGAGACCTTTCGGGATGTTGTACAGGATCCTGCTGGCCGTCGATCTGATAGCGGTGGCTATCATCGTGTGGTTTTTCGTGATCGGCCTTGCGGACGGTTCGGTGTCGAGCTTCAACGCCGGGCTTTGGGCGGCAATCCTTGCCGCGCTCGCCGCAATACTTGGCGGCGGCATTGCACTGCGCCGATACGGAAAGACGGCGCTTGCCAATGTTGTTCTCGCCATCCTGGCGGCACCGACGGTCGGCTACGGCCTGTTCATGGCGCTGCTGATACTTACGGTGGAACGCTGGAACTGACCGTTTAGCGCGCCCGGCCGCTATTTCACCAGCGCCAGAACCAGCTTGTCGACATTGCCGTTGTCGCGATGTTCGTTCTTGTCGAAGGCGATCTGTTCACGTTCGTATTGCTTGAAAACCCTGTCGGCATTGCGTTTTGCCACCGACCGGATCCTGTCGCAGCCGCGTTTGCCGCTGACGTAGGTGGACATCAGCGCTTTTTCCGTGGCCGCGGCCATCTGTTCGGCCAGCTTGCCGTGCACTTCCTCGTGCTTGCGGACGCCAGTCATGAAACGCTTCCAGCGTGCGCTCAGGTTGCGGGAACTGTTTCCGGCGAGCTTCGGATAGACGTAAACGATTTCCAGTTTCACCTCGGCCCGCTCGATGCTGCATCCTTTGGAGGTTTGCACCATTTCGTAGCCGTAGCTGAGCGTGTACTGGGTCTGGGCAATGGCGCGCACAAGGAATCCATGGCGCGGGCCCTTGCGGTTGATCGCGCGCAGAACTTCGTCGCCTGTCTTGCCTGTGACTTCGTAGTACTTCGTTTCGATCGCGATCTTTGGTTTCGCCAGCGCGGCTGTTGCGCCGGCGAAAGCGCATAGCAAGGCGGCAATGATCGCAAAGACACGCAACACCGGGACCTCCATTGCTGAAGCGGCGACAGACAAGCACAGGAATCAGATATCGGCAAGATTGAATGGGCTCACTTCACTGGTGATGGTTATTTACAAAACCATGATCGCGAAACCAGTTCCATGCGTCGCCAACCGTTTCGGCAAGCGGCCGGTTCGCGTAACCGAGTTCCGCGCGCGCCGCGCTGCTGTCGAACGGCGTCTTGTCGCCGGCAAGCCGCATCGCGGCGGAATTGACAGCAGGTTCCGTGAAGCCCAGTTTTGCCGCCAGATCACCCGCAAGACCCACTTTGCGCTGCGCCACCGGATCGAAGCGGCATAGCGGCGGCCAGGCGTTTCCCGCCCGGGCAAACAGCCGCAACGCCGCGATCCAGGACATGTCGTGTCCGCCAAGCACATAACTCCCGCCTGTCCGCCCACCCCCGAGCGCGGCGAGGATTGCGGCGGCGACATCGCGCGCGTCGCAGATACTGGTGTCGCCGCGTGGCGCAAACGGAACCCAACCGGCGCCAGCGGCAAGCAAGACCCGGCCGGAGGAAGGCTTCCAGTCGTTGGGTCCCAGCACAAAAGCCGGCCTGACGATCACCGCGTCGAGACCGGCGCCGATTTCGGCCCGGATCACCGCCTCGGCTGCGATCTTTGTTGCGACATAGGGAACAGAATGCAGATCCGCCGGGCGCATGGTGTCGACGGTGGAAACAAGTAACAGCCGGACGCCGGACTTTCGGCAAGCCTCGGCGATGTTGGCTGTTCCTTCGACATTCACGCGGCGCATGCCGCTCTCTCCCGTCCACCCGATACGCACCATCGCGGCCGAGTGTATCACTGCTGTCGCGCCTTCTACTGCGCGGCGAACGGAAAGCTCGTCGGTAATATCGCCGGCGAACGTCTCCACCGGCAGACCGGAAAGCGGCCTTCGATCGCTGCTCTCGCGAACAAGGCAGCGGACCGGAACGCCGGGCATCGTTTCCACAAGATGCCTCACGACATTGTTGCCAACGAGGCCGGTTGCGCCGGTTACGAGAACGGTCACGGCGGCAAGGCCCGACGGTCACATGTTGGGATAAACCGGCCCCTCGCCGCCTTGCGGCACCGTCCAGTTGATGTTCTGGTTCGGGTCCTTGATGTCGCAGGTTTTGCAATGCACGCAGTTCTGCGCGTTGATGACGAATGTCGCATCGCTGGCTGACGTCATGTCGGCAGCGGGAATGGCATTGCCGTCCTTGTCGACCCATTCGTAGACGCCGGCGGGACAGTAGCGGTTCGACGGACCGGCGAATTTGCCGAGTTCGGACCGCTTCTGCAACTCGAGATCGGCCACCTTCAGATGAACCGGCTGGTTTTCTTCGTGATTGGTGTTGGACAGGAATACCGAGGACAGCCGGTCAAAGGTGAGCACGCCGTCTGGCTTCGGGTAATCGATGGGCTTGTGCATCGAGGCCGGCTCGAGCGAGGCCGCGTCGGTCTTGCCATGCTTCAATGTGCCAAACAGCGACAAACCACCGAAAATCGTGTTGAACCACATGTCGAACCCGCCAAGGGCGACACCAAGCACCGTGCCGAGTTTCGACCACAACGGCTTGACATTTCGCACTTTTTTCAGGTCCTTGCCGATTGCGGAATCACGCCAGCCATCCTCGTAGACCGACAATTCGTCGCCAGCGCGGCCGGCCGCGATAGCTTCAGCAGCAGCCTCGGCGGCCTGGATGCCGGAAAGCACGGCGTTGTGCGAACCCTTGATCCGCGGCACATTGACGAAACCCGCCGAACAGCCGATCAGCGCGCCGCCCGGGAAGGTCAGTTTCGGAACTGACTGCCAGCCGCCCTCGGTGATCGCGCGGGCGCCATAGGAGCCCCGCTTTGCGCCCGCAAATGTGTCGCGTATGGCCGGATGGGTCTTGAAGCGCTGGAATGCCTC
>JBFIBB010000041.1:0-17854 GCA_041582695.1 Rhizobiaceae bacterium
CAAATTCGGGGCGTCTTTAGCAGATGCGTCAGTCAACACAAACCCGCCTGCCGCAGCAGACGATAGGCCTGAATGACTTCGCGAAACCGTTCTTCCGAACCCCTGTTGCCGCCATTCGCATCGGGATGGTGGCGTTTTACCAGTTCCTTATAGCGCGTCTTTATGTCTTCGCCAGTCGCCTTTGGGCCGAGGCCCAATGTTTCCAGCGCCTTGGCCTCAAGCGGCTTGGGTTTGCGCGCCGCCGCGGGCCGCGGGCCTTGCGGTCCGAACAGATTGAAGGGGTCGCGTATGCGGTTGTAGTAGCCCGCGCGTCCAGATCGTTTTGTCGCCAGGTCGGGTGCGACCTTTGCCCCTGTTCCTGCTCCCATTTTCCAGGTCGGCCTGTGCCCGGTCAGCGCATCCTTCTGGAACTGCGCAATATCGGAATCCGGCAGGCCGGAGAAATAGTTGTAGCTCTTGTTGTACTCGCGCACATGTTCTACGCAGAATCGGAAATATTCTCCTTCCTTGTGCCGGCCGACGGGCGCGCGGTGGGTGCCGGCCCGGGTGCAGCCGTCCCACTGGCATTCCGGTTCGCGCGCCTTCCTTTCCACCTCCGGATCGGGGCGGACGCGAATCTTGTCGAAGTATTTCGAAAAATCACTCATTACCGATGATTATGGGAGCTTTGTTCCGTCAAACAAGAATTGACATTCAGTCAAATACGCGCCTAACCGCTGACTCGATTTACCCGGCGCCGCCGAACAGGCGCATATGACCCAAGGAGCGGTAAATGTCCACCAAGGAAGCGATCGAAGCCAAGCTGAGGGATGCATTTTCGCCCGATCGGCTGGAAGTGATCGACGAGAGCCATCAGCATGCCGGTCATCAAGGGGGCAGGATGGACGGAACCGGCGAGACGCACTTCCGGGTGCGAATCGTTTCGGCCGCCTTTGCAGGCATGAGCCGTATCGAGCGTCACCGCGCCGTAAACGAAACGCTCGCCGGCGAGCTCGCCGCCGGCGTGCATGCGCTGGCGATCGAGCCGGCAGCGCCGGGGGAAAGCATCAGGTGGTAATTCGATTGCCCCTGCTTGGCTTTAAATGTGCGGTTTCACCTCGGCTATCGGCCTGATCCGCAGTTTGACGATCCGGTTCTTCTCGCGCTTCATCACCACGAAGCGCATGCCATGGAATGTAAACGCCTGTTTTTCTTCCGGAATAGTCTGCGTCTCGTGGATCACCAGTCCGGCAATGGTGGTCACGTCATCGTCGGGCAGGTTCCAGTCCAGCGCACGGTTCAGATCGCGGATCGGCACTGAACCGTCGACCACCACTGAACCGTCGGCCTCCTGGTGAACGCCCTGCATTTCGACGTCGTGCTCATCGGCGATCTCGCCGACGATCTCCTCCAGAATATCTTCCAGTGTCACCAGCCCTTCCACCTCGCCATATTCGTCGACGACGATAGCGATATGGGCCTTCTCGCGCAGAAAGGCGTTGAGCTGCATCTGCAATGATGTGGTATCGGGCACGAACCAGGGCTTGCTAGTCACTTTCCGGATATCGATCTTCGAGGGATCGTTGCCGGCATCGTTCATCGCCCGAAGCATGTCCTTTGCGTGGATGACGCCGACGATGTTGTCGGTCGAGTTTTTCCAGACCGGCAGACGCGTGTATGGGCTTTGCAGGATCTCGCGCACCACGGTTTCAGGCGGATCGTCCGCGTTGACCATGCGCATGTTGGTGCGGTGGATCATGACGTCCGAAACTTCCAGTTCGTGCAGGTCCAGAACGCCGCCCACGCGGTCGCGATCCGCCTTGAAGAATGCCCCTTCGCGGTGAAGCACCTCCACCGTGCCGCGCAATTCCTCATGCGCGCTCAACAGCGAATCACCTTCCGCCAGGTTGACGCCGAACCCTGAAAGAATGCGACGTACCAGCCCGTTGGCAAACGAAGAAAGCGGCCCTGCCAGGAAAAGGAACGCCCGCACCAGCGGCGCCAGCGCCAGCGCGAACCGGTCAGGACTGGAAATCGCCCAGGATTTGGGAAGTATTTCGGCAAAAACCACCAAAAGCGCGGTCATTACAAGTGTCGCGTAGATGACGCCCGCATCGCCGAACAGTGTCAGAAACACCGAAGTTGCGAGCGCCGAGGCGAGGATGTTGACGAGATTGTTGCCGATGAGCAATGCGCCGATAAGCCGGTCACGCCGGTCGATCAGCCGGTTGACAATCGCAGCGCGACCGTCGCCTCCCGACTCCAGCGAATGCATTCGCGCACGCGATGTTGCCGTCAGCGCCGTCTCGGATCCCGAAAAGACCGCGGACATGATAACGAGCACAAGTATTGCGCCGCAGATGAGCCCGATGGAAAGTGTCATCCCGGATGGTTCTCCTTCAAAAAGGCCAGCACTTCGGATGACGGGACGTCATTTGCGATGAAGGACCGGCCGATGCCGCGCGTCAGGATGAACGTAAGGCTGCCGCGCGAAACTTTCTTGTCCTGCGCAATATAGGAAAGAAGGGCCTCCGCGTCAGGGAGGGAGCCGGGAATATCGTTGAGCGTCGATGGCAGCCCGACGGCGCGCAAATGCGCTTCGACCCGCACCGCGTCGTCCGGGCTTGCCTGGTTGAGCCGCGCCGAGAACCGGTGCGCCAGCGCCATGCCGATCGCAACTCCCTCGCCATGGACCAGCCGTTTTGAATCGTAGCCGGTAGCCGCCTCCAACGCATGGCCGAACGTGTGGCCCAGATTGAGCAACGCCCTTTCTCCGGCTTCGCGCTCGTCTCGCGCCACCACTTCCGCCTTGGCGCGGCATGATTGCGCGATTGCCTCCACGCGCGCGGTACCACCGGAAAACACGGCCCGCCAGTTGTCCTCGAGCCAGTGGAAAAAATCCGGACGGTCGATCAGCCCGTATTTCATTACCTCGGCATATCCGGCGCGAAACTCGCGCGGCGGCAAGGTATCGAGAACATCGGTATCGGCAAGAACGAGTTGCGGCTGATGGAACACGCCGACCAGGTTCTTGCCGTGCCTGGTGTTGATCCCCGTTTTGCCGCCAACCGAACTGTCGACCTGCGCAAGCAGCGATGTAGGCGCCTGGATGAATTTCATCCCGCGACGCGTGATGCCTGACGCAAACCCGGCCAGATCGCCGATCACGCCGCCGCCGAGCGCGATTACCGCGTCGCCACGCTCGAGACGGGCGGAAAGAATTCCGTCGACCACCGTTTGCAGCGCTTCGAAACTCTTGGTTTTTTCCCCGGCCGCCAGCGTTATCGCCGCGGTCTCGATGCCGGCATTCGATAGCGCCTCCTGCAGGCGTTGCAGATAGATCGCGCCAACGGTTTCATCCGTAACGATTGCCGCGCGAACTCCGGGCAACCTCGCGGCTACCGTTTTTCCTGCGTTCGCGATCAGACCAGGCCCGATAAGGATGTCATAGCTCCGCTCGCCTAGCCCCACCTCGACGCAAACTGGCGCGGCTTCGTCACCGCTCATGGCGTTTCTCCGGTTCTGGCGAGGCCAAGAAAATCCGCTATCGCGGCAATGGCTTCGTTTGTGATGATTTCCTTGCGCTCGTCGCGAGAGGTGATTGTAATATCGGCCTCGGCATATACCGGATAACGTTTTTCCATAAGTTCGGCCATTTTCGCGCGTGGATCGCTGTGCTTCAGCAGCGGCCGGTTCTGCTTGCGCAATACCCGCGTCATCAGCGTGTCGAGATCGGCCTTGAGCCAGACCGAAATGCCCTTGGCCCTGATGGCCCTGCGGGTGGAGTCGCTCATGAATGCGCCGCCGCCGGTGGAGATCACGGCCGGCCCGCCCTTCAGCAGGCGTGCGATCACCCGGCGCTCGAGCGAACGGAACTCACTTTCTCCGTATTCCTCGAACAGCTCGGGAACGGTCATGCGCGAAACATGTTCGATCTCATGGTCGCTGTCGGCAAATGGCAGGCCGAGCGCTTGTGCCGTTCCGCGCCCTATCGCGGTCTTGCCCGCACCCATCAGCCCGACGAAGACTATGGATTTGCGTCCCAGCGCCTTGCCGATTGCGGCAAGTTTATCCGGCTCGGTCGTCTGTTGAAGGGCGGAATTCATCTCGATACCTTTTCGCCGCCGGTTCGACATTAAAATGCCAGCGCCGTCAAGAAGATGTAAGTTTTCCGGCCTATATTGCATGCCGGCAAACCGTTTTCGGCTCTCCGGCGCGCCGCTTGCAATGGCCGGGCAGGGCCTTCATAACGAGCCCCAGGAGAACCGGCGGACAGAATGCGATGCCGACACTTTTCAAGTTTCTGACCATTCTGGCCATTCTGGCCGGGATCGCCTATGGC
The DNA here is from genome assembly GCA_041582695.1 of Rhizobiaceae bacterium. Classification (GTDB taxonomy): domain Bacteria; phylum Pseudomonadota; class Alphaproteobacteria; order Rhizobiales; family Rhizobiaceae; genus JAWKWH01. The sequence goes on from JBFIBB010000041.1 coordinate 4,322, forward strand.
GCGATGTTCGCCCTGGTCGTACTGGTCGAACCGAAACCTGGCGAGATGACCGTTCGCATTCCGGTCGAGAAGATCAATCCGCCGCGGGAGTGATCGGCCGGGCCGGCGAAAGATATGGCGCAAACCGACACCGTATCGCTGATCGAAGCGTTCCTGGAGATGATGGCCGCTGAACGTGGCGCAAGCGACAACACGCTGGCCGCGTATCGAAGGGATCTGGAAGACGCGAACGAACACTTTGCCGCACGGCTCGCGGAAGCCGACAGCGCTTCGCTGCAGGCCTATCTCGGCGAAATGTCCGGCCGGGGACTTGCCGCTTCCACACAGGCGCGCAAACTGGCGGCGCTGCGGCAATTTTTCCGATTTCTCTATGCCGAAGGCGACCGGGATGACGATCCGACCGGATTGATGACCAGCCCGAAAAAGCCCCAGAGCCTGCCGAAAACCCTTTCCATCCGCGACGTCACGGCGCTGCTCGACCGGGCGGCAGCGGAGGTATCAGGTGCGGGCGCTGACAAAGCTGCGCAGATCGCGGCCGCGCGCATGCATGCCTTGATAGAGGTACTGTATGCGACCGGCATGCGTGTTTCGGAGCTTGTTGCGCTGCCCGTAGAGGTGGCCCGCCGGGACGAGCGTTTTTTCATGGTGCGGGGCAAGGGCGCCAAGGAACGGATGGTTCCGTTGTCTCCGGCCGCTCGCAAGGCGATGACAGCTTGGCTGGCGCTGCGCGACGCTGCCGAAATGTGGGCGGGCAACCGCCACCTGTTTCCCTCCTCCTCGGCGAGCGGGCACTTGCCGCGGCAGGTATTTGCCCGCGAACTGAAAGCGCTTGCCGCACGGGCCGGAATTCCGTCCACGAAGATCTCGCCCCATGTCATCCGCCATGCATTTGCCAGCCATCTGCTACAGAACGGCGCTGATCTCAGATCGGTCCAGCAACTTCTTGGCCACGCTGACATCTCGACAACGCAAATCTACACCCATGTGCTGGAAGAAAGACTGGTCGAACTTGTCAACAGTCACCATCCGCTTGCCGATTAGGGCCGCGATGTTTATGTGATTAGGAAGTTGATGTGCGCCAAGAGCGGACTTCGCTTTGTCCGCCTACGGCGGTTTGTAATCATTGATTCTGGCATTCTGGTTCTGCAATAGATGTATCATTATCTCGATTTCGAAAAACCGGTCGCCGATCTGGACGGTCAGATTCTCGAACTAAAGAAGATGAGCGAGGCCGGCGAGGCCGTGGACGTCGCCGATGAGATCGCGCGGCTGGAAAAGAGGTCACGCGATGCATTGCGCGAAGTCTACAAGGCGTTGACGCCCTGGCAGAAGGCACAGGTTGCCCGTCATCCCGACCGCCCGCATTGCGTTGACTACATCGACCGTCTGTTTACCGAGTTCACATTGCTTGCGGGCGACCGCTGTTTTGGCGAAGACCATGCCGTGGTCGGCGGATTTGCCAGGTTTCGCGGCCAGCCCGTCGCCGTGATCGGCCAGGAAAAGGGATCGGACACCGCAAGTCGCCTGAAACGGAATTTCGGCATGGCGCGGCCGGAAGGTTACCGCAAGGCGGTCCGCATCATGGAGTTGGCCAACCGCTTCGGACTGCCGGTTATCACGCTTGTCGATACTACCGGCGCCTATCCCGGTGTCGGCGCTGAAGAGCGCGGTCAGGCTGAAGCGATTGCCCGCTCGACGGCTGCCTGCCTTGGCTTGAAGACACCGATGATTTCCGTGATCATCGGCGAGGGCGGGTCCGGCGGCGCTATCGCAATAGCGGCGGCCAACCGGGTCTACATGCTCGAGCATTCGATTTATTCCGTGATTTCTCCGGAGGGCGCCGCTTCGATCCTCTGGCACGACTCAACCCGTGCCAAGGATGCCGCAACGAGCATGAAGATCACCGCCAGGGATCTGTTGGAAATGAAGATTATCGACGGCATCATCCCGGAACCGCTTGGCGGAGCGCACCGCAACCCCGACGCGGTGTTCGAGGCGACCGAAAGTCAGATCGCTGCGGCCTTGAAGGAATTCGAGGGATCGAACCAGGATTTCCGGGAACACCGGCGAGAGAAATTTCTTGCCATCGGCCGGTCTCTGTAACCGCGATCAATGACTTGCGCCAATGTCACGTGCCAAAAAATTGACTGAATTTCGCCGTCAATTGCCTTATAAGGGTTGCGGTCCGGCGGCGGGCAGAGGGTTTATGCCTGGTGGGCGCGGCGCGCCGCGGTAACAAATTCTCAATGACGATGATGCTAATCCGTTGGATTGGGTCATGGGAGGCAAAGAGAACTAGGGGACGGTTCATTTTCGATGCTTGTGAGAGTTAGAACGCTGGTGTTCGTGGCGACCTTGGCTGGCCTTGCGGCGTGTCAGGCCTCGCTTGAGGACATTGCCCCGAAGGCCGAAAAGCAACTTCCCGAAAAAATCATCACCGCGATGAAGGCCAAGGGCATGACGCGTTCGTCGCCGATCATGGTCCGCATCTTCAAGGAAGAAGGTAAACTCGAGGTCTGGAAGCAGAAAGACACTGGCCGTTACGACATTATTGCGAACTACGACATCTGCAAATGGTCGGGCAAGCTCGGGCCGAAATTCCGCGAGGGCGACCGCCAGGCGCCGGAAGGATTCTACACCGTGGCCCCCGGGCAGATGAATCCGAAATCCAGCTATTACCTTTCCTTCAACATCGGTTATCCGAACGCCTATGACCGGGCGCATGGCCGCACGGGTTCGAACCTGATGGTGCACGGCGCCTGCTCCTCGGCAGGCTGCTATTCGATGTCTGACGAACAGGTGGCCGAAATCTACGCGTTCGCACGCGATGCTTTCCGCGGCGGCCAGACGGCGTTTCAGGTGCAGGCGTTTCCATTCCGCATGACGCCTGAGAACATGGCCCGATACCAGGGCGATCCGAATTTCGCCTTCTGGCAGATGCTGAAGGAAGGCTATGATCATTTCGAAATCACCAAGGTGCCTCCGAAAGTCGATATCTGCGACCGCAACTACGTGTTCAATCGCATCGCCGAGGAAGGCGAGGAGTTTTCCGCGACGAGGGCTTGCCCGCCGACCAGCCAGCCCGAGACGCTGACGCTCGCCTATTCCACCTATAACAGCAGCTATATGGCCGCTTTCACCTCGGCGCTCGACAAACGCAACCTTCCCGCCCGCAGCCCGTCCATTGCCGGTCCGACCGAGGCGGCGCTGGTGTCGAAATGGTCGCAGGCGCGCGCCCGCGGCGAGCGGGTCTCGCGCGAACCGCCTTCGCTTTCAGACACCAAGGCGCCGGAAGTGGCCCCGATACCCGTGCCCAAGCCTGTGGTGGTTGCACCGGAGCCCGAGGAGAAGGCGCCCGAACCCGCCGCGAACGAAGTCGCAGCCGCGGAACCGGAGGCAACCGAACAACCGGCGGCAGCGGAAGCGGCGCCGGGAACCGGCGTGCTTGGAACGATCTGGGCCAAGCGCAAGAAACTCAAACTGTTTGGCGATTGATCGGGACGGCGCGAGCCGCTATCTCAATCGCATGTCCGCGGAAATCTACGATCTGAAGGGGCTGAACTGCCCTTTGCCGGTACTGAAGGCGCGCAAGCGCCTCGCCGCAATGGTGCCGGGCGCCCGCCTCTGGCTTGAAACCACAGACCCTCTGGCCGTCGTCGACGTGCCGGCTTTTTGCAACGAAAACGGCCATCTTCTGATCGAGACCGAAACCGTCGAGGGCGGTCATCGGTTCCTCGTCGAACGCGGCACCGGAGGAAAGTAAGGGAAGCTAGCGCATTCCGGTAATTGCGAGCGGGTTTGCCTCCAGCGCGGCCCGGTCGGGCATGTCGGTTTGCGGAATGCCGATGAACGCCTTGAACAGCCGGTCGATTTCCTCGCCGTTCAGACCCTTGCCGATCATCACCAGAACAGTCTCCCGCGTTGCCCGGTCCGGCCAGCGTTCCAGCCGCTGCTGCGGGTAAAGCGTTTTCTGCACCCCCTGCACCAGAACCGGGCGATCCGGGTTTTCCTTGGTCAGAACCAGCCCCTTGATACGCAAGATGTCGAGATCGATCCGGCTCGTGATGAACCCGAGAAATCCTTCAACCGCCGGCCACGCTACGGGCGCATCATGAATGATTGCATGGCTGGTCACTTCGGATGCGTGTTCGTGATGATGCGAATGCCCAATCCCTCGGTCCGGTGGATCGCGCACCAATACATCGTACTGCAACAGATTGGCGTGATTTCCGGCGAGAGCGTCTGCACGGATGATTGTCGCGGTGCTTTTCGCCGCGATAGCCGCCCACAACGCTTCGCTCTGTCCGGAATCGGCCAGATCGGTTTTTGTCAGCACGACAATGTCGGCGACGGCGATTTGCCGCCGAGCTTCCTCGTGGGCGCCGATGATGCTCAGTCCGGCGATTGCATCAACGGTGGTGATCACACGGTCAATTGCAAGGCCTTGCGCCAGTGCAGGGTGGCTCTGGATCGCATGCAAAACAGGCACCGGATCGGCCATGCCGGTAGTCTCGATGACGATGCGCGACAGGCGTTTGATTTTGCCGGTCTGAACCCGTTCGACAAGGCCGGCCAGCGTGTCGGCCAGTTCGCCTCGCACAGTACAGCAAAGGCAGCCGCCTGCGATTTCGATAACCTCGTCGCTCGAACTCTCGACGAGCAGGTGATCTATCGGAATTTCGCCGAACTCGTTGACGATCACTGCCGTGTCCCGCAGCGCCGGATCTTCGAGGAGCCGGTTGATTAGTGTCGTCTTGCCGGAACCGAGAAAACCGGTGACGACCGTGACTGCGATCGGAAACATCGGCGCGCTACCGGACAGCCGTCGGGCGAGGGGTCGGAACCGGGATCCCCGTCCTGATCGCGGCTTCGGGTTCCACAGGCGGCTTCAGCGCCAGTTCCTGTGGCTCGAAATCAGGCCGCGGGGTGGGAATCGGCACATTGGCGTAGATTACCGGCGCCGGCCCGACCGCGCCGCCAAGCCCGACCGCAACGGTTCTCGGTTCGCGCGTCATCGGCTTGAGATAGCGCGACCGAATGATCATGCGGCCTTCGTCATCGCGCCCATCCCAGCGTTCGGCCTGCGCCTGCTTCGTGCAGATTTCCGAACGAAGATTGGGCGCCTTGTCGCGCGAAGCGCCATAGGCGGCGAACTCTGAGATCCGTACGCCTGCATTGCTGCGCATCCTGAAACCCTCGGCAAGCAGTTCTGCCGCGGTTTCGGCCCGCTCCTGCTGCGACGAAGCGCCCAAAACCACTGCGATGAGCGTGCGTCCGCCTCGCGTTGCCGAGCCCACAAGATTGAATCCCGATGCGCAGACAAATCCGGTCTTCATGCCGTCTGCACCGGGAAAGCGGCCGAGCAGGATGTTGTAGGAGCGGAGCAGTTTGCCGCCAACCGTTATCCCCTCCAGTCCGAAATAGTGCTCGTGTTCGGGGAATTCCCTCCTCACCGCCGCCGAAAGGATCGCCAGATCACGCGCCGTCGTGTATTGGCGGCTGTCATGTAATCCGTTCGGATTGGTGAAGTTGGTATCCGTCATGCCAAGCCGCCTTGCCTCGGCGTTCATCATTCTGGCGAATTCGGCCTGCGAACCGCTCACGCTTTCGGCAATCGCCATGGCGATGTCGTTGGCCGATTTGACGATCAACATCTTCAACGCATTGTCGAGCGTCATTTCCGAGCCGGGTTTGTAGCCCATCTTGCTTGGCGGCTCCTTGGCGGAGTTGCTGGACATGCGAACCGGCGAATTAAGCGTCAGGCGTCCCGTCTTGATGGCGCGAAACGCCACATAGGCTGTCATGATCTTGGTCAGCGACGCCGGGTACCAGCGCTGAAAAGCGTTCTGGTGCGACAGCACCCTGCCGTTTTGCATGTCGATCAGGACCGTCGCGCCGGCCGCTGCGTTCGTCGGGGCGATCTGGGCTGCCAGAAATGATAGAAAGATCGCTGCGAAGATTGCGCCAAAACGGCGAAGACTGAAAAAATTCATTACCCAAGCCCGTGTGGTTTACCAGGATTTTCGCCCTATTCTGCCAATCACAGTGATTTGCGATGGACAGGCGAGCGGCTACTTGCATAGCTTGCAACAAGCGTTAGATAGCCGATAACTAACGCATTTGCCGCCATTATGGCAAAGCAAAGGATGGTGATCCGGTTCGCCGGCAGGTTCCTGAATTCGATCACCACGTTGGACAGATAGGGAAGCGCCATATGCCGATCCTGAACCGAGCGGCCGAACTGCAGAACGAGGTTGCCGGCTGGCGCCGGGAAATTCATCGGAACCCCGAACTGCAATTCGACCTGTTCGAGACCGCTGCCCTGGTCGAAGAACGCCTGAAATCCTTTGGTCTCGACGAGGTTGTTCCCGGCATCGCCCGGACCGGAGTCGTCGGCATCATCAGGGGCAAGGGCGGGGACGGTCCGGTAATCGGGCTCCGCGCCGACATGGATGCCCTGCCCATCGCCGAGATCACCGGCAAGGATTGGGCTTCCAAAAACACCGGCAAGATGCACGCCTGCGGGCATGACGGCCATACCGCCATGTTGCTGGGTGCGGCGAAATACCTCGCCGAAACACGCAATTTCAAGGGTTCTGTTGCGGTCATTTTTCAACCGGCCGAAGAAGGCGGCGGCGGCGGCAACGTGATGATCGAAGAAGGCATGATGGAGCGTTTTGGCATCGAGAAGGTGTTCGGGATGCACAACATGCCCGGCTTGCCGGTCGGCCATTTTGCCACCCGGGTTGGTCCGCTGATGGCCGCGACGGTCGAATTCACCATAAGGATCAAGGGCCGTGGCGGTCACGCCGCCCAGCCAAACCGGACAATCGATCCGATTGTCATCGGCTCGCATATCGTCACGAGTTTCCAGTCCATTGTGGCGAGAACGGCCGATCCGGTGAAATCGCTGGTCGTTTCGGTGACCAAATTCAACGCCGGCACCGCCTACAACATCATACCCGAGGAGGCGGAGATCGCGGGCACGATCCGCTTCCTTGAGGATGAGGTCGGTGACGCCGCCATCGAGCGGCTGCGAACGATTGCCGAGAGCGTCGCGGTTGCGCACGGCGCGGTAGCCGATGTCGACATTGACCGGAACTATCCCGTAACCGCCAACCACGAAGCCGAGACGCAGCTTGCCGCCGACGTGGCCGCCTCGATTGCAGGCGAAGCTGCCGTCGATCGCGATGTTGCGCCTATTTTGGGCGGCGAAGACTTTTCATACATGCTCAAATCCAGACCCGGATCGTTCATCTTCATCGGCAATGGAGATACGGCAGGGCTTCACCACCCTGCCTACGATTTCAATGATGAAGCCATTCCCCACGGCATCAGTTATTGGGTGAAGCTCGCGGAAACCGCGCTTCCGGCGCGCTGACGCATCCCTGCGAGAGTAGAAACGCCGACATGCCGATCAGTGGCTCAACGCGTGCCACCCATATATTTTAAGCTTGAAATAAATCCGCTCTTCACGCTATGATCCCGTCTCTGGTCAAGGGCGGGAAAACATGCCCCGGCCGCGCAGGAGGATGAGTTGACGATATCCGGTCGGCACGCATTGGTGACAGGTGGCGGAACCGGCGTCGGCGCGGCAATCGCAAAGGCGCTGGCCGATGCCGGCGCGAGTGTCACGATTACCGGCCGCCGCAAGGAACCGCTGGACTTGTTGGCTTCGGGCCATGACCGCATCCATGCGGTGACCTGCGACGTCACAGATGAGGATTCGGTTGCCGCGGCGGTGGCGGCGGCACGCGATTGGGCTGGCCCGGTGCATATCGCGGTTGCCAACGCCGGCGCCGCGCTTGCCAAGCCGTTCGCGCGCATGAACTCGTCGGACCTGAAATCGATGCTCGACGTCAATCTGACCGGCACTTTCAACCTTTGGCGGGAGACCGCGCCATCCATGAAAGATGGAGGCTGGGGCCGACTGATAGCGATTGCATCGATCGCCGGGCTCAAGGGACATTCCTATGTGTCCGCCTACTGTGCCGCCAAGCACGGAGTGGTCGGATTGACGCGTGCGCTGGCGCACGAGTTCGCGACCTCGGGCATAACGGTCAACGCAATCTGCCCGGGCTATGTCGAAACCGATCTTCTTCAGGACGCGATCGACAATATCGTCGCTAAAACCGGCATGAGCCGGGATGCGGCCGCGGCAACGCTGAAGCGCGGCAATCCGCAGAACCGCTTCATCCAGCCGGAAGAGGTGGCAGGCGTGGTGCTGTGGCTTTGCGGCGATAGTGCCTGCTCGGTCAACGGTGCGGCGATCCCGATAAGCGGGGGCGAGGTATGACTGCCGAACTCCCGGCCAAAGGCAACAAGGCTTCCAAGGCGCGGCTCAGGTTATGGCTGCGCTTGCTGAAGGCACAGCGCCGTGTCGAGGCGGAACTGCGCGAGAAATTGCGTACCGAGTTCGGCTCGACACTGCCGCGCTTCGATGTGCTCTCGGCGCTCAACCGTTCGCCCGAAGGTCTTCGAATGAGCGAACTTTCCGAGGTGCTTATGGTCTCGAACGGCAATGTCACAGGCATCGTTGAAAGGCTGGTTGCCGACGGGGCGGTGATCCGGATTCCCGTCGACGGCGACCGCCGCGCCATGCGTGTCCGTCTCACCGAGCAGGGAAGTGAGTATTTTCGGCGGCTTGCGGCCGAGCATGAGGGTTGGGTCTCGGATCTTTTCGGGATGTTCGACGAGGGTGAGGCCGAGCAGCTTGCCGCAAGGCTCCATTCGATTTCGGACAAGCGGAATACCAACGGAAAGGCAGACAGATGAACGTTGCAACCGCCAGGCCGAATCACTTTCTCCTGCGCGTTGAGGACGGAATTGCCATCGTCGCGCTCGACCGGCCGGAACGCAAGAACCCGCTCACCTTCGATTCCTACGCAGAACTGCGCGACTGGTTTCGCGACCTGCACTACAGCGACGAGATAAAGGCGGTCGTGTTCAACTCCAACGGCGGCAATTTCTCCTCGGGCGGCGACGTGCACGACATCATCGGCCCGCTGACGAAAATGTCGATGAAGGAGTTGTTGCGCTTCACCCGCATGACCGGCGATCTGGTGAAGGCGATGGTCAATTGCGGCAAGCCGGTCATTGCCGCCGTCGACGGCATTTGCGTCGGCGCCGGCGCTATCGTCGCCATGGCCTCCGATCTGCGCATCGGCACGCCGGGGGCAAAGACCGCGTTTCTTTTCACTCGCGTCGGCCTTGCCGGTTGCGACATGGGCGCCTGCGCTATCCTTCCGAGGATCATCGGCCAGGGCAGGGCGGCGGAGCTGCTTTACACCGGCCGGTCGATGAGCGCCGAGGAGGGCGAGCGCTGGGGGTTTTTCAACCGCCTGGTGGCGGCCGAAGCACTGGAGAGGGAAGCCGTCGAAATGGCAGCCCGCATCGCCGCGGGGCCGAACTTCGCGCACATGATGACCAAGACCATGCTGGCGCAGGAATGGTCCATGTCCATCGAGCAGGCGATCGAAGCGGAAGCCCAGGCGCAGGCGATCTGCATGCAGACCGGCGATTTCGTCCGCGCTTACGAGGCGTTCGTCGCCAAGCAAAAGCCGGTGTTCGAGGGCGACTGATGGCTGATCGCACGTTTCTCGACTGGCCCTTTTTCGAGGACCGCCACCGCGACCTGGCCGGCCGGCTGGAAGATTGGGCGGGTAAAAACCTCGCCCATGTCGACCATTCGGACACGGACACGGCCAGCCGCGACCTCGTCGCGCGCCTCGGCGAAGCGGGCTTCCTCGCTCACTCCGCGGTCGATCCGCAAGACGAAGCGGCCAGGCTCGATGTCCGCTCGCTGTGCATCATCCGCGAGACGCTGGCGCGCCACGATGGCCTGGCCGATTTCGCGTTTGCCATGCAGGGTCTCGGCACAGGCGCGATCTCGCTGTTCGGTTCGCTCGACCAGAAGCGTGAATGGCTGTCGAAGACGCGCGCTGGCAGGGCGATTTCCGCCTTTGCGCTGACCGAACCCCAATCAGGCTCCGATGTCGCCAATTCGACGATGACCGCCAGGCTGGATGGTAACGAATTCCTGCTCGATGGCGAAAAGACGTGGATTTCCAACGGTGGGATCGCCGACATCTACTGCGTATTCGCACGCACCGGCGAAGGCCCCGGCGCCAGGGGCCTGTCGGCGTTTCTGGTGCCCGCGGGAACGCCAGGCCTCGAAATTGCCGAGCGGCTCGAGGTGATCGCGCCGCACCCTGTCGCGCGCCTGAAGTTCGATAATTGCCGCATCCCGGCATCCGCCCTGATCGGCGAGCGCGGCGCCGGTTTCCGCATTGCGATGTCGGTGCTCGACACCTTCCGCACCACGGTCGCCGCAGCAGCGCTAGGTTTTGCCCGCCGCGCGCTCGACGAATCGCTGTCGCGCGTCATGAGCCGCCAGGTCATGGGCGCGCCGCTATTCGACCTGCAGATGGTGCAGGGCCATATCGCCGACATGGCTGTGGATGTCGATGCATCCGCTCTTCTGGTCTACCGCGCCGCCTGGGTGAAGGACATGGGTGCGCCGCGCGTTTCGCGCGAGGCGGCAATGGCCAAGCTGTTCTCGACCGATCAGGCGCAACAGGTCATCGACAAGGCCGTGCAGTTGCACGGAGGCGATGGTGTCAGGAGCGGACACATTGCCGAGAGGCTCTATCGCGACATTCGCGCGCTGCGCATCTACGAGGGCGCTTCCGACGTGCAGAAGGTCATCATCGCACGCCAGGCGCTTTCCGCTTTCGGAGAAGGCAAATGACAACGCTTGGACCGACCGCGCATGAAGACACGTTTGCCCGGGACAACTTGCCGCCGGCCGATCAGTGGCCCGATTTCCTGCTCGGCAGCTTCCCTTATCCCGACCGCATCAATGCTGCGGTCGAGTTGACCGACAGGATGGTAGAAAAGGGGTTTGGCGACCACACTGCCCTGATCGGCAACGGAAGGCGGCGCACCTACAAGGAACTTGCCGACTGGACCAACAGGCTGGCGCATGCGCTGGTGTCCGACCTCGGCATCAAGCCCGGCAATCGCGTGCTGATCCGTTCGGCCAACAACCCGGCCATGGTCGCCTGCTGGCTGGCCGCCACCAAGGCCGGCGCTGTCGTGGTCAACACCATGCCCATGCTGCGCGCGGGCGAGCTCACCAAGATCGTCGACAAGGCTGAAATCAGCCACGCGCTTTGCGACACCAGGTTGATGGACGAACTGGTCACATGCGGCAAGACGAACCGTTTCCTGAAGACGATTGCCGGCTTCGACGGAACTGCAAATCACGATGCCGAACTCGACCGGCTGGCGCTCGAAAAACCGGTCACATACAAGGCGGTCGATACCGGACGCGATGATGTCGCGCTGCTGGGCTTTACTTCCGGCACCACCGGCGCGCCCAAGGCGACGATGCATTTTCACCGCGACCTGCTGATCATAGCCGACGGCTATGCGAAGGAGATCCTCGGCGTGACGCCGGACGACATATTCATCGGCTCGCCGCCGCTCGCATTCACCTTTGGTCTGGGCGGCTTGGCGATATTTCCGCTTCGGTTTGGTGCGACCGCCACGTTGCTGGAAAACGCTTCCCCGCCCAACATGATCGAGATCATCGAGAAGTACAAAGCGACCGTATGCTTCACCGCGCCCACCGCCTATCGCGCCATGCTAGCGGCGATGGAGGAGGGGGCCGATCTGTCGAGCCTGCGCGCTGCGGTCTCGGCCGGCGAGACGCTGCCGGCTCCGGTATACGACGACTGGATGCGCAAGACCGGCAAGCCGATGCTCGACGGCATAGGCGCCACCGAGATGCTGCACATCTTCATTTCAAACCGGTTCGATGACCATCGCCCTGCCTGCACCGGCAAGCCGGTCACCGGCTACGAGGCCAAGGTCATCGGCGAGAATGGCGAGGATCTGCCCCCCGGTTCCGTCGGCAGGCTTGCCGTGCGCGGGCCGACCGGCTGCCGCTATCTGGCCGACGACCGTCAGCTCAAATATGTCACCGGTGGCTGGAACATTACCGGCGATACGTTCTCGATGGACGAGAATGGCTATTTCCACTTCGCCGCCCGCAACGACGACATGATCGTCTCGTCGGGCTACAACATCGCCGGGCCGGAGGTGGAGGCGGCGCTGTTGTCGCATCCAGACGTCGCAGAATGCGCCGTCATCGGTGTGCCGGACGAGGCGCGGGGATCGATCGTCGAGGCCCATGTCGTGCTGAATGCGGGCGTCAAGCCGTCGGACGAGACGGTCAAGGCGCTGCAGAACCACGTCAAATCGGTGATCGCGCCCTACAAATACCCGCGCTCGGTGAAATTCGTCGACTTACTGCCCAAGACTCAAACGGGAAAGATCCAACGTTTCCGCTTGCGCCAAGGCAACGCAGCGTGATCGGATGCGTTGAAATGGATACTGGGCGGTCCGCGACAAGGTCAAATGACAAAACCAAGGGAGAAAAAATGATGAAAATGATGAAAACGCTTGGAACTGCGGCTTCTGCGCTGCTGATCGCAGCAGCGGCCAACGCCGCCGACCTCAAGGTCGGCATGATCACCACGCTTTCGGGCGGCGGCGCCGGTCTCGGCCTCGATGTTCGCGATGGTTTCATGCTGGCGATCAAGCAGAATGGAAATGACCGGGTCGAGGTTGTGATCGAAGACGATCAGCGCAAGCCCGATGTCGCGGTGCAACTGGCCGACAAGCTCATCCAGTCCGACAAGGTTGACGTGCTGACCGGAATCATCTGGTCGAACCTCGCCCTTGCAGTCGTTCCGGCGGTGAACGCGCAGGGCAAATTCTATCTGTCGCCGAATGCTGGGCCGTCGGAACTTGCCGGCGCTGGGTGCAACCCGCTCTATTTCAATGTTGCCTGGCAGAACGACAACCTGCACGAAGCGGCGGGCGCTTATGCGCAGTCGGCAGGATATAAGAAATCCTTCATCCTTGCGCCCAACTATCCCGCGGGCAAGGACGCGCTGACCGGCTACAAGCGCTTCTACAAGGGCGAGCTCGCCGGTGAAATCTATACGAAACTGGGCCAGGACGACTATGCGGCCGAGATTGCGCAGATTCGCGCTTCCGGCGCCGACAGCGTCTTCTTTTTCCTGCCCGGCGGCATGGGCATCGCGTTCCTGAAGCAATATGCCCAGTCGGGTGTCGGCATTCCGCTCGTCGGGCCGGCCTTCTCCTTCGATCAGGGCATACTTCAGGCCGTTGGCGATGCAGCGCTGGGCGTGGTCAACACGTCGCAATGGAACAAGGACCTCGACAACGAGACCAACAAGGCGTTTGTCGCATCGTTCCAGGCCGAGTACGGCCGCCTTCCTTCGCTGTATGCGAGCCAGGGTTTCGACACCGCCAACCTGCTTCTGTCAGCGCTCGACAAGGCGAGCGTATCGGACGCGGCAGCATTCCAGAAGGCGCTGGAAGCGGCAGATTTCAAATCCACGCGCGGTGCGTTCAAATTTGGTCCGAGCCACCACCCGATCCAGACGATTTATGCCCGCGAGGTCGTCAAGGAGGGTGATGTCTACACCAACAAGCTGA
>JBFIBB010000042.1:0-17828 GCA_041582695.1 Rhizobiaceae bacterium
ATCTGTTAGGTCCAGGATGATTGTTGGTGAATACCCGGCCGGCGATCCATTTTGGCTATGCGCCGTCGCCGACATTGACGCGACCTGAGAGCGGGTTAGTTTTGAAGCTATCGCCGCTGAGTGGATTTTGATACGGGGTGCGGTTTGTCCCCGGGTCAGGCTGCTCTCCAAAGGAGAAGACATGGGACGTATCCTGGTGGTTCTGCTGATTGCTTACGCAGCTGCCGCGCAAGCCCAGACGGCGCCATCGGCAGCTGATATCGCACGCTATGACGGCCTGCACCTTGCCGCGCATGTGGGGGATGTCACGAAGATACGTCAGCTTGCGGCAGACGGCGCGGACCTTGATGCTCGCGACGGTGCGGGCCGCACTCCCGCCCATGTCGCGGCTTTTGCCTCACATGATCATGCCATACGGGCATTGGCCGAGGCTGGAGCCGACATGAATGCACTGGAGAACCGCTTCTACGACGTGCTGACCATCGCAGCTGTCGCCAACGATCCCGAACTCGTGACTGTCGCGATGCAACTGGGCAATCGCGCGGACCTCATCACCAGCGTCTATGACGGAACCGCCCTGATAGCTGCGGCCCATCTGGGACACCACGAGGTGGTCCGCCGCCTGATCGCGGGCGGTGCGCCGCTCGATCACGTGAACAACCTGGGCTGGACCGCGCTGATGGAGGCTGTGATTCTGGGCAATGGCGGCTCGGATCATATTGCCACCGTACGCGCCTTGGTCGAAGCGGGTGCGAATCCCAATATTCCTGACCGCGGCGGGGTCACGCCGCTCCAGCACGCCGAAGCGCGCGGATATAGCGAGATCGCCGATATCCTCAGAGGAAAAGATCTTGACTGACCTCATTCCTCAAATCTGTCCAATTGGCGCTAACGTCATACGTTAATTACTCGGTGTCTTTGCTCGCGAAAATGCGTGAAATTAATTGCATTGCGAGAGTCGCGATTTGTCTACATGCAACACAATCGGATGGCCGCCAGGACGCTCAAATCACCGATGTCGACCTCCAGCCTATTGGCCATACCCCAATTTATGTTGTCCAAATGTCATTTTGATGATACACAATAGTGGTACACAGTTGGATCAAGTATATTGCCAAATAATTGATATTATTTGGATTTGCCAAGATGATCGAAGATCCCCTTGGCTCCACCAATAATCTCAGTTCCTTATCGTAAACAAGAAACTCGCTCGTCTTTTCGGCCAGCACGCCAGCAACACTGCGTTTTCCATAATGTCCGGCGTCCGGAACGGGTTTGCTGTTTCGGTCATCGGCCCGACCAGGCCGCCCGCTTGAAACCGGTGATCAAAATTCCCATAGTCTGTGAAAAAAAGGAGGATGGGAATGGCCGCGAACCTCAAGCAGAATATCACCAGAAGCAGCATATGGCTCCGACTGGTCTACATGATCATCTTTGGCATTGCTTTCAACGTGGCCGAGTTTGTCATCCTGGCCGTGGCGGTATTCCAGTTCCTGGCAAGCCTGTTTACCGGGGAACCGAATGTTCGCCTCGCTCGGTTTGGTCAAAATCTGGCTCAATACATCAGACAGATAATTGCGTATGTGTCTTTCGCGTCCGAAGACCTGCCATTCCCGTTCTCGTCATGGCCGGAAGAGCCACCCGCTCAGCCAGCAGGCGAAAAGGCGGACGGCAAATCGGCTGAAGCGAAGGATGCCGGCAAGCCAGCCAAGACGGCGGGGTCGAAAAAACCGGCGACCCGCAAGGTTCAGACCACGCCGAAGACAGGCAGGAAACGAAGTCAGACTTGACGGGGCAAACCGCCGCCAGTCCGTTTTGCCATTGTTCTGGACGCCCGCGGCCGGAATCGCTCGCGCGATTGCTTTCAGCGCCCGCGTCACGGCTCTAAACGTGAAGAAAAAAAGGATCGCTGGCTGAAGGAACATGTTCCCGATGCCGGTTCAAGCCCGGTTCCGTCGACCGCTTTTCGTTGTCCGGACGCCGTTTTTGGTGATACTCGGCAGTGATACGCAGTTTGAGCGAACACGATTCCGAATCAATGACTTCGATCGGGCTTGTCCGTGTGGGCGGGCATCCCGTGACTCAGCCGGTTTTCCACTCGTATCCGGCAAGCGCGCTCCCAATCGCATCTGGTATCGTCATCCCGCCTTGCGTCCCGGTCACGAAACCTGTCAGGGTCCATGGCATGGATGATTTTCACGGATGACCAATCATGAAACGCTCGCGCATCAACCAGATCATCGCCGAGGCGGATCGCTTTATCCGCTCATTCGGTTACGTGCTGCCTCCTTTCGCCTACTGGAGCGCCGAGGAGATGCGGCGCCGGCGCGATGAAATCGCCGGCATCGTCGATGCGCGGCTCGGCTGGGACATTACCGATTACGGCCGCGGCCGGTTCGACGAGCTCGGCCTGTTTCTGTTCACCGTCCGCAACGGCAACGCCGCCGATCTGGCGGCCGGCCGCGGCATGCTCTATGCCGAGAAGATCATGATCTCGCGCAAGAACCAGCTTTCCCCGATGCACCGCCATGCGATCAAGGCCGAGGACATCATCAACCGCGGCGGCGGCGATCTGGTGCTGGAACTGTTCATGTCCGAGCCCGGCGGCGGTATCGATCGCGACGCGGAAGTCTCGGTACCCACGGACGGGCTGGTCCGCAAGATGCCGGCCGGCGGGCATTTGAAACTCGGGCCCGGCGAAAGCGTCACGCTGCTTCCCGGCGTCTGGCACGCCTTCTGGGCCGAGCGTTCAGACGTCCTGATCGGCGAGGTTTCGACCGTTAACGACGACTTGACCGACAACTACTTTTCCGAACCCGTTTCCAGGTTTTCGACGGTCGCGGAAGACGAGCCGCCGCTCCATCTGCTGGTGTCCGACTACGAAAACCACCTGCCGGCGGGTTGAACCTGCCCGCGCCGATGCGTATCTGCGGCACGGAAGAGGCCGCGCCTGCCCGGGCCGGGCGGTCATGAAGGAGAAACGATGAGCAACGGTCTCACCCGCTTTCTGGGCGACACGCCTTTTCGAACTGTGATGAAGCTCGCGGTGATTTCCTTCGTCGTCGGCGTGGTGATGACGGCGCTCGACCTGACCGTGCTCGACGTCTTCGACACGATCAGGGAGTTCTTCATTCGTGTCTGGAACATGGGCTTTGCGGCGATCGAGCGTTTCGTCGGCTATTTCCTGCTCGGCGCGGCAATCGTCGTTCCGGCCTTCCTGTTCATCAGGCTCATGAAGTACAGGCGGCAGTAGTCAGGCCGGCGCGGCGGTGGGCGCGGCAACAAACAGCAAGACCGCCATCACGACGAACAGCGCGAGCATGATCAGCAAAAGCCGGTTCATCTTGCGGCGCAGCGCCTGCGTTTCCGCGTCGCGGGCGATGCTCGGAAAATTGAATGCAACCGCGATGACATTGGCCCGGCGCGGCGGCTTGCCTTCGAATTTCTCGGGATAGGACCGCCGTTCGGCTGCGTAGGAATACCGTATCACCGGGATCAGCAACGCGATCGTCGCCAATCCCCAGATGCCGCCAACGATGCCGAGCCAGGACATCAGGCCGTCCCGGGTTTCACAACGGTCTGCTCGATGGCGCCGAATATCGAATGGCCGCCATCATCCTTCATGTCGATGCGCACTGTGTCGCCGAACTGCATGAACAGGGTTGCCGGTTTTCCGCCATTGATCGTCTCGATCATGCGGATTTCGGCGATGCAGGAATAGCCCCGGCCGCCCTCGGAAACCGGCTTTCCAGGCGATCCGTCGGGGTCGCGGTTGGAAACGGTGCCCGAACCGATGATCGCGCCGGCGCCGAGCGAACGCGTCTTGGCGGCATGGGCGATCAACTGGCCGAAATCGAACGTCATGTCCACATCCGCTTCCGCCCGGCCGAAAGGCTTGCCGTTGAGATCGACCAGCATCGCGCGCGCCAGCTTTGCGCCGTTCCAGGCAGCGCCAAGTTCGTCCGGCGTTACCGCGACCGGGGAAAACGCGGTCGGTCCCTTCGACTGGCAGAAGCCGAACCCCTTGGCGAGCTCCGCCGGAATAAGCCCGCGAAACGATATGTCGTTCAGGATCATCACCAGCTTGATGTGGTCGATGGCTTCTTTAGCCGAAACGCCCATTGGCACGTCGTCGGTGATGACGGCGACTTCGGCCTCCATGTCGATGCCCCAATCGGTCGAAAGCGCCGGTATCGCGTCCCGCGCCCCGAGCAGCGCGTCGGACGCGCCCACATACATCAGCGGATCGGTCCAGAAACTCTCCGGCAGTTCGGCGCCGCGCGCCTTTCTCACCAGCTCGACATGGTTCACATAGGCCGAGCCGTCGGCCCACAGATGCGCTCTCGGCAGCGGCGCCATCGCATCGTGCTCGTGAAAGCGGCTTGCCGGCACCGACCCGTGTTCGAGGCTTTCGGCGAGATCGGAAAGTTGCGGCGCAATCTTCCGCCAATCATCGATCGCGTCCTGCAGCGTCGGCGCCACATGGGCCGCGTCGGTATATTGCGTCAGGTCGCGCGATACGACGACAAGGCGTCCGTCACGGCTGCCGTCCTTTAGTGAGGCAAGTTTCATCGGAACTCCGGTATTTCCCTCCGGGAACGCGATTTCGCGATCCGGTTTTTCATTTGACTTTTTGCCTGAATGCCCGGGCCTTTTGCAACCATCAAGACTTCACCAGTCCATCACCACCTTGCCGGCGGTGCCGCCGCGCATGGCGTCGAAGCCCTTCTGGAAATCGTCGATACCCATTCGGTGGGTGATCAGCCCCGACACGTCGAGCGGTCCCTGCACCAGCGCGATCATCTTGTACCAGGTCTCGAACATCTCGCGCCCGTAGATGCCCTTGATGTGCAGCATCTTGAAGATCACCTGGTTCCAGTCGATGGCGAAACCGGTCGGCGGTATGCCGAGGATGGCGACGCGTCCGCCATTGTTCATCGCCGCGATCATGTCGCGCAGCGCTGGCGCGGCGCCCGACATTTCCAGCCCGACATCGAAGCCTTCGGTCATGCCTATCCGGCCCATGACGTCGCGCAGGTTTTCCTTCGCCGGATCGATGCAATGGTGGATGCCGAGATTGCGGGCGAGCTCGAGCCGGCCGGGGTTGATGTCCGTGATCACCACCTTGCGCGCGCCGACGCATTGCGCCACCAGCGCGCCCATGATGCCGATCGGCCCGGCACCGGTCACAAGCACGTCCTCGCCGACGAGATCGAAGGAAAGCGCCGTGTGCACCGCGTTGCCGAGCGGGTCGAAAATCGCGGCGATCTCGTCTGGAATATCGTCGGGGATCGGCACCACATTGTGCTGCGGGATTGCGACGAATTCGGCAAATGAGCCCGGCCGGTTGACGCCGACGCCCTTGGTGTTTCGGCATAGATGCCCGCGCCCGGCGCGGCAGTTGCGGCAATGGCCGCAGACGATATGGCCTTCGCCCGACACCCTCTGGCCGGGCTTGTATTCGGTTACCGCGCTGCCGGTCTCAACCACCTCGCCGACGAATTCATGGCCGGTCACCAGTCCCACCGGCACCGTCTTCGCCGCCCATTCGTCCCAGTTGTAGATATGCACATCGGTGCCGCAGATGGCGCTCTTTTTCACCTTGATCAGCACGTCCGTAGGGCCGATCTCCGGCACCGGCACCCGCTCCATCCAGATGCCGGGTTCGGCCTTGGCCTTTACCAGCGCTTTCATCATGTTGGTCATGTTTGAATCCTTCAACCAATCACGCCGAGCTCGCGCCCGGCGCTGGCGAATGCCTCGATGGCGGCGTCGATGTCTTCCGTTGTGTGGGCCGCCGACATCTGTGTGCGTATGCGCGCCTGGCCCTTCGGCACCACGGGAAACGAAAAACCGGTGACGTAGACGCCGAGTTCCAGCATGCGCGCCGCCATGTCGCCGGCAAGTTTTGCATCGCCCAGCATGACCGGGATGATCGGGTGTTCGCCCGGCACCAGGTCGAAACCGAGCTTTGTCATGCCGGCGCGAAACCGGCCCGCATTGGCGTAGAGCCGCTCGCGCAACGCACCGCCGTTCTCGATCAGGCCGAACACCGTCAGCGAGGCCGCGGCGATCACCGGCGCCAGCGTGTTGGAAAACAGATACGGGCGCGAGCGCTGCCGCAGCCATTCGACGATATGTGCCGAGGCTGCAGTGTAGCCGCCCGACGCCCCGCCAAGCGCCTTTCCGAGCGTGCCGGTGATGATGTCGACCCGGTCAGCGACTCCGCAATGTTCCGGCGAACCGCGTCCGCTTGCTCCGACGAAGCCGACGGCATGGCTGTCGTCGACCATCACCATGGCGTCATACTTGTCGGCGAGATCGCAAATGCCCCTGAGGTTGGCGATGATCCCGTCCATCGAGAAAACGCCGTCGGTGGCGATCAGCCGGAAGCGGCAATCGGCCGCCTCCTTCAGCCGCGTCTCCAGATCCGCCATGTCGTTGTTGGCGTAGCGCAGGCGCCGCGCCTTGCACAGCCGCACCCCGTCGATGATCGAGGCGTGATTGAGCGCATCCGAAATGATCGCGTCCTCCTCGCCGAGCAGCGTTTCGAAAAGCCCGGTATTGGCGTCGAAGCACGACGAGTAGAGGATCGTGTCCTCCATGCCGAGAAAGGCCGATATCCGCGCCTCCAACTGCTTGTGCTCCTCCTGCGTGCCGCAGATGAAACGCACCGAGGCCATGCCGTAGCCGTAGCGGTCGAGCGCCTCCTTGGCTGCTTCCCGTATCTCTTCATTGTCGGCAAGGCCGAGATAGTTGTTGGCGCAGAAGTTCAGTACCTCCCGCCCACCGGACCGGATGTGGGCCGATTGCATCGATGTGATCACCCGCTCGCTCTTGTAAAGTCCGGCTTCCCGGACGCTGCCGATTTCACGGGCGATATGGTCGTCGAATTTTTTTGACATGTCGTGCGGGCGTCTTCCGGTTTGGTTTGACGGCAGCCGTCTGAGATTGCCGGGCAGAATACTGCATAGTACATTTCGCGCCGCCGGGGCCATACGGAAGCGACATGCGATGTTCACTGACTGGAAATCGATAGTCCCCTGGCTGCTCAGCACAGTGACGATCGCGATCGGTATCTGGCAATACGCCGACAAGCAGGCACAGGCCAACCGCGAACCATTTCTCAGGAAACAGCTGGAACTGGTCTTTGAGGCAAGCGCCACGGTTTCAATGCTCGCCACGACCGCCGACGAAGCCGAATGGCGCAAGGCGCAAGCTCGATTCTGGGTTCTCTATTGGGGGCCACTCGGCATCGTCGAGAACCAGGCGGTCGTCAACTGCATGAAGAAGACTGGGCTGGCTGTCGGCGCGCCGGGGTCGCCGACGCCGCTATTGCCGCTGAGCGCGCTTCAGGGCGTATCGCTGGCGCTTGCCACGGCAGCGCGCGAACTGGTGCTCGAAAGCTGGCAGGTCGACATGCCGCCGCTCGAGACCGTCGGCGACAGCACGCTCTGCGCCGGAGAAGCAGGGGGCGACGGCAAGTCATCGCACTGAACGGTCATCGTGAAGTGGCTCAGCGCTCGTAGCCCTTGCCGTAGTGCCGTTCGATGCGGGACTGGATCAGCTCGAAACAGATAGACATGATCCAGTAGATGATCGCCGCCGCGATTAGCATCTCGAATACCTTGAAATCGCGCTTTCCAACGATCTGGGCCGTGCGGGTCAGTTCCCACACACCCATCACCGAGACCAGCGAGGAATCTTTCAGCATGGCGATGAATTGGTTGCCGGTCGGCGGCACGATCAGCCGCATCGCCTGCGGAAAAATGATCTTGCGGAAGGTCAACCCCTTCGGCAGGCCGAGCGCTTTTGCCGCGTCGTGCTGCCCGGATGGCACGCCCTGTATGCCGGCGCGAAAAATCTCGGCGAGATAAGCGCCATAGCAAAGCGATAGCGCAAGGATTCCCGACGGTACGGCGTTCATGGCGAATTGCGGCCCGAGCGTCGGCAGGCCCAGATAAATCAGGTACACCTGCAGCAGCAGCGGCGTGCCACGGAAGAACGAAGTGTAGAACGTGGACACGGCATAAGCCGGTCCGGAACTGGAGAGGCGCGCAAGAGCGGCCATCATGGCGAAGCAGCAGGCGACGAAGATGGCGATCAGCGATACGTAAAGCGTCGTTACCGCGCCGGTGGTCACCAGAAAGGCCAGGTTCGATTGCCCTGAACGGCCGACCTCGAACCAAATGCCGAAATCGCGGTCGAAACTGTCGACGAAAGCGTAGAACACCAGAGCCAGTTCGGCCCAGATGATCGCCACCTGCGCGCCGAATGGCGCAAGCCGTATAAGCCGGAAATTTATCAGCAGCACGAGCGCCAGCAGTAGCCCGACGACGATGTTGAGCAAAAGGCCGGGCTCGGCGCCCGGCCCCACAGCGCCACCGAAAATCGGGGCGAACAACCCGCCCGCGCGGGTGCCGCCGACGCCTGCAAGTCCGATCGCCAGCCCGAATGCGACGAACAGCGCCAGTTGAAGCGATGACGGCTTCAGCCGTTCGGGCCAGGGCGGCAAATCCGTCCCGGCCGGAGGACCGGAGAACTCGGCGGACAACGGCCCGTCTTTATTTGGCAACCGAGGTGAGGTCGGCGCCGTACCACTTGTCCGACAGCGCCGTCAGGGTGCCGTCGGCATGCATCGCGCCAACGATTTCGGCGATCTTGGCGTCGAATTCCGCATCTCCCTTGTCCGTGGCCACGGCCAAAGGCTCGTAGAAAGCGGGATTGCCGACGGTCTTCATTGGATAGCCATTCTTGATCGCCTCCTGGATGGTGGGAAGCGCCGAGAATACGGCATCGAGACGCACGCCCTCGCCGAGGCGCAGATCGTCGAAAGCGTTGGTGTCGGTTTCGTAGGTTCTTATCTCGCCGGCCGTCACCTGGTAGTCGAACGGCGGAGTGCCTTCGGCATCAATCACCAGATCCTTGTTCAAATAGGCGTCGTAGGTGCAGCCGCCGCAGGTGCCGATAACCTTGCCGTTCAGGTCGGCCAGCGACGAACTTGAGGAATCAGCGTGAACGGCGAACGAGGCGGGCGTGTAGTAATAGACCGCCGGAAACGACAGCACTTCGGCGCGCGCCTTTGTCGGCGTCATCGAACCGACCGACATGTCCCAGCGCCCGGACCAGCCGCCGGCGGTGATGACCTCCCAGGCCGGCGTGACGATTTTCAGTTCGACGCCCATGCGCTTGGCGATCTCCTTGCCGACATCGACGTCGAAACCGTCCATTTCATTGGCGTCGTTCAGAAATGACTGCGGCGGATACTCCGGATCGGACGACATCGTGAGCGTCTTTGTCGACATCACCCGGTCAAGCACTTCGCCGCTGAATGCCGGCGTCGTGACAAACGAAAATGCGGCGGCAAACGCGGTAATCGTCAATTTATGCATTTGTTATCCTCCCGAACCATGTGCATTGCCTGAGACTATTGGAAAAATTCCTGCCGAGGAACCGATTTGTCCGGGGCGGATTTCGGTACTGCGTTCCCGGCGCTGCAAAGGATATCCCGCAGGCAGGCGAGGCCTGTCCGCGCATGTGTAGCCAAACCTGCCGCGGCCGCTCAGAAGAAAGCCTGGATTCCGGTTTGCGCCCGGCCGAGGATCAGCGCATGCACGTCATGCGTTCCCTCATAGGTGTTGACGGTTTCCAGGTTCGCTGCATGGCGCATCACGTGGTAGCCGATCTGGATGCCGTTGCCGCCATGCATGTCGCGGGCCTGGCGCGCAATGTCGAGCGCCTTGCCGCAGTTGTTGCGCTTGACCAGCGAAATCATTTCCGGGGCCATCTTGCCGGCGTCCATCAACTGTCCGACACGCAACGAGCCCTGGAGACCGAGCGCGATCTCCGTCTGCATGTCGGCGAGCTTCTTCTGGAACAACTGCGTTGCGGCGAGCGGCTTGCCGAACTGCTTGCGGTCGAGCCCGTAGGCCAGCGCGCGCTGCCAGCAGTCCTCCGCCGCACCCATCGCGCCCCAGGAGATGCCGTAGCGCGCGCGGTTCAGGCAGCCGAAGGGGCCGCGAAGGCCCGAAACATTGGGCAGAAGCGCGTCTTCGCCGACTTCGACATCCTCCATCACCACCTCTCCGGTGATCGATGCCCGCAACGACAGTTTTCCGTCGATCTTCGGCGCCGACAGGCCCTTCATGCCCTTTTCCAGTATGAAGCCCCGAATTGCGCCGTCATGCGCCTCCGACTTGGCCCACACCACGAACACATCGGCGATCGGAGCGTTCGAGATCCACATCTTGGAGCCGTTGAGCCGGTATCCGCTGCCGGTCTTGACCGCGCGCGTCTTCATGCCGCCCGGATCGGAGCCCGCATCGGGTTCGGTCAGGCCGAAGCAGCCGATCAACTCGCCGGCGGCCAGCCCCGGAAGATATTTCTTGCGCTGGCTGTCGTCGCCATAGGCGTAGATCGGATACATGACCAGCGATGACTGCACGCTCATCATCGAGCGGTAGCCGGAGTCGACGCGCTCCACTTCGCGCGCCACCAGCCCGTAGGCCACATATGATGCGCCGGCTCCGCCATATTCCTCCGGAACCGTGATTCCGAGCAGCCCGGATTCGCCCATGAGCCGGAAGATGCCCGGATCGGTCGTCTCGTTGAGATAGGCCTGTTCGATGCGCGGGGCGAGTTCGGCCTGTGCGAAGGCGTGGGCGGCATCGCGTATCATGCGCTCGTCCTCGCCAAGCTGGTCGTCGAGCAGAAACGGGTCATCCCATTTGAACGGAGCCTGGGCGGGTGCGTTTCTGCTTGCTGCGGTTTCTGCGGTCATCGATATCGTTCCTCTCTGCGGCGTCCAATCGTTTTAACGGGATCGGGAAAACAATCAACAATCCCGCGCGGCCTGTTCGCCCTCAAACCGATTGAAACGCTTTGGTAACCATCCGCGCGAATTGATGAACGCTTTTTGCCTATATTTCGTCGCCTTTTCACCGGGTTAACCGGTTCAAACTTACGATGCGCTCCTTCTATCGACCGGTTTACCGCGTAATGGGGGCGATAAACAGCATGACAGTATCTGAAAACAAGAAAGGTGCAGGAAGCCTTCTGTTGCGTATCAAATACGCCTATTGGCTCGCGCTGCTGATCATTGCGGCCATGGTCACAGCCACTTTTGCGACGCTTGGCGCGATGATGAGCGAGCAGAGCCGCAACACCAATCTGATGCTGTTTGTCGGCGCTCAGCGAACGCTTGTCCGCGAAATCGAAGCGGGGCTGCAGGCCGGTCGCACCGGCGCGGAACATGTCCGCCTGCAGAACCTGATAACAAGATTTTCCAGCAACCATGATTCGCTGATACGTGAACTGGCGTCCAGAACAGGAAGTGACGAAGCCAATCTGGCAGGCGCGGATCTGGACAGGCTTGGCAAGGCGTTTTCGTCCGCCGCCGAAGCCCGGCTCGACCGGCCGTCGCTATCCGGCCCCGCCGCGGCAGGGCCGGAGATACTTGCCGCCTACGATCTCGTTTCGGAGCAGATGTCCGTAAGCGTGGCGCAAAGCGCTGAAACGATCGCAACCTGGCATCGCAATCTGTTCGTGGCGACGATCGCACTCATTTCGCTCGTGATCCTGTTCATTTTCCGCCCGCTTTCCTCCGCCATCAGCCGCAACGCACATGAACTGGTCGAGGCGCGCAATTCCATGGCCTATGTCGCCGCGCATGACGGCTTGACCGGATTGCACAACCGCGCATTCCTTCTCGATCATTTCCACGCGATGATCTCAGGCGCCGAAAGGCGCGGCGAGCGTCTTGCGGTCCTGCAGATCGATCTCGACGGCTTCAAGTTGATCAACGATACGCTCGGTCACGCCGCCGGCGACCGCGTCCTGGTCGAAACTGCCGAACGCATGCGTCAATCCTGCCGCGCCACCGACCTGTGCGTGCGCCTTGGCGGAGACGAATTCGTCATGGTCCTGAGCGCGGCCGGCAGCACGCAGGATATCAACATGGTTGCCAGCCGTATTCTGAAGCGCATCAATGAACCGATGGAATACGAGGGCACGACGATCAATGCCGGCGCCAGCGGCGGTGTCGCGGTCTTCCCGGTCGATGCCCGCACTGCCGACGACCTGTTGGTTCATGCCGATCTGGCGCTCTACGACGCCAAGAAACGCGGCGGCGGCAGCTACGCATTCTTCTCCGACGATCTGCGCATGGAACTGGAGCATCGCAAGCAGCTCGAAAACGACCTTAACCAGGCGATCGAGACGGATGCCTTCGATGTGCATTTCCAGCCGCAGGTCTCGCTGGTGGATGGCGCCGTCGCTGGTGTGGAAGCGCTGATGCGCTGGTCGCACCCCCAGCGCGGCATGGTGCCTCCGGCCGACTTCATTCCCGTGGCCGAGAAAATAGGCCTGATGGCGACGATCGGGCGCAGCGTCATTCGAAAGGCGATCGAAAATGCCGCCGGCTGGCACCGCCAGGGTATCGAGTTCGGCCGCCTCGCGGTCAACGTGTCGGGTTCGGAGCTGCGGGAGCCGGACTTTTCAGAGTTCCTGTTTGGGGCGCTGGCCGAGTTCGGCCTTCCGCCGCAGAAACTCTCGCTGGAGATCGTCGAATCCGTCATCCTCGACGACGACAAGCTCGGTATCGCCACCAGATTGCGCAAGATACGGGCCTCCGGCGTTCATCTCGAACTCGACGACTTTGGAACCGGCTACGCTTCGCTGAGCCATGTCAATCCGAACGAAATCGACCGGTTGAAGATCGACCGCCGCTTTGTCAGGAACATCGACGATGACGGCGACAACACAAAGATCGTAAGGGCGATCACCGAGCTCGCCCGCGGACTCGGCATTTCGATCATCGCCGAAGGCGCGGAAACGCAGGAGGAACTGAACCAGCTGATCGCGATCGGATGCGAGCAGGTCCAGGGTTATTCGATCGCCTATCCGATGCCGGAATCGGAAGTTCGCGACTGGCTGAAACTGCATACCGGCAGCAATCAGGTCATTCGGCTGAGCGCAAAGCGCAGCGCCTGATTGCATCCTCGCTCAAATGAAAAGGGCCGCCGGCTGGCGGCCCTTAATCACGTCTGGAAACGCGACAACCTAGCTGAAGAACTGGCCGCCATTGGCCGAAATTGTCGAGCCGGTGATGAACCCGGCCTCGTCGGATGCAAGGAACACCACGCAACGCGCGATTTCGTCGGCCTCGCCGAGGCGGCCGACCGGAATCTGCGCGATGATCGATTCCCGCACCTTCTCCGGTACCGCCATGACCATGTCGGTCGCGATATAGCCCGGCGCCACCACGTTGACCGTAATGCCGGCGCGCGCGCCTTCCTGCGCCAGTGCGCGTGTAAAGCCGATATCGCCGGCCTTCGAGGCGGAGTAGTTGGCCTGCGCGAATTGCCCCTTCTGGCCGTTGACGGAGGAAATTGTGATCACGCGGCCGAACTTGCGCTCGCGCATGCCCGGCCAGAGCGGATGGGTCATGTTGAACACGCCGGTCAGGTTGGTGCCGATGACATCGTTCCACTGATCGGGTGTCATCTTGTGAAACGGCGCGTCGCGGGTAATGCCGGCATTGTTGATCAGCACCTCGACCGGACCGAGGTCGGCCTCGACCTTGGCGATGCCGTCGGCGCAGGCCTGGTAGTCGGCGACGGACCACTTGTAGGTCTTGATTCCGGTCTCGTCGGAGAATTTCTTCGCCGCTTCGTCATTGCCGGCATAGTTTGCCGCGACCTTGTAGCCGGCGTCCTTCAACGCCACCGATATCGCCGCGCCGATGCCGCGCGAACCTCCGGTGACCAATGCTACTCTGCTCATATTGCTAACTCCCGATTTCGGCTGGATTACATTGCCTCGACGCACATGGCCACGCCCATGCCGCCGCCGATGCACAAGGTGGCAAGACCCTTCTTCACGCCGCGGCGCTTCATTTCGAAGACCAGCGTGTTGAAGATGCGCGCGCCCGGCGCCCCGATCGGGTGACCGATGGCGATCGCGCCGCCGTTGACGTTGACGATGTCCGGGTTCCAGCCGAGATCCTTGTTGACCGCGCAGGCCTGTGCGGCAAAGGCCTCGTTCGCCTCCACCAGGTCGAGATCGTCGACCGACCAGCCGGCCTTGGCAAGCGCCTTGCGCGACGCCGGGATCGGTCCCGTGCCCATGATCTGCGGATCGACGCCAGCGGTCGCCCAGGAAACGATGCGCACCAGCGGCGTCACGCCGCGCTTTTCGGCTTCCGCCTCGGTCATCAGCACTGCCGCGGCCGCGCCGTCATTGATGCCGGACGCGTTCGCCGCCGTCACCGTGCCTTCCTTGTCGAAGGCGGGGCGCAGCTTGGAAACGCCATCGATCGTCACGCCGTGCTTGATGTACTCGTCATCCGAGACCACCACGTCGCCCTTTCGGGTCTTGACGGTAAACGGTGCGATCTCGTCCTTGAACTTGCCGGCCTTCTGCGCCGCTTCAGCCTTGTTTTGCGAAGCCACAGCGAATGCGTCCTGTTCGTCGCGGGTCAATTGCCACTTGCGTGCAACGTTCTCGGCGGTGTTGCCCATGTGGTAGCCGTAAAACGCATCCGTCAGCCCGTCCTTGATCATGGTGTCGATCATCTTCAGATCGCCCATTTTCACGCCTGCGCGAAGATGGGCGCAATGCGGCGCCATCGACATCGATTCCTGGCCGCCGGCAACGATGATGTCGGCATCGCCGGTGGCGATCTGCTGCATGCCGATCGCAATGGCGCGCAGACCCGAGCCGCAGAGCTGGTTCAGTCCCCAGGCGGTCGCCTCCTGCGGAATGCCCGCGGTCATTGCCGCCTGCCGGGCCGGGTTCTGCCCCTGCCCCGCGGCGAGGATCTGGCCCATGATCACCTCGTTGACCTCGCCTGGCTCCACGCCGGCGCGCGACAGCGCCGCCGAGATTGCCGCTGCGCCCAGTTCGTGGGCGGGGGTGTTGGCGAATGCGCCGTTGAACGAGCCGACCGGGGTGCGGGCTGCGCTTGCGACCACAATTGCGTTTGATGCGGGCATGGTTATCTCCAGCTAATATATTGTGCAGGTGCGAAGAAAGTTTCCGCGGGGGGTAATCGCGCGATCGTAGCGCAGAGTCAAATCGGAAAATAGGCTTACAGTGCAACTATGTGCGCACTGCATGGTTTACCGCATCGCACAAAACCGCTTTCAATAGGCGGCGGTTTCGGACTAAGGTTCCGGAAGGCAAAGAAATATTCGCAGCGGAGACGAGGATAATGTCCGATAAATCCGGTCCGGTGACGATCAAGAAATACGCCAACCGGCGCCTCTACAACACCGGTACCAGCACCTATGTTACGCTCGACGACCTCGCCGAGATGGTCAAGAAGGGCGAGGATTTCACGGTCGAAGACGCAAAATCGGGAGACGACA
The DNA here is from genome assembly GCA_041582695.1 of Rhizobiaceae bacterium. Classification (GTDB taxonomy): domain Bacteria; phylum Pseudomonadota; class Alphaproteobacteria; order Rhizobiales; family Rhizobiaceae; genus JAWKWH01. The sequence goes on from JBFIBB010000042.1 coordinate 15,369, forward strand.
TCACCCATGCGGTTCTGACCCAGATCATATTCGAACTGGAGAACAAGGACGGCCAGAACATGCTGCCGATCCCGTTTCTGCGTCAGTTGATCGGCTTTTACGGCGACCAGATGCAGATGGTCGTGCCCAGTTTCCTGGAACAGTCGATGGCTGCCTTCTCCAAGGAGCAGGAACGCATCCGCGAGCAGATGCAGTCGATGTTCGGCGGCCAGCCCATGGGACCGATGACCGAGCCACTCAAGGCGATCGAGGAACAGACCCGCCGCAACATGGAAATGTTTCAAAAGGCGATGCGGATGTTCTCGCCCTTCGGTGCGGCCGATACCGATGAGCAGCCTGAAGAACGCAAGGGCGGACAGGACTCCAAGGGATCGAGACCTTCTTCCGGCGACCTCGAAGAACTGAAGGAACAGATCGCCGCCATGCAGAAGAAGCTCGACTCGATGGGCGAATGATCGGCTACCAGCCGAGCGCCATGCCGTCCTTGCGCCCGTCCGAACCGCCGACGAGAAATCCGCTTTTCCGGTCGATGATGATCGCCTGCCCGCCACCGATCGGCAGCGCTGCCTTGCGGACGCGGTGGCCGCGGCGTTGCAACTCGCTGCGCATGTCCGTGGCAATCGGGTATTCCACCTCCACGACGCCGTCGTCGCCCCAGAACAGACGCGGATCGTCGATCGCTTCCTGCACGTCCATGGAGTGATCGAGCAGGTTCGACAGCACCTGCGCGTGGCCGACCGGCTGAAATGAACCGCCCATCACCCCGAACGAAATGGCAGGTCTTCCGCGATCCATAGCCATTGCCGGAATGATCGTGTGCATCGGGCGTTTGCCGGGCTTCAGTTCATTGGGATGGCCTTCTACCAGCGTGAAACAGGCGGCGCGGTTCTGCAGCACGATGCCGCTTTTCGGCGTGACCACCAGCGAACCGAAACGCTTGTAGATCGAGTTGATGAAGGAAACCGCCATGCGGTCGCGATCGACCACGGTCAGATAGGTGGTGTCGGCGTCGGGGAGCGGAGGTATGGCGATTTCGGTATTGCGCCTTGCCGGATCGAGGTTCCCGGCGAGCCTCGCTGTAAATCCATCACTCAGGATCTGCCCTGTCGCGACCGTCATATGCGCGGGATCCGAAACCATCGCGTCGCGGACCGAATAGGCCGCCCGGGCGATCTCGATCAGCATGTGAAGCCGGTCGGCGCTTCCCGGCGCATGTCGCGAGAACTCGGTCTGGCGCATCATGTTCAGCATCATGAGCGCAACGACGCCCTGACCGTTCGGCGGCAGTTCCAGCACGTCAAGCCCGCCATATTCCACCGAAACGGGCTCGATCCAGTCGGCGGTTGCGAGCGCCAGGTCGGCTTCGGTAAGAAATCCGCCGCCGGCCCTGATCGTATCGGCGATCTCTGCGGCGACTTCTCCCTGATAAAATGCCCCGGAACCCTCGCTCGCAATCCGGTCGAGAGTTTTAGCCAGCGCCGGAAAGGCAAACCGGTCGCTGGGCGCCGGCGCCTTGCCGCCGATCAGGCAGTTCCTGAGCCCGCCCGCATCTTTCGCCAGCGCCGGAGCTGCGAGCCGCCAGTCGACGGACACGCGATCATGGACGGCAAACCCGTCACGGCCGTAGCGGATCGCATCGGCAAACAGCCGGTCGAGCGCCATCGTGGCAAACCGCTGGTGCAATGCCTCCCACGCCTTGACGGCGCCGGGTACCGTTACCGAATGAACCCCGGTCAGGGGTATCGCTTCGAAGCCGCTTGCGCGGTACCATGCGGCATCGGCGGAATGTGGTGCTCGGCCCGAGCCGTTGAGGCCGTGGACCGCGCCGCCGGGCTCGGCGACGATGGCGAAGCAGTCGCCGCCGATACCGGTCATCGCCGGTTCGACCACCGCCAGCACTGCTGTTGCCGCCAACGCGGCGTCGACTGCGTTTCCGCCCTCCTTCAGGACGGATACCGCTGCGGCGGTTGCCAACGGATGTGAAGTCGCCGCCATGCCGTTCTCTGCGTAGACCGGCGAGCGGCCGGGTAGTTGAAAATTGCGCATTTTAGCTGAAGTTGACGTCGCGGCCCGCAGCCCGGATCGAGACGGTGAAACCGGACAGCAAATCGAAAAGCGAAATGGCTGTCAGCGCGAAGAACAGGGATGTCGCCGCGCCGTCGACCAGCAGGAATTCGACCAGAAAGGCGACGAAGACGAAGGTGGATAACAGATGGTCGATCACCGAGGCGTTGGATGTTCGCGTCGATTTCATGACCTCGACGAACAGCAGCACCAGTGCAATCAGGATCAACAGGTCGGCGACCGTCATCGACCAGACGCCGCCCGACATCATCGACAGCGAAAAGATTTCGGCGCCCCAGGGACCATCCGGGCCGGCACCGAACGCACCGGCCAGACCAAGATTGTAGAGAATGAAAGGAATGATCAGCAGCGGTATGTGAAACATTGAATCCCGGG
>JBFIBB010000043.1:0-17738 GCA_041582695.1 Rhizobiaceae bacterium
ATGGATCTGGAAATCATCCAGGACGGTCCGGGAACCTGCCCGATTTGCGGCATGGCGCTCGAACCGATGGACGGCATGGCCGACGGGCCGAACCATGAACTGATCGATTTCACGAGGCGCCTGTGGGTAAGCGCCGGTGCTGCGGTGCCGCTGCTGGCGATCGCCATGGGGCCAATGGCGGGTCTGCCGATCCGCGAATGGATGGGCGAGACAGTCACCGCATATGCCGAATTGCTGCTGGCGACGCCGGTCATCCTGTGGGCCGCCCGGCCTTTCTTCCATCGCGGATGGACATCGCTGAAAACACGCAATCTGAACATGTGGACGCTGATCATGCTGGGTGTGGGGGCGGCTTATGCCTACAGCGTTGTCGCCGTGCTGTTTCCGGGTGTGTTTCCGGCCGCCATGCACAATGAGCACGGCGGGGTGCCGGTCTATTTCGAGGCGGCCGTGGTGATCGTGGCGCTGGTGTTCGTCGGCCAGGTTCTCGAACTCAAGGCGCGAGAGCGAACTGGCGACGCCATCCGGGCGCTGCTCGACCTGGCGCCGAAGACCGCGCGGCGCGTACTGCCCGACGGCGAGGAGTACGACGCGCCGCTCGACAACATCATCGAAGGCGACCGGCTGCGCATCCGCCCGGGAGAGAGCGTACCCGTCGACAGCGTCGTCGTCGAAGGCCATTCGTCCGTGGACGAGAGCATGATCACCGGCGAACCCCTGCCAGTCGAAAAATCGGAAGGCGACGATGTCACCGGCGGCACCATCAACGTCAACGGCAGCCTGATTGTCGAGGCGAGACGCGTCGGCGGCGATACCGTTCTTGCCAAGATCGTCGCCATGGTGTCGGCAGCGCAGCGTTCGCGCGCGCCGATCCAGGGGTTGGCTGACCGCGTCTCCAGTTATTTTGTGCCAACGGTTGTCGCCGTCGCGGTAATCGCTTTTCTGGTCTGGCTGTTCGCCGGACCGGATCCGGCCTTCGCCTTTGCGGTCGTCTCGGCGGTGTCGGTGCTGATCATCGCCTGTCCATGCGCTCTCGGCCTGGCGACACCGATGTCGATCATGACGGCTACCGGCCGCGGCGCCCAGGTCGGCGTGTTGATCAAGGACGCCGAGGCGCTGGAGCGCATGGCGCGCGTCGATACGGTCGTCGTGGACAAGACCGGAACGCTGACGGAAGGACGCCCGAAACTGACGGACGTCGTGGCTGGCGACGGGCTTGACGAAAACGAGGTGCTGAGGTTCGCGGCGTCGCTGGAGCGCGGTTCCGAACATCCGCTGGCCGAGGCGATCGTCTCGGCGGCGGAAGAGCGGGATATCCGCCTTGAAACCACCACAGCCTTTGCCGCTGTCACGGGAAAGGGCGTGCGTGGCGTCATCGGCGGAAAAGCCTTATCGCTCGGCAACAAGGCGATGATGGCGGAATCGGGCGCAGATATTCAGCCGATGGAGGCTGCAGCCGGCAGACTGCAATCGGAAGGCAAGACGGCAATGTTCGTCGCCCGCGACGGGCGCGTTATCGGCATCGTCGCGGTAGCCGACACGATCAAGGAATCGGCTGCAGGCGCGATTGCCGCGCTGCGGGCGCAAGGATTGACGATCATCATGGCGACCGGCGATAACGAACGGACTGCGCAAGCGGTGGCCGACAAACTCGGTATAGACAAGGTCCATGCCGGCGTGTTGCCGGAGGACAAGAAGACGCTCGTGGACGAATTGCACCGCGAGGGCCGCAAGGTGGCCATGGCGGGCGACGGCATCAACGATGCGCCCGCGCTTGCGGCCGCCGAAGTGGGCATCGCAATGGGATCCGGCGCGGACGTCGCCATGGAAAGCGCCGGCATCACCCTGCTGAAGGGCGACCTGGCCGGTATCGTGCGGGCGCGCAGCCTGGCAAAGGCAACATTGCGCAACATCCGCGAAAACCTCTTCTTCGCCTTTGTGTACAATGCGGCCGGCGTTCCGATTGCGGCGGGAATTCTGTATCCCCTGACCGGCATGCTGCTGTCGCCGATGATCGCGGCGGCCGCGATGAGCCTGTCCTCGGTGTCAGTAATTGGCAATGCATTGCGGCTGCGGGGATTGAAGCTGTAGAATCGGCGCTGCAATCGGGCGGCCGGAAATCGGAAAGGGCGTAGCCATGAATATCGGGACAGTTGCCGAAATGGCCAATCTGCCAGCGAAAACAATACGCTACTACGAAGATATCGGTCTGGTGAAACCGGCACGCTCCGGCAACGGTTACCGAAGCTATTCCACCAACGAAGTCCACCGGCTTCGCTTCCTGCAACGGGCGCGCAGTCTCGGATTCTCCATCGATCAGTGCCGCATGCTGCTGTCGCTTTACGAGGACAAGCACCGGGCAAGCGCCGATGTCAAATCGCTCGCCCTGGAAAAGATCGACGAGATCGACCGCAAGATCGAAGAACTGAAATCCTTGCGCCACACACTGTCGGACCTCGCCAAACACTGCCAAGGCGACCACCGGCCTGACTGCCCGATAATCGACGAGCTGTCCGGCAGCAACGACTGAAAGTCTTGCGAATTCGGCAGATTTGGCACAGGCGACAGTCAACTTCGCCTGGCGAAATCGCACTCCCGAAACGATTCCGAAAAACGCTGACACAGCATTAATAAAATTTAAATGGTTGCGGAACACAAATGGAACATATAGTGTTTGTTCTGGTTTTGTTTTGAGTCTTTCCGATGCCGCCATCGGGCATCCTTTGGGAGAATCCGCATGCTGACCCGCAAACAGCACGAACTTCTGCTCTTCATTCATGAGCGCATGAAGGAAACGGGCATTCCGCCGTCTTTCGACGAGATGAAGGATGCGCTGGACCTGGCATCAAAATCCGGAATTCACCGGTTGATTACCGCGCTGGAAGAGCGTGGTTTCATCCGCCGATTGCCGAACCGAGCGAGAGCGCTGGAGGTGCTTCGCCTTCCCGATTCCATCGCTCCGGGACTTGGCGGGCCGCGCAGGTTTTCGCCGAGCGTCATCGAGGGTGGCCGCGACATGCCGGCGCCTAGCCGCGTTCCTGCAGCGAGCAACGATGACGGCGCGGGCGCTGCCATTACGGTTCCGGTCATGGGACGTATCGCCGCCGGCGTGCCGATCGAAGCGATTCAACACCAGACGCATTCGATTCTGGTTCCACCGGACATGCTGTCGGGTGGCGAACACTATGCGCTCGAGGTCAAGGGCGATTCGATGATCGATGCCGGCATATTCGATGGCGACACCGTGGTCATCCGCAGCACGAGCACGGCCAATCCCGGCGAGATCGTGGTTGCCTTGGTAGACGACGAGGAGGCAACGCTCAAGCGCTTCCGGCGCAAGGGCGCTTCTATCGCTCTGGAAGCGGCAAATCCGGCCTATGAGACGCGGATATTTGGCCCCGACCAGGTCAAGGTGCAGGGACGGCTCGTCGGGCTCATCCGCCGCTACTGAGACACGACTTCACTTCGGCGCGTCCGGACTACCGTTCTAGCGGCGGCAATCCGCGGGCCTCGCGCGAATATGCGCGATGAACATGCCAGGGACGCCACGGCGTTGAAACCGATCGGGCGATTTCGACCGAATAGGAAGGCGCGGCGCCACCTGGCGAAAAGGCAAAGCCGCTGTTTCGTGAGACGGTGGCTGACAGAGCGCCGCGCAAAGCGAGATCCCTGGCCGTTACGACGACCGGAGGATCGTCTGCAAGAGGTATGCCTCGATGCGCTGAGCACGGGTACGGCGGTCCTGTTGCTTGTTCGATCACAATCACTGCTGCAGTGCTGCACAGCGGAACGGCCTCGGCTGCGGTGCTGGCGTGAACGATCAGCGCGCCGTTGCCGAGGCGGGCGACACAAAGGCTTTCCGAGCAGACAAACCGTTCGACGTATGCATCCGTTTTCAGGCTGTCGTAGACAGGATCGGCGCTTCTCGCCGGCGTTTGTCGGCCGTTGGCAGCCGCGGCGCGTTCCCAGATATCCATGGTGAATGCGCGAGGCCGTTTGCGGTTGATTGCCAGCCGACCGTCCTCGCTCAAAACGGCGACCAGTTTTCCGTCTTCCGAGACGAACAGGTCCGGAAGCGTGCGCGTTGCCGCGGATACGACAGCCGCGGCGAAAAACGGAATGCAGAACAGGCGAAGGCGTGTTCTTGGTAGAGTCGCCAGCACAAGGCCAATGCTGGCCGCCAACAGGCTTGCGACCGGAATCAATCCTACCGTGTCGATGGGTGTGCGCGCGGAAAACCAGACTGCGATCGCGACTACGAGTTCGATGCCCTGCCCCATCACATTGAATGCCGGGCCGTCGAGATCGAATGGCATAAGCGCCATGCCGGCAACCGCTGACGGCATGACTAGAAGCGAGACGACCGGCATCGCGGCAAGATTGGCGAAAAGACCAAGCGGCGCGAGGCGGTGGAAATGCCAGACGCCGAATACTGCCGTTGCGGTTCCGGCGACGAGGGATGTGATGACCAGGGCGCCGGCGTACAGCGCCAGTTTTCTCAAGCCGTGGAGAACAGGTCCACGAGAACTGACTGAAGGGGTTCTTCCCCGTTCGGATCGCGCCATCCGGCGCGCCGACCAGGCGCCGTAAACCGCAATAAGAGCAGCCGTTGCTGCAAAGGACATCTGAAACCCAGGTCCGACGACCTCATGCGGTCTGAGAGCGACTATCGCCATTGCAGCGATTGCAAGGTTGCGCATGGTGATCGCCGGCCGGTCGAGCATGAGCGCGACCAGCATCACGCCAAGCATCAGGAACGAACGCTGTGTTGCGATACCCGCCCCGGATATGAACAGGTACAGCGTGACCGTGCAAAGGGCAGCCAATACGGCGTACTTGCGTACGGGATAATTTGAGGCGAATTGCGGAAACAAGGCAAATCCCACTCGCAACACGGCAATGACGGTGCCGGCGACCAGAGCCATATGCAGGCCCGATATGGACAGGATGTGCGCCAGTCCCGTTCGCCTGAGCGCCTCGTTGATATCTTCCGGAATTCCGGCCTTCGCACCTGTGATCAGCGCGGCGGCGATCTCGCCAGCAGAACCTTCGATGCGTTTCCTTATGCGTTCGGTCAGCCGGTCGCGCGCCTGCTCCAGCCAAATGGGCGGCAATTCGCGCCACGGCAATGATACAGCCGCTTCCATCCGCGGCGTGCCGAGGAAGAATCCTACCGCACCAATGCCGTCGAAATATGCATGATAGGAGAAGTCGTAGCCCTGGGGACGGATCGGACCCGAATGCGGCATTAGCCGCGCGCGACCGGTGAGCATCGAACCGGGAGCCACCAGTTCGGGCAGCGAGCGCGCAACGAGCCGGACCCTGTCCGGCGCGTATTTCAGCCGCGGCCGCCCAGTCGAATGAATATCGATGACGACGCGCGTGCGGCCGCCCGGCTGGCGCTCAAGCGCAACCACCCGGCCAGACAAACTGGTTGTCACCGCAGACCCGAGCATTTTCGTTCCGCTACGCCAGGTTTCGAGTTTGCCTGCCAGCGCACCGGCAAGGAGAAGCAGGATCGAAATACATAGGGCGCTTGCCGCAGGTCTTGCCCGCGCCGCATATGCCACGAACGTCACCGCTGCGAAGCCGAGCAGAAGCGCGCTCCAGTCCGGTTCAGACGGAGCGGCGAAATACAGGATCGCGCCGGCGCCCAGCAATACCGGCGCAACCAGAAACGGCGTGTCGAAATCCGCCTCGGTGTCGAGAGCCGCCCGCATTCGGGCCCGAAACCTGACCGATCTCGAAGAATATCGGTTGAACCGCCGGCGAAGCGGAAAGCGGGGCACAGCAGGCGCATCGACGGCCGCCGCCGCTTCATCGGCGCTCTGCGACCCCCGGGCGGCGGGTCTAAACAACAGGCGTTCGTCGGGAACGGATTGGTCGGCGCTCATCGTATCCGGGCGGAGCGACGTGCGCGCGCCCCGCATGACTTGCGCCCCGGAAATCTCATGCTACATCAACGCCGAACGATTTCCACCCGGTTGCCACGCCTTTTTTCCCGGCAGCAGTCGGCCCGCCATCATCACCCGAAGGTCAGTCCATGTCTGAAACCGTCATTACCCGTTTTGCGCCCTCGCCCACCGGGTATCTGCATATCGGCGGAGCCCGCACAGCGCTTTTCAATTGGCTTTATGCCCGCAATACCGGCGGCAAGATGCTGCTGCGTATTGAAGACACCGACCGCGAAAGGTCCACGGAGGCGGCGACCGCGGCCATCCTCGACGGCTTGAAATGGCTCGGACTGCAATGGGATGGCGATGCGGTTTCGCAATATGCGCGGGCCGACCGCCACCGCGAGGTCGCCATGCAGCTACTTGAGGCCGGCAAAGCCTACCGCTGTTATGCAAGCCCCGAAGAACTTGCCGAAATGCGGGAAAAAGCCCGTTCGGAAGGCCGTCCGCCACGCTATGACGGCCGCTGGCGCGACCGCGATCCGGCCGACGCGCCCGAAGGCGTTGCGCCCGCCATCAGGATCAAGGCGCCGCAGGATGGCGATACCGTTGTCGACGACCTGGTACAGGGCGAAGTTCGTTTTCCCAACAAGGACCTCGACGATTTCATCATTCTGAGATCCGACGGCAATCCGACCTACATGCATGCCGTCGTGGTCGACGATCACGACATGGGTGTTACCCATATCATTCGCGGCGACGATCACCTGACCAATGCGGCGCGGCAGACCGTCATATACGAGGCGATGGGGTGGAGCGTGCCCGTGATGGCTCATATCCCGCTAATCCACGGACCCGATGGCGCGAAACTGTCGAAGCGCCACGGAGCGCTCGGTGTGGAGGCCTACCGCGAAATGGGTTACCTGCCCGCGGCGCTGCGCAACTATCTGGCGCGCCTTGGTTGGAGCCACGGCGACGACGAGTTCATGTCTACCGAGCAGATGATCGAGTGGTTCGATATTCGCGACGTCAACAAGGGCGCTGCGCGTTTCGATTTCAAGAAACTGGAAGCGCTGAACGGCCAGCATATGCGGGCGAGCGACGATGAAGCTCTCTGCAAAGCGCTGATCGATGCCCTGCCCCATTTACCGGGTGGCGAGGCGATTTCCGCGCGCATGACCCCTGAGCGGCGTGCCCAGCTTGCCGCCGCCATGCCGGGCCTGAAAGAGCGCGCCAAAACGCTGGTCGAGCTGGCGGAGGGCGCATCTTTCCTGTTCAGGCAGCGGCCACTCGATCTCGACGAAAAGGCCTCGGGCATTCTCGACGGCGACGGCGTGAGACAGACTTTGGCGATGCTCGCCAGCCGGCTGGAAACGGTAAACGACTGGAAAGCGGAAACACTCGAGGCCGAGGTGCGGGCCATCAGCGAAGAAACAGGGTTCAAGCTCGGTCAGTTGGCACAACCCCTCCGAGCAGCACTGACCGGTAGGGGCACCTCGCCCGGCGTGTTCGATGTGCTCGCCGTTCTCGGCCGCGAGGAGTGCCTGGCACGGATTGGCGACCAGACGAAATGAGCCGCGGCGCTGATGCCCCGCGCCAATGGCTCGTACAGTGTCCGCAGATCCCCGGACATGGCGTGGGTTGATACGGCGGGGAATAGTTTGCTGCCCGGGCGAAATTGATCGGACCACCCGGCAACTCAGCCCTCTGACGGCTTACCCACGAATCTTCCGTGCATGTTGCCCAATCAGGGCCAATAGGTGTCGGATGCGGGTATCGCCATTCGCGCCAAAGGTTTATCGTGTTCCGTGCGAACAATCCGGTTTGCTGCATTGCAGCATGTTGAACTTTCGCCGACTTGGCAGCACCCTAAAAATCGTATAGCAAATGCCCACCTGCCGGATACGCGGCGATATTGCACCGCAAAAAGCCGATTCTAAAATATGCATTTTGCCCGAAAGGAGTTCGCCATGACCAACGAAACCGCAAAGCTGGATTTTGGCGGCAACTCCCACGAATTCCGGGTAATCGACGGCTCGGTCGGCCCGAAGGTGATCGACATAGGTTCGCTCTACAAGGACACCGGGGCTTTCACCTACGATCCGGGTTATACGTCCACGGCAAGTTGCGAGTCCAAGATCACTTATATCGACGGCGATCAGGGCGTTCTACTTCACCGCGGCTATCCAATCGAGCAATTGGCCGAACACGGCGATTTTCTCGAGGTCTGCTATCTGCTTCTCTATGGCGAACTGCCAACAAAGGCGCAGAAGGAGGATTTCGATCTCCGCGTGACGCGGCACACGATGGTGCACGAACAGATGAACCGGTTTTTCACCGGTTTCCGGCGCGACGCGCATCCGATGGCCGTCATGTGCGGCGTGGTCGGCGCGATGTCGGCCTTCTATCACGATTCCACCGACATCGCCGATCCGCACCAGCGCATGGTCGCCAGCCTGCGAATGATCGCCAAGACGCCGACAATCGCCGCGATGGCGTACAAATACCATATCGGCCAGCCGTTCGTGTATCCGCGCAACGAACTGAACTATGCAGCCAATTTCCTCCACATGTGCTTCGCCGTGCCGTGCGAGGAGTACAAGGTCAATCCGGTGCTTTCCCGGGCGATGGAGCGGATTTTCATTCTCCACGCCGACCATGAGCAGAATGCATCGACCTCGACGGTACGGCTCGCCGGTTCGTCAGGCGCCAATCCTTTTGCCTGTATTGCGGCCGGCATCGCTTGCCTGTGGGGACCGGCACACGGCGGCGCCAACGAGGCAGCCCTCAACATGCTGACGGAGATCGGCAGCGTCGACCGAATTCCCGAGTTCATTGCCCGCGCAAAAGACAAGAACGATCCGTTCCGGCTTATGGGCTTCGGCCATCGCGTCTACAAGAATTACGATCCGCGCGCCAAAATCATGCAGAAGACCACGCATGAGGTGCTGGGCGAGCTCGGAATCAAGGACGACCCGCTGCTCGATGTTGCCATGGAGCTTGAAAAAATTGCTCTAACAGATGAGTATTTCATCGAAAAGAAGCTTTATCCGAATATCGATTTCTATTCCGGCATAACGCTGAAGGCGCTCGGATTCCCGACCACAATGTTCACTGTGCTCTTCGCGGTTGCGCGAACGGTCGGCTGGATCGCCCAGTGGAAGGAAATGATCGAGGATCCGCACCAGAAGATCGGCCGTCCGCGCCAGCTCTATACCGGCGAATCGACCCGCGATTACGTGCCCATCGCCAAGCGCTGACGGTAGAAAGCGCCAGCAGGTCTATTCAGGCCAACCGGCCGTTTGCAGCACGATGCCTGCCGCCGTCTCGCCCGCCGGCCGGTCTGTTGCGAGGGCCTCGCGCACCGCGCCAAATCCCTCTATTTGCACGGCTCGCGCCGGCGTGTCGCTCATCAACATTTCCAATGAACGCGCCAAATGCGCGGGACGGACGAACCGGTCGTAGTACTCCGGTACTATCGGTTGGTCTGCGATCAGGTTCGGCAGGGACGCCGACCAAGCATTGATAAGCGGATATGCCAGCTTCATCAGGAAATCGGTCTTGTAGCAGGAGATCATCGGCACCCCGGCAAGCGCCAGTTCCAATGATACTGTGCCCGATGCGGTAAGCGCCGCATCGGCGGCCCCGAAAGCCCGCCATTTTTCGTGGTCTCCAACGGCTATCTCGACGTCCACAGACAGGCCCGACATAATCGAGCGCACCTGCTGCTCCACGCGCGGAACCGTCGGCACCGACACCCTTATGCGGTTGCCGCGTTCGGCCAGCAATTCGACAGCCTGCGCGAAAGGCACGGCCAGCGCCGCAACCTCGCTCTTGCGCGATCCCGGCAGGACCAGCAAATGCTTGATGTCGCCGTCAGCGCGGCCGCGCTTCGCCTGTTGCGCCCGCGCCGCCAGAATGCCTTCGTGCGTGGACAACCGGTGGCCGACAAAGGTGCCGGGCGGGCCGCCCAAGGCTGTCAATTCGGCCGGTTCGAACGGCAGCAGGCAAAGCACGTGATCGGTAAATGCCTTCATTTTGGCGGCCCGGCCCGGCAACCAGGCCCAGACCGACGGACAGACATACTTGACGATGGGTATGGATGGATCGATTGCCCGGATCTTGCGCGCAACGCGAAGGTTGAAGGCAGGGCTATCGATAGTCACGACGCAATCGGGCTTTGCTTCGGCGATCCGTCGCGCAGTCGAGCCGATCAGGCCAAGCAGGCGCGGAAGATCACGCACAACAGCCGAAATACCCATGATCGCGATAATGCCCGGGTCAAACAAGCTTTCCAGCCCCTCGCCCTGCAAGTGCGATCCGCCGACACCGACGAGCTCAAGTTCGCCGCCAAGTTTTGTTTTCAGGGCGCGTACAAGATCGGCGCCGAGCAAATCGCCGGATTCTTCGCCGGCGACAATCGCAAGCCGGAACGGGCGCCGGGGAGCGTTCATTGCCCCTCCGGTGCCATGCCGTAGATGAACAAACCGGCATCGTTTGCCCGGCGCACCGTCTCTTCCCGTTCCAGGACAAGCGACCTTCCCGCTTCCAATGCGATGCCGGACAGGCCGGCTTTAACAGCAGCGTCAACGGTATCCGGTCCGATTGCGGGGAGATCGGCGCGCAACTCCTGGCCCGGTTTGGCGCATTTGACCAGGACGCCGCCGCTGGCGCCCGCCAGGCGCCCGTGGTTGCGCAGTTCCACAGTTCGCGCCAGCAGGCCGCTGGTGCCCTCAACCCCTTCCAGCGCCACTACCCGGCCGCCAATGGCGATCGCGGCCTGACCGATATCCAGCGCGCCGATTGCCTTTGCCGCCGCCAGCGCCGCCGATATGTCGGCGAGGTCGCGCTTTCGCGGAGGCGAACCGGCAATCGCTCCTTCGGTGGTAAGAAGGCCGGGCAGCACATCCTGTGCCGCTATCACCGCGATGCCGTTTTTCTCGATGTGGCCGATGACAGCCTTGAGAAGCCTGTCGTCTCCGCGCGCCAGCGCCCGGGCAACGTCAAACGCCGCCTTTACCGCTCCCCAGCTCCAGCGCAGCGATGTGAGTCGCGGCCTGCGTCCTACCGTACCGGCCATCAGGACATGCGTCGCACCATGACGCTCCAGGCGCGCAATCAGGCCGCCGAATTCCTCAAGTTCGATCCACTCGACTGCATGGCGGGAAAACCGGTTATCGTCACCGGCTTCGCCGGCAATCCTGAAAATCACGGATTTCTGTCCAGCCTCAGCAAGCCGGTTGGCGATTTCGCCAGGCAGCGATCCGCCGCCGGCGATGAGGGCAACCACGGCTCCCGCAGGCAGACCATGGCTGCCCGTTCGATCAGTCGTCTTGCCCGCTGTCGTCATCTGCCGAACCGCCCAGTTTGGGCACACAATAGGATCTTTTACCCCGTTCGGTCAGGAAATCGACAATTTCGATCACCGTCGCGTTGCCGGCGAACTCGGCCCGCACGGCCGGCGCATTCTCGACGATGGGCCGCGCACGGTCGAACAGCATGCGGTAAGCCCTGCGCATGGTCATAATATCGGAACGCGCCATGCCGGAACGCTTCATGCCGATGATGTTGAATCCGTGCAGCGTCGCCTTGTTGCCCTGGGCCATGCCGTATGGAATGACGTCGCCGATCAACGCCGAACAGCCGCCGACGAATGCGTGGTGGCCAATGCGAACGAACTGATGCACGGCCGTCAGCCCACTGATCGTGGCGTAGTCGCCAACCTCACAATGCCCGGCTAGTGTCGCACCGTTGGCCATGGTGACATTGTTGCCGAGTATGCAGTCGTGGGCGACGTGAGTGTAGGCCATCAGATAGCAATTGTCGCCGATAAGGGTCTTGCCATGACCGGTGTCGGAACCGACATGCGCCGTCATGCCTTCGCGCAGCGTGCAATTGTTGCCGATGATCAGTTCGGTTGGCTTGCCGGTATGCTTGAAATTCTGCGGCTGCGCGCCCAGTGTCACCTGCGGCCAGACGCGGCTGCCAGAGCCGATCGTCGTGCGGCCATGCACGGCAACATGGCTGTGCAACTCCACGCCATCGCCCAAAACCGCTTCGGCCGAGACATGGCAGAATGGGCCGATCCTGACGCCGGCGCCAAGTTTCGCACCGCTCTCCACAACCGAACTCGGGTGGATCATGGTCTTAAAATCCGCGCCGGACATTAGTCGGCAGTGTCCCTGGACGATCCCATCATCGCGGTGATGGTGGCTTCCGAAGCGATGTGACCTCCAACCCTCGCCTCACAGGCGAACTTCCAGATGTTGCGGCGCTGCTTGAGTTTCTGCACATGAATGCGCAATTGGTCTCCGGGCACCACCGGGCGCCGGAATTTCGCATTCTCGATTGACATGAAATAGACAACGTCGGTTTGCTTCGAGGTGGCGTTCATGCAGATTGCGCCTGCCGTCTGCGCCATCGCTTCGACCATCAGCACACCGGGCATTACCGGATTTCCGGGGAAATGGCCCATGAAAAACGGCTCATTGAACGTGACGTTCTTGATACCGACTGCCGACTCGTCACCATTAACCTCGACGATCCGGTCGACCAACAGAAACGGATAGCGGTGCGGAAGCAATTCCATGATCCGTTGGATATCCAGTGTCCCAAGTCCTTCCCCGGCGTTGTCACTCATCTGTCTGGCCTTTCGTTTTTCGCGTTGCCGCTAGCGATCGTATTGCCGCCACTTCGCGGAAGAACTCCTTGATCGGTTTGGCTGGCGCGCCAGCCCACCGGGCGCCGGCGGGCACATTATGCATAACGCCGGATGCGGCGGCCAGTTGGGCGCCGTCACCCACGGTCAGATGATCGGCAATGCCCACACGGCCGCCAAGCAACACAAAATCTCCGATCGTGACAGATCCGGATATGCCGCAATGAGCAGCGATGGCGCAATGCCTGCCGATACGGACATTATGGGCAATCTGGACGAGGTTATCGATCTTGGTGCCCTCTCCGATGACGGTATCTTCCATGGCGCCGCGGTCCACCGTCGAATTGGCGCCAATCTCGACATCGTCCTGAATGACGACGCGGCCAATTTGCGGCTGCTTTTCGAGGCCTGACGGCCCGGGTACATATCCAAATCCATCCTGGCCGATGCGCGCGCCGCCGTGGATCGTGACCCGGTTGCCGATGAAGGATGCAACTATCGATGCGCCGGGTCCGATGAAGCATTCGCGGCCGATTTGAACACCGGGACCGATGACGGCATGTGGGGCGATCACCGAGCCGGAGCCGACGGCCGCGCCGTGGCTGATTATTGCGCCCGCCTCTACGATCGCACCGGATTCGATTTCGGCATGTTTGGAAACATGCGCCGCCGCCGAGATACCCGTTTCACCAGTCAGCGCGGCGGGCCTGACCGCTTCCGGAAAAAGCAGCCTTCCGACTGCGGCGAAATCGGCGCGCGGCTTGTCCGAAACCAGGACCGCCACACCGGCGGGAACATGTTGCACCAGCGAAGCCGGACACAGTATCGCGGCCGCCGACAGGGTTCGCACCGCATTTGCCTGCTTGATGTTTTCAGCGTAGACGAGCGCACCATCGCCGCCCTCACCCAAGGGCGATATCCGGCAAAGCTGTGTTCCGGACAGGGAGGAATCGTGTAGGTGCGCGCCGACCATCGCCGCGATCTCACCGGCTGTGCATGTTCGCGACGGCGGGAAGAAAACCGGTTCTGTCATGAGTGCCTTCCACGCCGGGCCTCCGTACTTGAGCCCGGCGCCGGTAGAAGCGGTGCTAGAAGCGGCTGGAGATGCCGAAATTGAACTCCTGCAGCCTGTCGGTGGGCTGCTTTTCGATCGGCACTGCGTAGTCGACCCGCAGCGGACCAAACGGCGAGTTCCAGATCAGGCTGACGCCGGCCGATGCACGCAGGGCAGAGCCGGTGCTAACCAAAGGCGCTCCGGTCGGCGGCAGGCTGTTTCCATACAGCGTCGCCGCGTCGGCAAACACGGCACCCTTGATGCCGAGGCTGTCGGGAACGACTGGCATCGGGAACTGCGCTTCCACGGAGCCATGGAAGTAAGTAGTGCCACCGAGGTGATCGCCAACGCCACCGGCGGCACCCGGATCAAACGGCCCCCAACCGGCAGATTCGAAACCGCGGATCATCTTGGCGCTGCCCTGGAACAAGTCGAATGCCCGCTGGGCGCCGCCGCCATAGTAGGCGATATGGCCGGCGCCACCGGATATCACGCCAACGACATCGGCTTCATCCAGCAGCGTGCGGTAGTAGGAAGCTCTGCCGGTGAACTTGGCGTATTTGGCGTCGCCGCCCAGGCCAGCGACCTCGACAGTGCTCGTCGCGTAAATACCGTCATGCGGGTCCTTGGGGTCGTCGATCGTGTTGTAGACCAAAGTACCGCTGACTGAGGATTTGATCCAAGGGCTCAATGCCGCCGCTTGCTGGATGGCAGTGGCAACCGTGCACCCGGGAGCAGGACCTGGGCATCCCGCAGCAGTGATATTGTACGATTCCTGGGACAGATTGTACGCAATCTGGCTGGATAACGCCTTGGTAATCGGAAGGCCGAACCGGATTGATGCACCAGTCAATTCAATATCATAGCCAGTGTCCTGCCGGGTTTGCCGGTATATGTCGAAACCGCCGGAAATCCTGCGTCCGAACAGGTACGGCTCGGTGAAGGAAAGCTGATAGTTGCGCGTATCCTCGCCACCGCCGACTGACACCTTAATGAACTGGCCGCGGCCAAGGAAGTTGCGCTCGGTGACCCCGATTTCCACGGACGGTCCCGGATTGGTGCCACCGGTCGAGTAACCTGCGCCGATAGAGAATTCGCCAGTCGATTTCTCGATCACATCGACAACGAGCACCACCTGATCGGGCTGCGAACCCGGCGCGGTCGAAATGTTCACGGCCGTGAAATAATCAAGATCCTCAAGCCGGCGTTTGGCGCGCTGGACCATTACCTGATTGAACGCATCGCCCTCGGAGATATCAAATTCGCGGCGGATCACATAGTCGCGAGTGCGGGTGTTTCCGCGGATTTCGATGCGCTGGATATATGTACGGGGTCCCTGATCGACGGAGTAGACGACACCGATTGTCCGGGTCTCGAAATCGCGGTCGCCGCGCGGCGTTACCTGCGCAAAAGCGTAGCCCAGTCCCGCCAGATGTTCGGTCAGCGCGATCAGCGTGTCCTCCACATCCTTGGCGCTATAAACATCGCCTTCATGCGTCTCGAGCAGATGCCGCAGCGATTCACCGTCGACGCCACTGACGGTGCTTTCGATGACAATATTGCCGAAACGGTAGCGCTCGCCTTCGTCCACCGTAATGGTGACGATATACTCGTTCTCCGCATCATCCAGTTCGGCAGTGGATGAAATCACTCGGAAGTCGGCAAATCCGCGATTGTAGTAAAAGCGACGCAGCGTTTCTTCATCGGCACGCAGACGATCTTCGTCATAGACGTCATCGCGGGCAATGAATGACAGGAGGTTCGATTTCTTCGTCGCGATCACGCCGGCGAGGCGGCGATCGGAGAATGCGTTGTTGCCGACGAAATTGATGGTCGCGATCTTGGTCCGGCCGCCCTCAGTGATATTGAAGACCACATTGACGCGATTGCTACCCAAGTCGATGACCTGCGAGTTGACGACCGCGTCGCTGCGACCAATCGCCGAATAGGCGTCGCGAATTGCCTGCTCGTCCAGTTCAAGTGTGGATTGCGAGAACGTACCGCGTGGTTTGAGCTGAACAACACGCGAAAGCCGGTCGTCTTTCAGCTTCTTGTTGCCTTGAAACAGGACCTGGTTGACGATGGCGTATTCCTCGACGGACACAACCAGCGTGCGGCCGGACTGGAAAACGCTGACATCCGAGAACAGACCCGTGGCAAACAGCCGCTTAACCGCTTCGTCGATATCTGCATTGCTGAATGAGACGCCCGGCTTGATGCCGACATAGCTGCGGATTGTTTCCGCATCGACGCGCTGGTTGCCCCGCACCTCGATAGACGAGACTACCGCGGCTTGCGCCTGCGAGACCGCACCCAACGGCAATGCCGATCCCAACGGGAACATCGCGAATGCCAGCATTACGACCGCTGAAGCAGCGCGTACCAAATTCCATATTGCCTTCATCGGGCCAAGTTACCTTTTTTTCTCGTAGTCCCCACGGCGAGAAAACCGAATACACGGTTGATTTCACTTACCGTATTAACCGGATTTTATCTATACGCAAGGCGTCCGGTTAATTTCGGTTTATGAATCACACGGGAGTGACATTCGGGCCACGCCAAATCGGCCATTATGGTAAACAGCGTGTCAATTTTGCGAATCCCGGGTCATTCTCAGCAGCCGAAAATATCGTTCCAGAACACGAAGATCATGAAGGCGAGCACGAGAATCAGCCCGATTCTGAAAAACCATTCGAGTACCTGCTCCGATGGCGGTTTGCGCGCCACCGCCTCATAGCCGTAGAACACCAGATGACCGCCATCGAGCGGCGGGATCGGCAGGAGATTGAGGAAACCGATACCGACCGAAAGCAGCGCCGTTAGCTGAACCAGCCATTCGACACCCTTTTTGGCAGCCTTGCCGGCCATGTCGGCGATTTTTATCGGGCCTCCAAGCTGGCACCTGTCCTCGCGACCCGAGGCGAAGCGCTTTAGGAACTGCCCGGTGCGCACGATGACGTAGCCGGTTTCGGAGATCGCCTCGGCGAACGCCTGCAAGGGGCCGAACTCGACGATACGGGGCTGTCCAAGCGATTCGTCGTTGCGTACGCCGATCAGGCCGATCTTGAAGACGTTGCCGAGCGGGTCGGTCTGTTCGCTTACTTCCGGCACTGCGAACAGCTCGATCTCCTGGCCGTCGCGGAACATGACGAACCGGATACGGTCGCCGGCGCGGGCCGAGACATAGCGTTGCACGTCATTGAAAGTGCGGACCCGATTGCCATCAAGAGAAATGAACCTGTCGCCGGGCTGAAATCCGGCGGCTGCCGCCGGGCTGTCGGGCAAAACCTCGGCGACCATCGGTTCGGACACGAACTTGCCGTACATGGAGAACATAACGGTGAATACAACCGTTGCAAGGATGAAGTTGAAAAACGGTCCAGCAAACACGGTTGCGGCGCGTTTCCAAACCGGCTGGTTGTGGAACGCAATCTTTCTTTCCGCCTCCGAAAGTTTGTCCATTTCCTCGCTGTTCGGAGCGCTGGTCACGAGCATGTCGCCGGTGAACTTCACATACCCGCCAAGCGGAATTGCCGAAAGTTTCCAACGTGTTCCGCGCCTGTCGTTGAAACCGAGCAGTTCGGGGCCGAAACCGATCGAAAATGCCTTGACGCCTATGCCGCACCAACGGCCGACAAGGTAATGGCCCATCTCGTGGACGAATACCACGACCGACAACACAATGAGAAAAGGAACGATGGTACCGACAAGGATTCCGTCGGTACTCAAAAGTGTGAGAAATATGTCGGGCAAACGGTCCCCCAGAGTGTCACGTCGCCGGCTTTGCGCCGGCATGGCATGTGTTCGGTCCGGTGAGTGGCAGCGCCGGCATTAAAACAGGGTTGATGCCGGATGATTCATGCTGCCCCCAAACGCGCCAATGACATAAAGCGCAATGGCGGCTGCAACAAGGCCGTCAACGCGATCCATGACGCCACCATGTCCGGGAATGAGATTGCCGGAATCCTTGACGCCGGCAAACCGTTTGACGCTCGATTCGAAAAGATCGCCGAATTGCGAGACGACCGACAGAAGGATGGCGACGACAAACAGACCGTAGCTGGCCGAACCGGTGAGCGCGGCAAGGATCATGCCGGCAGCCACGCCGCCGATCGCGCCGCCGATCGCGCCG
>JBFIBB010000044.1:0-17550 GCA_041582695.1 Rhizobiaceae bacterium
CGCCGATGCCGGCGCGCAGCTCGTCGCGATCACTCCGGAGACGCAGAAATTCAACAGGCGTCTCAAATCCGAGTCCGGTGCGGATTTTCCGGTCCTGTCAGACCTCGACAACGGATATGCGCTCGATCTCGACTTGGCGATCAAGATAGACGACGCCAAGCGCAAAGGTATGATTGCCGCCGGCTGGGATATCGCCAACTACAATGACAGCGATTCCTGGATTCTGCCGATACCGGCGACGTTTGTCGTCGGCCAGGACGGGCGGGTGGTCGGACGATTCGTGGATCCCGACTATCGCAAGCGGATGGATGTCGACGATCTGCTGAAGGTGCTGGCGGAATAGATTACCCGCAGACGCATAAATTTGCCGGGACGGCGCTGGCCAGCCCCGGCAAATCGTGGGAACGGCTACTCCGCGGCCGAAAGATGCGTCGAATGAGCAGTTTCGCTGACGACGGATTCGATACTGTCACCCTCGGACGACAAGGTATAAGGCGGTTCGTGAAGAATGACGCCCTCCAGCGGGTCGCATTCTGCCTGCCAAGGCGCGTGTTCGATTGCTTTCATCGTGTTCTCATAACCCGCCTGCCAGCGCTGGCGAATGCCGGACGCGCTGAAATCAGCATCCTTGGTATGGTCGTCATTGGCGAGCATCGGCGCCAGCAGCCGCACGATATGCATCTGCGTCGTGCAGCCCCAACTTTCCAACTCCCGCACTTCGGGGTTCTTGCGAATGTCCTCCGGCAGATAGGCTGCCAGTTGCTTGATCACGTGGCGCAACCTGTGGGTCTGTTTCTGGCGGACAATATGATTGGCGACCCGGCTTGAATACTGAATGTCCTTGTGCCGGTGCAACACCTCCCAGATCGTCTCCGGTTCGGCGCCGTCCGGGTTCCACAGATGCACCGCGAAGATGAGTGCATTGCGGCGCGGATTGTCCTCGAAGATCACCTCCGTCGGCGTGTTCGAAAGAATGCCGCCGTCCCAGTAGAGTTCGCCTTCGATACGGACGGCCGGAAAGGCCGGAGGCAGCGCGCCTGACGCCAGAACGTGCTCGATGGCGACTGGCATCTCGCGACTGTCGAAATAGCGCATCTTGCTGCTCTTGACCTGGGCGGCGCCAACGGTGAGCCGCGGCCCGTCCTTGTTGATGCGACCGAAGTCGACCAATTCGGTCAGCGTCTTGCGAAGTTCCTTGACGCTGTAATAGGCCGCGCCTTCGGGCCCGAGCTTGTAGTGCGGATGCTGGTAGGCAACCGGGTTGGGCTTGAAGAATCCCGGAACCCCTTCCCAAAGGGCGCTGAAATATTTTGTCGAACGCGACAGTTGCGGCCACAATCCGATCTCGTCGAACATCGATCTTTGGGTGACGCGTTCCCAGAATTCCTTGAGTTTTTCGACCCGTTCTTCGGGCGCATTGCCGGCGATCAGGCTCGCGTTGATCGCACCGATTGATGTACCGACGATCCAGTCGGGTTCGATGCCTGCCTCATGCATCGCCTGGTACACTCCGGCCTGAAAGGAGCCGAGTGCGCCGCCTCCCTGAAACACCAGAACCACCTGTTGGCGCGGTTCGACGAGAGCGACCCGGCCGCCACTGTTTTTCACCTTCGACTCCTGTTCCATCATCGCCTCCTGTCGCGATCACTGTGCAATCCAGCCACCCTCGATCGGAAGCGCCGCGCCGGTAATCGAGGCCGCCTCCTCCGAGCAGAGAAAAACAGTCAGCGCGGCTACCTGTTCCGTCGTCACGAACTGTTTTGTCGGCTGGGCTTTGAGAAGCACGTCGCGTATCACCTCGTCTTCCGTGATTCCGCGGGCTTTTGCCGTTTCTGGTATCTGCTTTTCCACCAGTGGCGTCAGCACGTAGCCCGGGCAGATCGCATTCACCGTGATGCCCGACTCCGCTGTTTCCAGCGCAGCCGTCTTGGTCAGGCCGAGAATTCCGTGTTTAGCCGCCACATAGGCGGATTTAAAGGGTGAGGCGACAAAGCCGTGCGCCGAGGCGATATTGACGATGCGGCCCCATTTGCGTTTCTTCATGCCAGGTATGACGGCACGCATCGCGTGAAACGACGATGAAAGATTGATCGCGATAATCGCATCCCATTTTTCGGGCGGAAATGTCTCAATGGCTTCGACATGCTGGATGCCGGCATTGTTGACCAGCACATCCACTGCGCCGAATCGATCGGCGGCCTGCGCCGCCATGGCGGCGATTTCGGCCGGTTTCGACATGTCGGCGGGCGAATAGTCGACGCCCACGCCATGGCTGTTTTCGATTTCCTTGCCAATGGCCTCGATTTCGCCGGCATTGCCGAAACCGTTGAGCATGACATTCATGCCGGCCGCCGCGAACGCACGGGCGATACCGAGCCCGATACCGCTAGTCGAACCGGTGACAATTGCCGTTCTACCCGCAAGGGCCGAACCTGCTTTTGCCTCGGTATCGGCTTTGCCCTGTCTGTTTCTGGTAAGCATATGGCTACTCCTTCAATTCTGATCGGTTCGACATTACGGCGCGGTGCCGGCGATGAGAAATACCGGCTGTTGCTGGAATCAATAGCCGTCGCGCATCGACATTAGAGCAACCTGGCATTTCACTGAGATGACGCGTGATGGTTCTATCCAGGATCAGGAAACGCTGGAACCAGGCCTATGCAAATTCTTCCCGATGCCATTCGTATGCCGCAATCCGCCGACATGTCGCCGCAGCGGATGCGCGAACTTAGATCGGTCGTGACCGGTCTCGCTGGATTTCTGACCCTGGTTGACCTTTTCGCCATACAGGCGATCCTGCCGACATTGGCAGAGACATATGCTGTATCGCCAGCGGCGATCGGCTTCGCGGTCAACGCCAGCACCATAGGAATGGCGGTTTCCTGTCTCGGTATCGCACTCGTCGCCAATCGCATCAACCGGCGCCGCGGAATCGGAGTGTGCCTGGCGCTTCTGGCAATACCAACGGCCATGCTCGCCTTTGCGCCCGATCTCGCGACATTCACAATTCTGCGCATCGTTCAGGGCGTTCTCATGGCGGCGGCGTTCGCGCTGACCATGACCTATCTGGCGGAGCATCTGAGCGCCGCGGGAACTGCGAGCGCCCTTGCCGCCTATATCACCGGCGTGGTCGCCAGCAACCTCGTCGGCAGGCTGGTTTCGGCGAGCGCCACCGATCTTTTTGGCCTGCACGCGAACTTCTTTCTCTTCGCCGCGCTCAATATCGCTGGCGCGCTCCTGGTCTTCACAAATTTCGACAGAATGCCGCCAATGGCTTCGGCGGTCTACGCCGGCTCGCCTTTGCAAAGCTGGGCCCGCCATCTTTCCAACCCGGCCTTGCGCGCAAGTTTCGGCATCGGCTTCCTTATCCTGTTCGCATTCATCGGCGTGTTCACTTACATCAATTTCGTGCTTTCGCAGGCGCCGCTGTCGCTGAACAGCATGTCGCTCGGCATAGTGTATTTCGTATTCCTTCCATCGATGTTGACAACGCCGCTTGCCGGCGCGTTCGCCACCCGCATCGGAACCCGGCCCGCACTCTGGATCGGATTGCTTGTCGCGATGGCGGGTCTTGCGTTGCTGTTGTCGCCAAGCCTGCCGGTGGTTCTCGCCGGCATGGTTTTCGTTGGCGTCGGCACCTTCTTTGCGCAGGCGGTCGGTACCGGCTTCGTCGGCCGCGCCGCCACGACCGACCGCGCCGCCGCCAGCGGTCTGTATCTTGCGAGTTATTATCTAGGCGGTTTGGCGGGCGGCGCTCTGGTCGGCCAGATTTTCGTCCGATTTGGGTGGACGGCCAGCATATCGGTCATCGCGGTCTCGCTCCTGCTCGCTGCCCTTCTCGGTACCGGGTTGAGAATCAGAAATCCCGAAGCGGAAACGGTCAAGACAGCGTCATGACCGGATGATTTTCCAACCTGATCGAGCTGCGCGGATACGGGATGAGTCTCAAAATTCCGCCGTGGCGCCTATCCGGCCGCGCTTGATTCCTTCGAATTGCCCTGCAGCCGGGATATGACCTTATGGCTGATCCCGTTACCGGGCGAGAACACCGCAACGAATCGGAATCACCTGGGAAGAAAAGGTTTGGCTGGGGAACCTGGATTCGAACCAGGACTAACGGAGTCAGAGTCCGTGGGTCTACCGTTAACCTATTCCCCAACGAAATTCGCAACGCGTCGCGCCGCAGGATGCGCGGTTCATAACCGAGCCCGGTAAAAATAGTCAAGTCGCAAGAATTTGCAAATCCGGCGCCGTTGCGCCCGCGATTTACCAATTTCGCGCAGCGTGAAAAGCGTGCTTGGGATTTCACCCGACCGCTGGTACACTGGAGGCAACGTAAGTATGAGGCAAGCGCGAGCAGCGCCCTTTGGGGCAGCGCGGCGCGAAGGAAACGGCTTTGAGCGACCCCGATGCCGGCGGGCTTGTTCCGCTGACTGGGGAGTCCGCAGGTGAACCGGCCGAAACAGGCTCGGATTCACGGCATGGCAGCGGCGCAAGCGGCGTCATGCACAATGGATCCGGCGGCGCGCCGGACCATGGCGGCAACCCAGGCAACCAGAACCGGCGCAAGAAGCGCCGCAGGAGAAAGCGGGGCCGCAAGGTCTTCGCCCGCGAAGGGGAATTTCGTGACAATGGCGAGAAACCGGGGCGGATCAATGGCGCCGCGCCCGCTCAATCCGCCTCCCCGCAAATCCAGCCCGCAAAGCCGGCGTTCCGGCGTCAACATCATTCGCGCACCTATGCGGCGCTCGATCTCGGCACCAACAACTGCCGCCTGCTCATCGCGGTGCCCACACGTCCCGGTCAGTTCCGCGTCGTCGATGCATTCTCCCGCATCGTCAGGCTCGGCGAAGGCCTTTCGGTCAATGGCAGGCTCAGCGAGGCGGCGATGGACCGGTCGATCGATGCGCTCAAGATTTGCGCGGCCAAGCTGCGCGCCAAACCGGACGGACGCAACAGGTTGATTGCCACCGAAGCCTGCCGCGCTGCCGAGAACGGCGCGGAGTTCCTTGCGCGGGTTCATGAGGAAACCGGTCTTAAACTTGAGATCGTCGACCGCGAGACAGAGGCGAGGCTTGCTGTTTCCGGCTGTTCCTCGCTGGTAGAGCGCGAGACCGAAGGCGTGGTTCTGTTCGATATCGGCGGCGGCTCGTCCGAAATCGCTCTCATCGATCTTTCGGAACGGCGCACGCCGAGGCTGGCGCGGCACATCGTTGCCTGGACCTCGCTTCCGGTCGGAGTGGTGTCGCTCGCCGAGCGCTTCGGCGGACGCGAAGTCACGCCGGAGTCCTTCGAGGCGATGATCGCCGACGTCGCCGGCATGCTTGAGGATTTCAAGGAAAGAAATCGCCTTGACCGCATAGCCGCGGGTCCACGCTTTCATCTTCTCGGCACGTCCGGAACCGTCACGACGCTCGCCGGCATCCATCTCGGGCTGGAGCGCTACGACCGCCGCAGGGTCGATGGATTGTGGATGACCAGCAGCGAAACAGACGCCATTCTCGAGCGCCTGATGGGCTGGAGCTTCGAGGAGCGCGTCGCGAACGCATGTATCGGCGCCGACCGCGCCGATCTCGTGCTCGCCGGATGCGCGATATTGGAAGCGATCCGGCGCGCATGGCCGGCCGAGCGCCTGCGCGTCGCCGACCGGGGGCTGCGTGAGGGTATACTGACCGAGCTGATGGCCGCCGATGGCGTATGGCGCAGGGGCCGCGCCAACGGCCGCTATCCGGCAAGGCGGAACTGATGAAGAAAGCGGCCAGGCCTGGCGGCGGCGCCCGCGCGCTCAAAACCCGCGTCAAGAAGAAGAGCGGCCTGAAACCCTCCTCGCGCCGTTGGCTCGAACGGCACATGAACGACCCTTATGTTCATCAGGCCAAGGCCGAAGGCTATCGTTCCCGCGCCGCCTTCAAGCTGATCGAGATCGACGACCGCTACGGCATCCTCAAACCCGGCGCCCGCGTCGTCGACCTCGGTTCGGCGCCGGGAGGCTGGTGTCAGGTCAGCGTCGCGCGCTGCAGATCGACAGATGAAAGCCCGTCGATTGCCGCAATCGACTATCTTGAAATGGACCCGGTTCCCGGGGCGGCGTTTCTGCAAAAGGACTTTCTCGATGACGACGCGCCCGACGCCTTGATCGAGGCGCTCGGGGGCAGACCCGACATCGTTCTGTCCGACATGGCGGCGCCGACCACAGGCCATCGCCGCACTGACCATCTGCGCACGATGCATCTGTGCGAGGTTGCCGCCGATTTCGCCATTTCCGTGTTGAAGCCCGGCGGGCACTTCCTGACCAAGACCTTTCAGGGCGGCGCCGGCGCTGACCTGCTCGCGTTGCTCAAGAGGAACTTCCGTACCATCCACCATGTCAAGCCGCAGGCCAGTCGATCGGAATCCGTCGAGCTTTATCTGCTGGCGATAGACTTCAGGGGGACGGCGGCAGATTGACCGGCGTCCGGCCGCCCGGGCCTGCCGGCCGCAACTGGTGACCGGAAACCGATTGTCCGGCGCCTTTGTCGAGCGGCAGGAAGGCAAGCGCCGACAGTCCCGTCAGTATCGCGACCACGACGAATGCGATCCGGAAATGGTCGAGCCCGAGCGGTTCGCCCGTCATGAACGTCACCGCTTCCAGCACCGCCCCGGCAACGGCCACGCCGATGGCGATCGACACCTGCTGGAGCACGGCGCTCATCGCGGTGGCCTGCGCGGTTTCTTCCGGCGGCGTGTCGGCGAACACCAGGGCGTTGGCCGAGGTGAAAAACAGCGAGCGCAGGAAACCGGCGACCAGTAGCACGCCGACGATAACGGCCACCGGCGTTTGCGCGGTAAACCAGCCATTGACCGCAATCATCGCCGATCCGGCCACCCCGGCGACAATCAGAATGGTGCGAAATCCCGCTATGCGGAGGAACTTCGCCGCAAAGAATTTCAACCCGATCGCGCCGAGCGCGGAGGCGAAAGTCAGCAATCCGGATTTGAATGGTGTCATTCCGAAACCGAGCTGGAACATCAGCGGCAGCAGGAATGGAACCGCTCCCGCGCCGATGCGGAAGAAAGAGGCGCCGGCAACCGCGGCGCGGAAGGAGTTGTTTGCGAAGATCCGCAGGTTCAGAAGCGGCTGCGGCTTTCGCCGCGCATGGCGCACATAAAGTGTTGCTGACGCTGCGCCGACAATGACGGCCGAAATACCGACCGCCGGAGGCAGCGCCGGAAGGCTGACCACCGACAGGCCGAACACGATACCCGATGCGGCGAGCCCCGAAAGCACGAAACCCGTAAGATCGATACGTCCGTTTTCCTCTCGTTCGATTGCCGGCAATACCTTGATCGCCAGTACGATGCCCAGGAGCCCGATCGGAACGTTGATCAGGAATATCCAGTGCCATGAAAAATAGGTGGTGATGAATCCGCCGACCGGCGGGCCGGCCAATGGCCCGATCAGCGCCGGTACGGTGAGCCATGCCATCGCGCTGACAAGCTGGCGCTTTGGGGTCAGGCGAACCAGTACCAGCCTGCCAACGGGAGTCATCATCGCTCCTCCCATGCCCTGCAGGAATCGCGCCGCGACGAAGCCGCCTAGGGAGCCCGCATAGGCGCAGGCGATCGAACCCACAACGAACACGGCAATCGCGCTGCAGAACACCCGTTTCGCGCCGAACTCATCCGCCATCCAGCCTGACACGGGGATGAAGATTGCGACTGATACGAGATACGCGGTCAAGGCCAGCTTCAGCGCGATCGGGTCCGTACCGATATCGGCCGCAATCGCCGGCAGCGATGTGGCGATAACGGTGGAATCCATCATCTCCATGAACAGGGCGACAGCGAGTATGGCGGGGATTGTTTTGTTCAAGGCGGAGCGTCTGCCGGTTTCGGGTGCCCTGTCCTACTGGCACAATTTGGCCCTGCCCGCCAGTTTGGGCGGGTATGTTGACGCTGCGTTCATCGTGAAACGCGCCGGCTTTCGGGTTTGTTGCCTTGATCGAACTAATTATCGCTCCAGATACGTTTACTTACCGGGGCGACATGTTGAAGAAAGGGAGATTCGGGAATGACAGTTCTGACAAATCGCCGCTCGCTCATAAAGTTCGGCGCCGCCGCCGCGGTGACGTTTGCCGCTCCGCAAATCATGGTGCGGACGGCAAGAGCCGAAGCCCACTCGATGCCGATGAGAATGGGAGGCGCGGGAACGCACGGATTCAAACTCGGCGATTTCGAGATTGCCACCATCAACGACGGCGCTTTTCCCGTGCCGGATCCGCAATCGATCTTCGGCACCGACCAGACAAAAGAGGATGTCAGCGCGCTGCTTCAGAATAACTTTTTGCCTGCCGACAAGTTCCTCCTCGGGTTTGCTCCGACAGTTATCCGCACCGGCAGCGATGTGGTGCTGTTCGACACCGGTAATGGCGCCTCGCGCCGCGAGGGCGGAGCCGGAAAGACCCTGGCCAATTTGGCGGACGGAGGTGTCAATGCCGAAGAGGTCTCGGTCGTTGTAATCACCCATATGCATCCCGACCACATTGGCGGTCTCATGGAGGACGGCAAGCCAGCTTTCCCGAATGCGCGATACGTTACCGGCCAGGTCGAGTTCGATTTCTGGACCGCCGAAGAGCGCATGAGCGGACCGACCGAAGGCCTCGCGAAATTGATTGCCGCCACTGTCAAACCGCTTGCCGACAAGATGACCTTCATTGGCGAGGGCGGAGAAGTCGTGCCAGGCATCACCGGCATGGAGGCCTTTGGCCATACCCCTGGACACATGGTCTTCCTGGTCGAATCCGCCGGCCGAAAAATGGCGATCACCGCCGACACGGCAAATCACTACGTCCTGTCGCTGCAGAAGCCGGCATGGGAAGTCAAGTTCGACGCGATCAAGGACCAGGCTGCCGAAGCGCGGCGCAACATATTCGGCATGCTCGCATCGGAACGGATGCCTTTCATCGGCTATCACATGCCGTTCCCGTCGGTCGGTTACGTGGAACCGCTCGGTGACGGGTTCCGCTGGATCCCGGAGACATATCAACTGGATCTCTGAAAATCTGCGATTTCCGGCCAGCGCCCCTCCTTTGGCCGGTACGGCCCGGCTGCACCGCCTATCGGTTTCGCCGGGCCGTTTTTTATTGTCCCGTCAATTCCCGGGCATAACGCTGCGCCTCGGCAATACGCGCGGCGGTCGCCGGATGTGTCGACAGGATATCCAGGTCTCCCTGGTCGCCGAACTTGTCGACAAGCAGCTGAAAGAACCGGGCGATCGCTGCCGGATCGCGCCCGGCCCGCTTCATCAGTTCGACCGAATAGCGGTCGGCTTCCGACTCGTGCGATCGCGAGTAGCTGAGTGTCAGCAGCGCCGAACCCTGGATCAGCAGGTCCTCCGCGCCGGCGCCGATGTCGCCGCCGATCAACAGGATTAGTCCGGTCACACCGGCCGCCCGATAAAGCCTGCGCAGGCTGTGATCGTGATGCACATGGCCGATCTCGTGCGCCAGAACGCCCAGGATCATGTCGATATCATCGGCTGCGAGTTCGACCAGCTCGTCGGTCAGGACGACGGTGCCGTCCGGCAGCGCGAATGCGTTGGGGCCGATGATGCCGCCGCCGCGGAACAACAGCTCGTATCCCCCTGTCCCGCGCTCCGAAAACTCAGCGATCTCGGCGAAACCGCTGCTTATTTCGTCTCGTTTGCCGGTTTCCAGTGTCGATTCCTCGAAAATCGTCTGGTCGAGCGACTTCATCGCCGCCTTGCTCATCAGCACGGGAACAACATCGGGCGTGACGACCACGGCGACCTCGACAAGGATCGGGAGTGCGAAGCGGTAAAGCGAGAAGCCGGCCACCGCCACCAGCGCAACGACGAAAATCAGGCGCGGGTGAAACCGCTCCAACCGGTGCACCAGGCCCGCCGCGGACCTGCGGTGCCCGGAAAGCGCGCGGTCGACCGCATCATTGTCGTTCGTTTCGAACACGCAGCCATCCGGAAACGTGATCCTGCGGGGGATCGATCCCACCCTGTCGGACACCGCGACTTCGCCAATCGTGGCGCGGGTCAGTTCCACGCCTGAAAGGTCCCTGACCAGCAGGAAAAGGCTGTCGGAGACAGTCAACTTCGCTTCGTGCTTGCGGCTGGAAGCCGGTGCGAACCAGTGCCCCGTGACTTCCCTCGGCCGGTCCCGGTCAGAAGCCAAAGTCAAATCCCTCTACATCCATGAATTCCGAGCCGGTCGCACTGCCGACGGCGTTCACTTCACCGAAATACCGGTCAAGCGATCCGGTTGAATGCAAAGCCGTGCATGCCGCCATGTATCTTGCCATGCGCACTGCCGCCCATGGCCGGGCAAGACCCAGTGAGAAGATCGTAGCCAGAAAATTGGTCACGGCAATCCAGGTATAGCGGCGTCGCGACAGCGTCGATGACAACAGGTGGCGGCTGTCTATCACGGTCTCGTTGAAGACCACATTGCGGACACCCGCATGGTAGATCAGCCCCGCTACGGCGAACAACAGGAAAAAGGGGATGAATGCGCCATAGAGTCCGATGACAAAAAGATAGACAGGCGGATTGTCGCCGAAATCGAACCGGTCGGAAAGATCGACGATTCCCGAGAAGATCAGGAAGCCGGCAATTCCCGCAATCAGCGCCATGGCCGCCAGGCCGCCGACAACCGTCACAAACGGCGCCAGCCATTGGCCGTAGAGCTTTTCCAGCCGGGGATCGCACGAGATGGGCCGGTCGCCGTATCTCAAATTGCCCAGCGTATAGTTCCACATCCACTGCGAGGCGATCGGTGCAAGAATGCCCATTGTCGAATAGGCAAGCACGCCGCCGAGCACATATGCGAGGAACGCCCCCCAGTAACCGCCGGTAAAATCGAAACGGATGTTACGGTAGCTTGTAACCCGTGCATTGAACCTCAACCCGCGCACGACGAACCATGGAATCGCAAACAGAAACGCCACGCCTAGCAAGGCGCCGACGATGGGTAGAAACTGCACTGACAGATTGTACGCCACCAGCAACGCCAGGACGATAATGCGCCCGATCAGAATGGCGACCGGACGGGCGTGATATTCGAACGAGGATCCGGCGAGCCAGGTGTTGCCGTAGAAATAACGTTTGCGCCGTACCTTTGCCCACGCGGAATAGATGCCGAGCGTAACGATGGTTAGCAGGACGTTGACGATCCAGATTCCGAAATACTCACCCGCCTTGCCGGTGAACGTGAATTGCTCGCGCAGCATTGTCCGGGATGGTTTGTCGCCTTCTTCGCCGGGCGCGACTACTCTTTCATCCATGTGCCGTCTTACCTGTCAGCGCAGAAATGCCTTGTGTGGCGGTAAATATCCTTCCTTGCAAGTTATGGCGGTGGCAAGTCGCACATATATCCACCCAACTTGCAGCGAACATGTCTTTTCATATTGTCATGCCCGTGGTACCAGCCCGTGCCAATCCTGAAAGGGAAGATCGATTCATCGGGCGCTGCAGCGGCGTTCCGGAATGAACGGATTTTCCCCTATCCGATGCTTGCGAAGGAGCGGCAATGGCCAAGATCATCGAAACTGCCACCGGCGGCGAAGCGCTCACCTTTGACGACGTTTTGCTTCAGCCCGGCCACTCCCAGGTGATGCCCGGCGATACCGACATCACCACCACGATCGCCGGCGACATAAAGCTTAACCTGCCCATCCTGTCGTCGGCCATGGACACGGTCACCGAATCACGTCTCGCGATTGCGATGGCGCAGGCCGGCGGAATCGGTGTCATTCACCGCAATCTGGACCCAGACGTCCAGGCCGAAGAGGTTCGCCAGGTAAAGAAGTTCGAGAGCGGAATGGTGGTCAATCCGGTTACCATCGGCCCGGATGCTACATTGGCCGATGCACAGGCGATAATGCGGGCGCACGGCATCTCCGGAATTCCGGTCGTCGAGACGAGCCGCAAGGGCAAGCAGAAAACCGGCCGTCTGGTCGGCATCCTCACCAATCGCGACGTGCGCTTTGCCTCCGATCCGGCCCAGAAGGTCTATGAGCTGATGACCCGGGAAAACCTGGTGACCGTCAGCGAGAACGTAGGCCAGGAGGAGGCCAAACAGCTTCTGCACCAGCACCGGATCGAAAAGCTGCTCGTGGTCGATCCGGAGGGGCATTGCGTTGGACTGATCACCGTCAAGGACATGGAGAAATCGCAGCTCAATCCTTTCGCCACCAAGGACGCGCAGGGCCGTCTGCGGGTTGCTGCGGCCACCAGCGTCGGAGACGACGGTTTCGCGAGGGCCGAACGCCTTATCGACGCGGGAGTCGACCTTCTGGTCATCGACACGGCACACGGGCATTCGCAGCGTGTGCTCGACGCGGTCGCGCGGGCGAAAAAGCTGTCCAACTCCGTGCGCATTATTGCCGGCAATGTCGCCACCGCCGACGGCACCAAGGCGCTGATCGATGCTGGTGCCGACGCGGTCAAGGTCGGCATTGGCCCGGGCTCTATCTGCACGACCCGCATTGTTGCCGGCGTCGGCGTTCCGCAACTGACCGCCATCATGGCGGCAGTCGAAGCGGCGCAGACCGGGGGGACATCGGTAATCGCCGATGGCGGCATCAAGTATTCGGGCGATCTCGCCAAGGCGCTGGCCGCTGGCGCGAGCGCTGCCATGATCGGCTCGCTGCTTGCCGGCACCGACGAGAGTCCTGGCGAGGTTTACCTGCATCAGGGCCGCTCGTTCAAAGCTTATCGCGGCATGGGGTCCGTTGGCGCCATGGCGCGCGGCTCGGCCGACCGCTACTTCCAGGCTGAAGTAAGGGATACTCTGAAACTTGTGCCGGAAGGGATCGAAGGCCAGGTTCCCTACAAGGGGCCTGTTGCGGGCGTATTGCATCAGCTCGCCGGTGGCCTGAAAGCGGCGATGGGCTATGTCGGTGCCCCCGACCTCGCTTCGCTCAGGGAGCGCGCCACATTCGTGCGCATCTCCGGCGCGGGTTTGCGCGAAAGCCATACCCATGACGTGGCCATTACACGCGAAAGCCCAAACTACCCGGGCGCGGTCTAGCGCCTGCAAGGCATACGACCCGGAAACAGGAAACTGTCAATGTCCCAAACAGCCATTTTCTGGCCAATGCTGGCCCATGTAGCCCTGATTTACAGTATCTACGTTCTGATTTCGCGACGCCGCATCGCGGCGGTCAGGGCCGGCAGCGCCAAGACGTCCCAGTTTCGCGAAAACCTCGAAGAGCCGCCGGAAAGCCGGTTTGTCCGCAACAATCTGGAAAACCAGTTCGAGCTGCCGACGCTGTTCTATCCGTTGTGCATCGCGCTGTTCGCCACCGATGGCGTGACATTGTTCACGGTCATCCTGGCCTGGCTTTTCGTCGCCTCGCGCTACATACACGCCTGGATCCACACGACGACCAACCGCATCCGCCACCGTCGCCCGGCATTCATGGTGGGCTGGTTTATTCTTGGCGCGATGTGGGTGACGTTTGCGCTGCATATCGCCGGAATTGGCTGACGTTATTTCCCGTTCGCGACCGATATCTTTCCCGTAACCCGGCGCACCAGCGCTGCAAGTTCGGCGCGGTCCTTGCGGTTTGCGGCGCTCGCCGGCGAGAACAGCGTCACCGCTCGCGACGGCGCCGGATCGCCGAAAGGTGCGATTGCGAGTTGCCGGTGGCCGACTTCCGCCTCGATGGCAATCTCCGGCACCAGTGTAAGCCCCATGCCGTGCTCGACCATCTGCAGCAGCGTCGTCATCGAAGTGGCACCGTAATTGACCAGGCGGCGTCCGGGTTTGAGTCCGCAGACATCCAGCGCCTGGTCGCGCAGGCAGTGCCCTTCTTCTAGAAGAAGCAGACGTTCGACGGGAAAATCGCCTTGCGAAGCCGATGTCAGCACATCGCGCTCATCTGCCGAACCGGCGATGAAAAACCGGTCGTCGAACAGGTGTTCGCCTGCAAGCCCCGGTTCCTCGATCGGCGCCGCGGCAATGAACGCATCGATCTCGTTGGCCTGCAGTGCGGCAACGAGCTGCGCCGTCGTAGTCTCTTTGATTTCCAAACGCAGTGACGCATGAGCCCTCCTGATCTCCGGCACAAGTTCCGGAAGCAGGTAGGGTGCTATCGTCGGTATGATCCCGAGCCGAAGGGTACCGTCAAAGAATCCGGCTTCGAGCCGCGCCTCTCGCTCAATGGCGCGCAATTCTTCCAGCACGGTCCTTGTTCGGGCAAGAAGCGCCGCGCCGCGTCGCGTCAACACAGCCCCGCTCTTTCTCCTTTCAACGACCGGGTAACCGAGCTCGCGCTCCATTTCTCCGATCTGCACCGAAAGGGCAGGCTGTGAAACGTGAACCTTTTCCGCCGCTTGTCCGAAATGGCCGGTTTCCGCCAGCGCCTCGAAATAGAGCAATTGCCGTGTCGTCAACATGATAAGAAAGAATTATCATAGAAATCAAAATAGACAATTTGAAATTATCAGATCGGACAGTCATAGTTCCAGGCCTGTCCCATATGGAATCTGCGGTAGCTGACGGAAAAGAAGGGTATTTCATCGCCAGTCCACCACCGGTTGACGCCTGCTTGCGACATTTCGCCTTTGGCGGATTGTGGCCGGCGCAACTGACTTTGCGCTAATGTCTTTTCACGGCGGTGCGAGTGGATTGGCTTGAATCAAGGCACGCTGACCGCATGGGATCCATAAGAACATAATCGACGATTTTACAGAACAATAGCGGAGAAAAGAGATGAACGTCGTTGAAAAGATCAGTGGATGTCCAGTCATGCACACCAGCATGGGAGGCACGTCCAACCGGGAGTGGTGGCCGAACCAGTTGAATCTGAAAATGCTCCACCAGAATTCCGCGCTGTCCAGCCCGATGGGCGGCGGTTTCAATTACGCTGCGGAGTTCAAGAAGCTCAATCTGAAAGCCATCAAGAAAGACCTCTATGCATTGATGACCGAAAGCCAGGACTGGTGGCCCGCCGACTATGGCCACTATGGCGGTTTGTTCATCCGCATGGCCTGGCACAGCGCCGGTACTTACCGCATAGGCGACGGCCGTGGCGGCGCAGGTTCCGGCACGCAGCGCTTCGCGCCGCTCAACAGTTGGCCGGATAACGGCAATCTCGACAAGGCGCGCCGCCTGCTCTGGCCGATCAAGAAGAAATACGGCAACCGGATTTCCTGGGCTGATCTGATGATCCTCGCCGGCAACTGCGCCATCGAGTCGATGGGCGGCAGGACGTTCGGTTTCGGCGGCGGCCGCGAGGACGTCTGGGAGCCGGAGGAGGACATCTACTGGGGCTCCGAGACCGAGTGGCTGGCGACCAGCGACAAGGAAAACAGCCGCTATCGCGGAGATCGCGAGCTCGACAATCCGCTGGCCGCCGTCCAGATGGGGCTTATCTATGTCAATCCGGAAGGCCCTGACGGCAACCCCGATCCGCTGGCCTCCGCACGCGATATTCGTGAAACCTTCGCCCGCATGGCGATGAACGACTATGAGACCGTGGCGCTGACCGCGGGCGGCCATACATTCGGCAAGATGCACGGCGCCGGACCGGCCAGCAATGTAGGGCCGGAACCCGAAGGCGCGCCGATCGAGGCCATGGGGCTTGGCTGGCTCTCGAGCTACAAGAGCGGCAAGGGGCGTGATGCGATTACTTCCGGCCTTGAAGGCGCGTGGACCTCGAATCCGGTCAAGTGGGACATGGGCTATTTCGACGTTCTCTTCGGCTATGAATGGAAATTGGTGAAGAGCCCCGCCGGAGCAAACGTGTGGACGCCGAAAGACCTGAAGAAAGAGGATATGGCGCCCGACGCCGGCGATCCCTCCAAACGGGTTCCGATCTTCATGT
Organism: Rhizobiaceae bacterium; assembly: GCA_041582695.1. GTDB lineage: Bacteria > Pseudomonadota > Alphaproteobacteria > Rhizobiales > Rhizobiaceae > JAWKWH01. The sequence goes on from JBFIBB010000044.1 coordinate 15,841, forward strand.
CGACCGCCGACATGGCGATGCGCATGGATCCCGACTACGAGAAAATCTCGCGTCACTTCCATGCAAATCCCAACGAGTTCGCCGATGCCTTCGCACGCGCTTGGTTCAAGCTCACCCATCGCGACATGGGCCCCCGTTCGCGCTATCTCGGATCAGAAGTGCCCAAGGAAGAACTCATTTGGCAGGATCCGGTTCCCGCAGTCGATCACAAGCTGATCGAATCGAAGGACATCAAGGCGCTGAAGACGGCGGTCCTTGCTTCTGGCCTTTCTGTGGCCCAACTCGTTTCGGCGGCTTGGGCTTCGGCCTCCACATTCCGCGGTTCCGACAAGCGCGGCGGCGCCAATGGCGCCCGCATCCGGCTCGCACCGCAAAAGGATTGGGAAGTCAACGAGCCGGCGCAACTGAAAAAGGTGCTGAAGGCGCTGGAGCGAATACAGGCGGACTTCAACGCGAAGCACGGCAAGAAGCAGGTTTCCCTGGCCGACCTGATCGTGCTTGGCGGTTGCGCCGCGATCGAAAAAGCCGCGCTCGACGCCGGTCACAAGATCGAGGTTCCCTTCTCGCCGGGTCGTACGGATGCGTCGCAGGACCAGACGGACGTCGAATCCTTTGCCGTCCTCGAACCCGCCGCCGATGGCTTCCGCAACTACCAGAAGGCCAAATACTCGGTTACGGCCGAAGAACTGCTGGTCGACCGCGCCCAGCTTCTGACGCTCACCGCGCCTGAAATGACGGTGCTTGTCGGTGGCCTGCGCGTATTGGGCGCGAACCACGGCAAGTCGAAACACGGCGTCCTGACCAAGCGAACCGGAAAGCTTACCACAGACTTCTTCGTCAACCTGCTCGACATGAGCACCGAATGGCGGCCGACGAAGGAAGACGCCGACGTTTTCGAGGGTCGTGACCGCAAGACCGGCAAGGTAAGGTGGACCGGCACCCGGGCCGACCTGATCTTCGGGTCGAACTCGCAGCTGCGCGCTCTGTCTGAGGTTTACGCGCAGGACGATTCGCAAAAGAAGTTCGTTCGCGATTTCGTCTCCGCCTGGAACAAGGTGATGAACGCGGATCGCTTCGACATCGCCTGAACCGGCGACGGGCGCGGCTGGATTTCGGCCGCGCCCAAATTCATCCCGGCATCAGTGACGCTGAAAAGTGTGGCTCCAGTTTCTGAAAATGCTTATCGAGCCATCGGAGGTTAGCGGATCATCATGAGACTGGGCGGCAGGCTGCAGGCGGCCATCGACATAATCGGCGACATCGAAAGGCGCCACCGTCCGGTCGCCGAGGCTCTCAAGGACTGGGGCTTGTCGCACCGGTTTGCCGGCTCCGCCGACCGCGCTGCGATCGGCAATCTGGTCTACGACGCGCTGAGGCTCAGAAGGTCCGCCGCAGCGATGATGGGCGCCGATTCCCCGCGCGCCATCGCGCTCGGTTCGCTCATCTCCAGTCGGATCGAAACCGTTTCCACCCTTGAAGTCGCGTTTGGCGGGGATCGTTTTGCGCCCGAATTGTTGAGCGATCGGGAACGAGAGGTAATCGCCGCATTCGAGAAGGCGAAACTGGCGCCGGCGGTAGCTGCCAATGTTCCTGATTGGTGTATCGGAGAGCTTGAAGCAGCGTTCGGCGATGAATGGTGTGAGGAAGCGGCAAGCCTGGCCGAACGTCCGCCACTCGATTTGAGAGTCAACACGCTGAAGGCGGATCGCG
>JBFIBB010000045.1:0-17528 GCA_041582695.1 Rhizobiaceae bacterium
CGCCACAGCATGTCATAGAGCCTTATTCGGGTTTCGAAATAGTAGCCATGGGGGGCAGTGCCGGTGGCATGGAAAATGGTACCCGGTTCGGTGATCACCTCGAGAGCGCGGAATGATCCGGCATTGGCAAAAAGAGTCGGGTCCGTCAGCGCCTTGAAGATCATTTGCGCGGAGATAACTGCTCCGTCGCGGCTGGTGTTGTATGGAGCGTTTCGCTGTGCGGGATTGCCGGAAAGATCAACGAGAAAACGGTCGGGCGCCACCGTTATCTTGGCTTTCCATATCGCGCCGTCGTCCTGTTCGTCCTCGACCGAGTAGGTACCTGCAGGCAGTTCGGCGAGGCCGGCCAATCCGCGTTTCTCGCCTTCGTCGAACAAGGCGGCTAGCGCTGCCCGGTAAGAGTCGGGTCCGTAGGATGCGACCAACTGGCGAATGCGCGATTCCGCCTTGCGCGAGGCTGCGACCTGCGCCCAGAGATCGCCGCGGACGAAATCCGGCAGGCGCGAATTGGCGGCAATGATGTCGAACACGGAATCGAGCGGCTTGCCGTTTTCGAACAGTTTGACCGCCGGAAGACGCAGACCTTCCTGGAAAATTTCAGTCACGTCAACGGCCATCGAACCCGGAGTCTTGCCGCCGACATCGTTCCAATGGCCAATGGAAGCCGTCCAAGCCACCAGCTCGTCTTCAGCGAATACGGGCAGGGCGATCACCACGTCGTTGAGATGGGTGACGCCGCCAAAATACGGGTCATTGGTGACAAACATGTCGCCGGGCCTGATCGATCCGGCAGAATTGAGCTCGAGTATGCGTTTCACCGCCTTGTCGAGCACGCCGACGAATGTGGGAATACCGGCGCCCGAGGAGACCAGGTTGCCCTCGGCGTCGGTGATTCCGGTCCCGACATCCAGCACCTCGTAGATAATCGGGCTCATCGCCGTCTTTTTTAGAACGGCGAACATTTCGTCCGCGGCGGCGATGAGACCGGCCTGGATGACAGAAACAGTAAAAGGATCAATCTGTTTCGACATATTCCTCATGTTCCCGATATGAAGACGTCGCGCTTCAGGTTCGACAGTATTTCCGGGCCGTCGGCGCGCAGGATGACAATGTCCTCGAGCCTCAGTCCGAAGCGGCCAGGCAGATAGATGCCGGGCTCGATGGAAAACACCATGCCCTCGTCAAGCACTGTTTCCGACGTCGCCGTAATGTAGGGCGGTTCGTGAACCTCGATACCGAGGCCGTGGCCGGTGCGGTGGACGAAATAATCGCTGTAACCGGCGTCGGCGATGACCGTGCGGGCAGCGGCGTCCACCTCTTTCGCCTGCACGCCCGGCCTGGCGGCCTTTAGCGCCGCTTGGACAGCGTTTTCGACGATTGCATGAATTTCGGCGTAGCCTTGCGGCACGTGGCCGACAGCGGCCATGCGGGTCATGTCGGAGGGGAAACCATCCTTGCGGCCGCCGATATCGATGACAACAGCGTCGCCTTCCGCCAATCTGCGGTTGCCCGTCTGATGGTGCGGAAAGGCCCCGTTAGGACCGGAGCCGACGATCCAGAACTGAGGCTGCGCACCCTCGGAGGCATGGTGGGCGCGGATAACGGCAGCGAGCTCGAGTTCCGTCATGCCAGGCCGAATGGCGGCAAACGCTGCCTGCATGGCGCGGTCGTTGATTAGCGCGTTTTCCTTCAGGAGCCGGAATTCTGAATCGTCCTTGCGCATCCTCAGCGCGCCAACCGTGTCTTCGGTGAAACTGCGCCGGGCGTTGGGCAGGTTGTCGAGCAGCAGCAGAGCGAAATCGGCGCGCATGGTCTCGTCAAGCGATACGGCGCGGGCCCGGTCTGTGCCTGTGGCGGCAAGCGCCGCGTTCAGCGCAGCGAGGGGCCCGTCCTCATCAGCCCATTCGTGGAAGGCGATGTCGGTCATTTCGCGGCTGCCCTCGGCATTGAGCGCCGGCATCAGGAACGCTTCGCTTTCGCGCCCGACGAGGAGGAGGCAGGGCCGCTCGTCGGGATGCGGATGGAAGCCGAGCAGCCAGTCGATGTTCGGACCAGGTCCGAGTGCGACGAGGTCAGTGCCGGTTTCATTCATGCGTTTTCGCAGCGCTGTCAGGCGTTGGGCGGTCGGAACGGGCATGCGGATGCTATCCTTGTTTCAGAGTATTGCGTGAATTCATGCTGCAAGCAGCGAAGCGCCTGGTTTTGCAGGAACCACAACGCGGTTGCCGAATGCTTCGCCATCATCGAATCCGCCGAAACGTGCGATTTCCTCCTCCGAAGGCGGTTCGCACGACCATTTTCGGCTCGGGATGAAACCGCACTGGCGCTTCAGAATGGCGGCGTACTCGGCCCGCTTCAGCGCCGCGATCGACGGATCGATGACGGGTACGCCAAGCGTTTGCGCGAGTTCGTTGTGAAATCCTACTTCCAGCGTGCAACCGAGGATCAGCGCCTCGGCGTAGTCCTGCTCGACCGCCCTGCGGCCCGCATCGGTAAGTCTGCGGTTGGTTTCGGCATGGTCGCGCTGGAAGTCGTTGACACCAAGTTCGACATGGTAAAATCCACTCAACCGGTCGCGGTGGCCGTGATCGTGCACGGTCGCCTGCATCTGGTTGACCCATTTGCGCCGCCCGACAATGACGCCAAATCGGTTGGCGAGGCTCGCGGCTATTTCGCAAGAGGACTGGCATGGCGCGGTGACGATCATGTCGCCAGATATTTCGCGAGCGTCGTGCAGGGCCGTGTCGTAGAAGCAGCCGATGGCGAAGGCATCGAATCCCTCGCGGGCGGCGGCGCGAACGGCGCGGATAATGCCGCGGGTGACGATCGCCTCGTAGGATCGGAACTCGATATGGGTGAATGCGCCGTCGCCGTCGGGCAGCGACGCGACATGCACTTCGGTGCCGGGCAGTTTGTTGTCCGCAGCCATTTTGGCGAAGATGCCGTCGTCGGCGCCGCGATTTCCGACCGGGCTCAGATACATGATTTTCAGCGGTGCAGTCATGAGAGTTTCCTTCCCGTAACAGTTTGAGCCGATGCCGTTCAGAGCGGGCCGTAGATTTCCTCGGCGCGCTTCCTGGTGATAAGGCCGTTCCTGATATCCTCGCGCACGGATTGCCGGTCGCGTTCCCTTGGATTCCCAAGCCCGCCGCCATTGCCAGTGACGACGCGGATCACGTCATCCTTGTGGGTGGTCTTGCCGGAGACAAAGGCGAATTTCTCCGGTTTACCGCCCATTGGCCGGAATTCGATGTAGTTGGGCGAGCCGTCATGGCCGCCGTCCACACCCCAAGCAGGGAATTTCGACCTCGTGTAACCGGCGGTGAGGAAACCGTTTTCGCTACGGACCCGGTAATCCATGACGATGCCGCGCCCGCCCCTGAATTTTCCCTCACCGCCCGGTTCCAGGTTCAGCTCCATGCGGTCCACATAAAGCCCGTTGCGCGCTTCATTGATCTCGGCCGGGCAGTTGAACGTCTCGCCGTGGAAACCGCAGAACATGGCCGAATTGCCATCGCCGGTGCGGCTGGCGCCCCAGCCGCCAAGCTGCGGTTCGATGATCGTGTACTGGCGCCCGGTGTCGGGATGGATCCCGCCGATGAAGGTGCCGCACACCGATGCGAAATGGCCGGCAGCAAGCCGGTCGGGCATATGCGGAGCCAGGCAGCGCCACATGATGTCGTACACGCGAAGCTCGATCTCGTAGTAGAAGCCGATGGGGGCGGGTTCCCGGGCGTGAAACACGGAGCCTTCGCGCGTGAGCAGGTTGATCGGCCGGAATGAGCCGCCATTGGCCGGAGAATATGGATCGGTCAGCGACTTGAAGATCATCTGGGCGGCCACCATCACGCCGTCGCGGCTGGTGTTGGTGGGGTTGCTGGCCTGATCAGGATTGTCGCGAAGATCGACGGTGAATTCGTCGTCGCCGATCGTGATCTTGACGTTGAAAATGCTGCCGTCGTCCTGCTCCTCCGTCAGTTCGAACGTGCCCTTGGGCAAATCGGCCAGCGCTTTGCGCGAGGTCCGCTCGCCATAGTCCATGAAAGAGACCATGGCGTTTTCGAAAGTCGAGACACCGTATTTCTCGGCCAGTTCGCGCAAGCGCCGGTCGCCGATGCGCACAGAAGCGATTGCAGCCCAGACATCGCCCTCCAGCACATCCGACATGCGCGAATTGACCTTGATGATGTCCATTACCGATTTGATCGGCTGGCCCTTGGAAATGATCTTGATCGCCGGCAGGCGAAGTCCTTCCTGGAATATCTCGGTCGCCTCGCCGGTGAGAGAACCAGGCGCCATTCCGCCGACATCGGAATTGTGCGCGATGTTGGCCGTCCATGCGATGATGCGCCCTTCGGCGAACACCGGCATGGCGACCACGATGTCGTTCAGATGGGTGACACCGCCATAATAGGGGTCGTTGGTAGCGAACACATCGCCGGGCTCGATGTCGCCTTTTTCGTCGAACTTGGCGATGATGACCTTCACCGCCTTGTCCAGCACGCCGATGAAAGCGGGAATTCCCGCCCCGGAAGAGGCGAGTTCGCCTTTGCCGTCCATGATGCCGGTTCCCATGTCCAGCACTTCGTAGATGATCGAGCTCATCGCTGTCTTTTTCATGGCTGCAAACATTTCGTCGGCGGCTGCCTGGAGCGAGTTCTGGATGATTTCCAGCGTGATCGGGTCATTGGAGAGGTTGGTCATGATCTTTGCCCTCATTTCTGGACCACGATGTGGATGTTGCCGTAGCCGTCGACGCGGGCCTTGTTGCCGGGATGGATGACGACAGTCGTTCCCGGATCCTCGACGATGGCCGGACCGGAAAACGTCATGCCGGGCTCCAGCTTTCCGCCGTCGTAGATATCGGCCTCGTGAACGCCTTCGAGCGCATAGTCTACCTTGCGCCTTCCTTTCTTCGCCGTTGACGCGGCATTGCCGGTCTCGGGCTTCTCGGTCATGGTCAGCTTGCCGACCTCGGCCGAGGCGATCAGATGTATGCCGACCATCTCCACCGGCGCGTCGAGCCGGTAGGTGTATTCCCGCTCGTATGTCTCGTGGAAATCGGCCTCGATCTTTGCCAGGTTCTCCGCCGTGACCGAGCCGTCCAGCAGGACCTCGGTCGTGTGTTCCTGGTTTTGGTAGCGGAACTTGCCGAAGCGGTGGAAGATCACCTTTTTCGCGTCGATGCCCTCGGCCGCGAACTGTTTACGGGCCAATGCTTCGGTTTCGGCGAATGTCTGCTCGATCGTTTTTGCCGCATCCTTTTTCAGATCGGCGAGGCGGGTGACGAAATAGTCCCGGCGCAGGTCCGACATCATCATGCCCCATGCGGAGAACACCGAGGCGCCCGCCGGCACGACGACCTTCCCGACGCCTAGCTCCTGCGCCAGTGCAACGCCATGCATGGCGCCGCCGCCGCCGAAGGCGACGAGAGTGAAGTCGCGTGGGTCGAAGCCGCGGTTGAGCGACACCAGTTTCAGCGCATTGACCATGTTGTTGTTGGCGATGCGGACGATTCCTCGAGCCGCTTCCGTGGCGTCGACACCGAGTTTTACTCCGACGGCCTCGATGGCTTTCTTTGCGGCGGCCATGTCGGCGTTGACCTCACCGCCGCAGAAATAATCCTTGTTGATGCGGCCGAGCCACAAATTGGCATCGGTGGTGGTGGCGTCGCTGCCGCCCTTGCCATAGGCGGCAGGGCCGGGTACCGCGCCGGCCGACTGCGGGCCGACATGCAGCTTGCCGAAATCGTCGACCCAGGCGATCGAGCCGCCGCCATTGCCGATCTCGACCAGGTCGACCACCGGCACCATGATCGGATAGCCGGCGGAAGTGCGGTCGCGCTCGATCCAGTAGTCGGTCATGATCTTCACGTGACCGTCCTCGATCAGCGAGCATTTGGCGGTGGTGCCGCCGATGTCGAGCGCCAGCACATTGGTTTCGCCGATGAGGCGACCAAGCTCGGCCGCTCCCCAGAAACCGGAAGCCGGGCCGGATTCGACCATGGTGATCGGAATGCGCGAAACCGATTCTAGCGAGTCGACGCCGCAGTTGGACTGCATGATGTAGGGACTGCCCTTGAAACCTTTGGCCTTCAAACCTTCATCGAGGCGGCGCAGGTAGCGTTCGGCCGCCGGTTGCACATAGGCCGACAGCACAGCGGTGTTCGTGCGTTCGTATTCCCGCCACTCGCGGGTGATCTGGTGCGAGCAGACGACAGAAACTTCCGGCCACAATTCGCGCACTTTCGCCATCGTCGCCTGTTCGTGAGAGGGGTCGGCATAAGAATGCAGGAAGCAGATGGCGACCGCCTCCACGCCGTCATCGCGAAAATCGTCGAGAATACCGGGCAGGGGGGAGAGATCGAGCGGTTTCATCTCCTCGCCCTTGTAGCTCGTACGCTCGGGCAATTCGCGGCGCAGGTAGCGCGGCACGAAGGGCTTCGGCTTCTCGTAGTGCAAGTTGAAGAAGTCCGGCCGGTTGCCCCGGGCGATCTCGAGCGTGTCGCGAAAGCCCTCTGTCGTGATCAAGCCGACCTTGACGCCCTTGCGTTCGGTCAGCGCATTGATGACCACCGTGGTGCCGTGAGCGAGGAAGTCAACAGTTGCCGGATCGACATTGCCTTTCTCAAGCACATTGAGCACGCCGCGCTCGAAATCGGGCGGGGTGGTATCGGATTTGGCGGTGATTACCTTGGATTCGCCGGTGCCGAGATCGGTCTCGAAGCAGACCAGATCGGTGAATGTGCCGCCAACATCGGTCGCCACGCGTATCGTCTTGTTCGCCACTATCGGCCTCCATCTTCCAAAAAAATCTGCATCAGGAAACAGGCGGCGCCGGGCAGCTTGAGCGCCTCCGATGCGGTTACCCGTTCCGGTGTGTAGTGCCCTGCCTTTTCGAGGCAGTTGATCGTGCCAAGAAAATTTCCTGCGACATAAACCGGAATGTTGATGACAGACTCGCAGCCGAGAGAACGAATAAGCTCGTAGTCAGGGAACACTTCGGAAATTGCCCGGATGTCGTTGGCGACGAATGTCCTGCGCTCGCCGATCACCTGCCGGCTCCAATCCGACTGGTTTGCGGGCTTCTTGCCGGAAACCGGATAGGCGTCAGGCATGTTGGAATAGATGCGGCTCGCTTCGTGGGTCACTTCATCGAACGTCATCAGCGTAAACAGCCGGTGTCCGACCGTCCTTTTCGCGAGCGCGCACAGCGCGTCGAATGCCGTTGCGGGCTGCTTGTCCGGCGCGGCGATGGCTGAAATGATTTCAGTCAGGTCGGCATCAGGCATCGATTTTTCCTGCGAGCGTCTGGCGAAGCCTGTCCTCGTCGGCGCTGACGACGGGAACGGCTGAGATCAGCCTTCGGGTGTAATCGGCGGAAGGGCCGGAAAAGAGCTTTCCCGTTTCGCCGAGTTCGACCAGGCGGCCCTTCTCGAAGACGGCGACGCGGTCGGCGATGTTGCGCACAACCGCGAGATCATGGGTGATGAAGATGTAGGTCAATCCGCGCTTGCCGCGAAGTTCCTGGAGCAGTTTCAGCACACGCGCTTGCACCAGCACGTCGAGCGCCGAAGTGGGTTCGTCGAGCACGACCAGGTCGGATTCGCAGGCCAGCGCCCGGGCAATCGCCACCCGCTGGCGCTGACCGCCGGAAAGGGCGGCCGGCGATCGCCTGGCGAAATCGGCGGGCAGGCCGACTTCCTCCAGCAATCCGCCGACGCGCGCGGGCCTGCCGGCACGGTCTCCGATGCCGTGCACGTCGAGCGCCAGCCTGAGGGAGGATCCGACCGAGCGCTTGGGATTCAGCGACGACAGCGGATTTTGCTGTACAAGCTGGATGGCGCGGCGATGTGACAGTTCGCGCCTGCCGGGCAACAACGTACCACGATAGCCGATCGTACCGGCGGTTGGCGGGTAGATACCGAGCACCATGTTGGCGATCGTGCTCTTGCCCGAACCGGATTCTCCGACGATCGCCAGGCATTCGCCTTCGGAAACGTCGAAAGAAACATTGTCGACTGCCCTGACCTCATGGTTTCCGAGCCGAAAGGTCTTGGAGACGTTCTTGAGCGAGAGCAGAGGCGTCGTCATTCGGCAGCCTCCGCGTCGTGGTCGATCATCTTGCTCAAGTAAGCGCCGGTATCCTCCTCGACATCCGCAACGCCGCCGCCGGTGATTTTCGGTACCGCCGCCATTAGCGCGCGGGTATATGGGTGGCGGGGATCGGCGAACAGCGCTCCGGTGCGACCCTTCTCGACGATACGGCCCTTGTAGATCACGTAGACGCGGTCTGCGAATTCTCTAACCACGCCGAGATTGTGCGAAATGAACAGCACCGATGTTCCATGCTCGGCAACAAGATCGCGCATTAGGTCGAGGGTCTGCGCCTGCACGGTGACATCGAGCGCCGTGCCGGGCTCGTCAGCGATCAGCAGCGAAGGTTCGTTGGCAAGAGCCATGGCGATCATGACGCGCTGGTTCATGCCTCCTGAAAGCTGGAATGCGTAGGAGTCGAGCACCCGGTCCGGTTGGTCGATCGATACGTCGTGCAACATCTTCGCGGCCAGCGTGCGGGCTTCATCCCGGCCGAGCGAGGGCAGGGCGCGCTTCAGCACTTCGTGGAACTGGCTCGCGATGGTGTAGACAGGATTGAGCGAAGAGGTCGGGTCCTGGAAGATCATCGACATCTTGGTGCCACGCAGGTCGTGGCGCGCGCGCGGTGAAAGTGCATTCAGATCCGTTCCTTCGAACCCGAGATGGCCGGAAATGCGGGCACCGGGCAACTCCTGCAGCAACCCGAGGACGATGCGTGCAGTTACCGACTTGCCGGAGCCGGATTCGCCCACCAGCGCCACGCGCTCGCCGCGCTCGATATGAAGCGATATGCCGTGCAACACCTCCACAGTGCCGGTGTAGCCCCTGAAGGCGAGATGCAGGTCGCGGATATTGAGGGTTGGTTGGCTCATTGTTCGGCCCCCAGAATTTCGCGCAGCGCGTCGCCGACGAGATTGAAGCCGAACACGGCAACGAGGATGGCAAGGCCCGGAAACACCGTCAGCCACCATGAATCGGGCAGGTATCTCGCCCCGTCAGCTACCATCGACCCCAGATCGGGCGTCGGCGGCTGGACGCCCAGACCGAGGAAGGAGAGCGACGAGGCGATGATGATGACGAAGCCGAGATCGAGCGTCATCTTGGTGATAACCGCCGGTACGCAGTTGGGCAGAATCTCGCGGAATATGACGTGCAGCTTCGAGGCGCCGATCACTTCGGCGGCGAGCACGTAACCTTCTTCCTTCTCGGCGCGGGTAAGGTTGTAGACAAGGCGGGTGTACCAAGGCCACCACATGGCGGTGACGGCCAGCATGTCATTAAGCAGCGTCGGCTCGAGCACTCCCATGATCGACATTGCGAGCACCAGCGGCGGGATCGACAGGAACACGTCGGTAATCCGCATCAGCACATATTCGGTCCAGCCGCCGAGATAGCCGGCGACCAGCCCGACAGTGACGCCGATGGGCACCGCGACGGCTAGCACGACAGCGCCGAGGATCAGCGATATCCGGTAAGCATAGACAATGCGGCTGAACAGATCGCGGCCGACCAGGTCTGTGCCGAAGATGTAGGGCCATTCCGGCGCCTTGTTGAAATTGGCGAAGTCGACGACCGCGCCGCGATGCTCGGGGAACGGCGTGATGAAATCGGCGAACAGCGCCGACAGCACGACGATCGCTACCAGGATGACGCCGAGCAACGACAGCGGATTGCGCAGCAAGATGGCAATCGTCCGTTTCATGCCGGCCTCTGTGAATAGCGGATGCGCGGATTTATGAACGCGATCAACAGGTCGACTATGATGTTCATGATCAGGAAGGTCGCCGAGATGATCAGCACGGTGCCGACGATGGCATTGAGATCCTTGCGCAGGATGACCGCGACGCCATAGCGCGACAAGCCCGGCCAGGCGAAAACGGCTTCGACGAGGAAGGCGTTGCCGAGCATGGCGGCGAAGTCGAGGCCGATGATCGTCAGCGAGGGGATCAGCGACGGCCGGAAAGCAAAGCGGTTGGCGATGCGCCGGTCGGCAAACCCGTAGGAGCGCGCCATCTCGATAAATGGTTTGTCGTATGTCTCGACCATGTTGGCGCGCGTCAACCGCGCCGCCTGGCCGATGCCCGACAGTGCGAGAGCGAAGGCCGGCAGCACGATGTGCCAGGCGGCATTGGAAAATGCGCGGAAGTTGCCGGCGACCAACGTGTCGACCAGCAGGAAGCCGGTGACGGGCGCGATCGTGTAGCTGTCGGATATGCGACCGGCAATCGGGAACAGCGGCAGGAAGAATGCGAACAGCAGCATCAGTATCACCGCCCAGACGAAGCTCGGGGCAGAGACGCCAAGCAGCGAGACGAGGCGGACGAGGTTGTCGGCGGCTCGGCCGCGATAGCGCGCCGAAACAATACCGAGCGGCAGGCCGATGCCGATCATCATTATGCCGGCGACAATGATCAGTTCGAGTGTCGCCGGGAGGAACTGGGCGATGTCGGTGGTAACCGGACGGTTGGTGTAGAGTGAAACACCGAGATCGCCGCGCGCCAGATCGGCAATGAAGTAGCCATATTGAACGGCGATGTTCCGGTCCAGATGCAGCGCCAGGCGCAGGTTTTCCACCTGTTCCGGCGTGGCGTTGGGACCAAGGGCAATGCGCGCCGGATCGCCGGGGATTACCCGGGCGATGGCGAAGATCAGCATGGAGACCCCGACGAGAACGATCAAGGAGGTGCCAAGCCGCTTCGTAAGGAGGCGGACAACCGGTGACATTGCGCGATTCCAAGTTGCGACCGTCAGGCCGTTGCGGGACGGTCAAAAGGCGGGCCGCCGGGAGCAGCGGCCCGCAGGTTTAGGTCTACTCGGTCATTTCCATCAGGCGGAAAGAGAATCCCATTCCGTCAAGCCCGAAGGCCTTGGATGGATCGGACATGGCCGGAACCTTGACCCGGTTGCTGGCAGCGAAAACCGACTGCCGGTCGTAGCCGTAAACCGAGGCGGCAATCTCCATGAGCCGCTTGTTGAGCGCGGCGTAGGCAGCCTGCCTGCCGGCATCGTCGGCAGCGGTGCGGCCGGCTTCGAGATACTGGTCCACTTCCGCGTCGTTTAGATACTCGGGCGACTGCCAGGTGCCAGCGGTCGTCGAATGGTACTGGCCGTAGAGAAGCGTGTCCGGGTCGCCGGTCACGGCGTTGACGAACAGTTGCGAAATGTGTGGGGTGTTCTCCGGCTTCGACACCTGTTCAGCAAACAACGCCCAAGGCAGTTTCTTGATCTCCGACTTGACGCCGAGTTCGGCGAAATTGGCCTGCATCAACAATGCGAAGCGTTCCTCCAGCGGCACTTCGGCAATCCACGACAGTTCCAGCGTGAAATCCTCCGGCTTGTACTTGCACTCGGCCAGATGTGCTTTCGCCGCATCGAGATCGCGCTTGAGGATCTGATCGGGCGAATTGGCGCCGAACATGCCGACGGGGATCGCGCCGGTCGCTGCGCTGCCCTGCGAGATGTCGTCGGTGACCGCGATCATCTTGACGGCCGCTTCGTAGTCGAAGGCCAGCGAGAAAGCGAGGCGGCAATGAACATCATCCATTGGCGCCTTGGTTGTGTTCATTTTTACATAGAACGCGCCTGTGCCGGATTCGGTGAGCAATTGCGCACCCCCGGCGGCAAGCGCCTTGATCACTTCGGGTGGCAGCCATTGCGAGGAGATGTCGTGCTCGCCCTGGGCAATCAATGTACGCACCGTTGCGGCTTCAAGCCCGTAGCGAAGGCGAACCGTGTCCGGCGCGGCATCGGCGACGCCAAGGAAGTAGCCGGCGTTTTTCTCCATCACCGTCTCTTCCTGCGGATTGTGAGCGGTAACCTTGTAGGCGCCCGTACCGGCGCCGTTGGCCGACAGGTATGCCTGGCCCCAGTCTTTCATTTCGCCGTCACCATCGCCGAGATTGGCCATGACCGTCTTCTTGTCGACAATCGGCAGTCGTACCAGCGAAGCGACAAACGGTGCATAAGGCTGCTTCAGATTGAACCGGACAGTATGCTCGTCGAGTGCTTCGGCGTTTTCGACGCCGGCAAACAGATAGGAAAGGCCCGCGCCCAGCGCTTTCATGCGATCGAGGGAGAAGACGACATCCTCAGCGGTCATCGGATTGCCGCTCTGGAACTTCACATCCGAACGCAGCTTGAACGTATAGCTGTTGCCTTCGCTCTCCCAGCTTTCGGCCAGATGCGACACATGGCCCGGCCCGCCCTGCTTGGGCAGTACGAGCGTGTCGTAGACGTTGAACATCAATATGGAGTCGGCGTAGTCGGACGCCTTGCCGGGATCGAGTTCGCCAACGGCGACCTCATCCAGGCGCAGTACTCCACCGGCCAGCGCGGCGGCAGGATCGATGACGCTCAATGCGGTAGCCGTGACAGCGGCGGCGGCCATGGTGGTGGTGATGCGTTTCATCTCGTTTGCTCCCTTTTTTTCATTGTTGTTCGTTTAAAAGTTTCCGGTCCGCCGCATGCCGGATTTTCCCCGGCTCATCGTCTTCGCCGAAGACATCCATGGTTCCCGCCCAGAGGATCGTCGCCGGGCGGTCGGTATGGTTCCAGGTCGAGTGGGTCCTGGTCGACGGAAAATGGATCGAGTCGCCGGCCTCGAGGATCGAACGCTCTCCTTCCACCTCGACCGTTATCGCGCCTTCGAGCACGAACAGGATTTCCTCGCCCTCGTGCGAGATCGGCTCGCCGCGGTGACCGGGCGGTTCGTGGATGATGACGCTGCGCAGAATGCTGCCGGGAAAGGACGAGGACAGACGCTCGTAGGTTACGGAATTCCGGCTGATGGCATAGACCGGCCGCTCGTCGTGACGGGTCTGCGGCGTGTCGACCCGCGGCTGGGCTAAAAACTCGCTTACGTGAAGCCCGAGAACCCGCGAAACGGAGACGAGCGAAGACAGCGAAGGGGTGGTTATGCTGCGTTCGATCTGGGATATGAATCCGACCGAGAGGCCGGCGCGGTCGGCGACCTCTTTCAGGGTCAGATTCAGAGCCTTGCGACGTTCCCTCAAATGAACGCCAAGTGTGATCTCTTCAACCTGATCTTCGCGTGCAGTCAGAGCCGCGCTCTTTGGTCCAGCCATGAACAGCCAACTTTTTTAGTATTTGTAAAATCATGACCCGCTTCAACGACCGAGTCAAGCTTTTTTAGTAATACTAAAAAATTCACACGATGGAGAGGATCCGATCCGGTGCAAGCGGCTGCGAGCCGAATTGTTGCGTCATGGCTGAATGCCGATTGGTGTTGCGTTCCCCTCTAAGCCGCACAGCGAAGGTGTGCATCGACTTGGGCAAGCCGGGCAGAGCAACAATTTTCCCTCGCGCAGATCATATTGCCTGTTCCCGGGCCAGTACCATCCGCAGAATGCGAACGGAGATCATAGAGATTCCTTTGAACAGGTCGCTTGCTGCATCGTCAGTGCACGACATAATCTGAATAGCATTCAAGCCAAAGCCTCTGTTCGGACTTTGGCCCGAGTGTTCCAGTTTGTATAGCGACGGACATACCACCCGCGCGAATCGAAACGGCCGTGAACGGCTCAGGCGCGGCAGATATCGCCAAGGGCGCGTCCGCTACGAGCGCAGGAAGATCAATCTTAGCCAATTACCCGCAGTCCAGGCTTTCGGGATCAATGAAGCCGGAGACTTTCCCGGTCAGTTTGGCTTTGTCGAATAAGTATCAGGCCAGTTCGACGATGGGGGAATGAAGGCTAGACTACTTCAAAACCCGTGATGGCTAAAAGTATTGCTCATGTCGCCAGAATTCTATGTGACCAACATGTCCTGAGCGGAATCCGAGCGGATGGTGCCCAGGGGCGGAATCGAACCACCGACACGCGGATTTTCAGTCCGCTGCTCTACCAACTGAGCTACCTGGGCATGCCGTTGCGGCGGGAACCGCCACAATGACGCGGGGTTGGTGCACCGCGCCGAAAGCGCGTGGGTTATAGCATGCGGAATGCCGCTGGCAAGCGCCGTTGCAGACAAATTTACCGCGTCTGACCATGCGTTCCGCCCAACAGTAAACGACTTTCACCTGGACCCTTGCGCCGGGCGAAGGACCTGTCCCCGGCAACTGCGGTTTCGGCGATCGCCGTCCACCCGGAAATACCGCTCTGTTTGCGGTTGCAGCCTGAAGAATCGCAGCGTTTTTTTGCCAGTGGAAACGGCGCGCGCCGATCGACAACGGGTGTGATCAAGGGGAACTCCGGCAAATATCCGCCGCCGGTTTTTCGGTCTGTGCTTTTCTACTTCGTTTCCGTGTCGAGCCAGATCGTGACGGGACCGTCATTGACGAGCGCGACCGCCATTTCGGCGCCGAAGACACCGTTTTCGACCTTGATGCCGTGGCACCGGAGTTGTTCTGAAAAATGTTCGTAGAGACGTTTTCCCTCATCCGGTGAGGCGGCGGTTGAAAAACCCGGGCGGTTGCCTTTGGTTTCGGCGGCAAGGGTAAATTGGCTGACAACCAGTGCGTCGCCGCCGGTGTCTATCAGCGACCGGTTCATCCGGCCCTCATTGTCCCGGAAAATGCGCAGGTTGGCGATCTTGCGGGCCAGCCATTCGGATTGCGCGTCGGCATCGCCCCGCATTGCGCATACCAGCAAAAGCAAGCCGGGTCCGATTTCTCCCGTGGTCATGCCAGTGACGCTGACTGAGGCGGAAGTGACACGTTGAACGAGGGCGCGCATGGACCAAGCATAACGGCATGAGTGCGTAAGGAAAGGGATATGCACCAGCAATTTGCGAACCGACACCACCTGCCGGTTGGGGGAGCCATCAAGCTTCGCGACGAAAAATAAGTGATAGACAAAAATTATTATATGATATATCTAACTAGCGTATGTCGCAGCGCTGAGCACCTGTAGCAATGGTCGGTTAAACCGGGAAATGCCGTTGCGAATGCGCAGTTTCGAGGGAATCGATGACGGAACCGATGCTGAAAATCGAGATCGATGGCGAGATCGCCGTTCTCACCATGAACCGGCCGCAGAAACGCAACGCCATGTGCGATGCCTTGCTGGAGGAGATCGACCGGTTCTTCCGTTCGCCTCCGCGTAGCGTAAAGACCGCCGTTCTGACGGGAACCGAAGGTCACTTCTGCTCCGGCCTCGATCTCAGCGAACATGTGGCGCGCGACGCCGAAGCCACAATGCGCCATTCTCGGGGCTGGCATGATGTAATGAGGCGCGTCTATCTCGGCGGTCTCCCGGTGGTTTCGGCCATGTTCGGAGCAGTGATCGGCGGCGGACTTGAACTTGCGGCCTCAACCCATATCCGGATTGCCGAACCGTCGACGATATTCCAGTTGCCGGAGGGACGCCGCGGCATTTTTGTCGGAGGCGGCGCCAGTGTCAGCGTGGGGCGCATTCTGGGCGCCGACAGGATGATCGAAATGATGCTGACCGGCCGCAAATACTCCGCGGATGAGGGATTGGCGCTGGGCCTGACTCACTATTCGGTGGGCGAGGGCGAGGCGCTGCCGCTGGCGATCGAACTGGCGCGCAAGGTTGCGTCGAATGCGCCACTCTCGAACTACATCATGATCCAGGCGCTGAGCCGCATCGAAGACATGGCGAAAGCCGACGGGCTGTTCACCGAAAGCCTTTGCGCGGCGCTCACGCAAACCAGCCCCGATGCGCTTGAAGGCCTGGAAGCTTTCCTGCAGAAGCGCGCGCCCAAATTCGGGTGAAACGATGAGCGCGGCCGACCGGACCCTCAGGCGATTTGCCGGGTACATGATCAAGCGGGCGTTCAATGCCATGAAGGCTGACGTCAATGCCACGCTGCAACCCTTCGGGCTGCGGATGGTGACCTTTTCGGCGCTTGTCGTGGTGGTTGACAATCCGGGGCTCAGCCAGTCGCAGTTGGCCGAGGCGCTATCGATCGAAAAACCCAATCTGGTGATGATCGTCGACGAGTTGGAGGGAAAGGCGCTCGTTGCCCGCAAGCGTGACAAGGCCGACAGGCGGGCATACTGCCTGAAACCGACGCCGGCCGGCCAGCGCCTTTGCGCCGAGGCGCTGGCGGCAGTCGACGAACACGAAGCCCGCATGATGGCGGGCATTGGCGCGCATGAAAGGGTTGCGCTCGCCTCGGCGCTGAAACTCATGGAAGGAAATGGGAGGGATGCACATGAACGGGCCAGTCTGGCTTGACCACAATGTAACGCGCGAGGACCGAGACGACGGCACGATCGTGCTCGGTTCCGGCCTCAAGCTCGGACCGGTCGCGCGCAATACCGGCGAATGGCTGCACAAATGGGCCGCCAAGGCGCCGGACCGGGTGTTCATCGCAGAGCGCAATGACGGGGGCTGGCGTGAAGTCACCTATGGCGAAATGCTGGCGTCGGTGCGCGCGGCCGCCGCGGGGCTCACAGCGCTCGGCATTCTGCCTGGCGACACGATCGTCATCCTGTCGGGACCGTCGGTCGATCACGCCATTCTTGCGCTGGCGGCACAGTATATCGGCGCGCCTATCGTGCCGCTTGCCGAGCAGTACTCCCAGATCGAGGCCGCGCACGGACGGCTTGAATACTGCGCCGGCAAGGTCAGGCCCGCCATGGTCTATGCCGCCGACGGCGCGTCGTTCGCCTCAGCGCTGGCGCTACCCGTTTTCGATGGCGTCACGAAGGTCGTTTCGAACAATGCGCAAGCTGGCTTGACGGATTTTGCTTCGCTCTTGGCGGCCGAACCGGGAAGCGAGGTGGACGAGGCCTATGCGCAGGTCGGGCCGCAAACGGTGGCGAAGATACTCTTCACCTCGGGTTCGACCTCCGATCCGAAGGGCGTGCCGCAGACGCAGGCGATGATGTGCGTGAACCAGGCGCAGTATCTCTCCTGCCTGCCAATCCTTGGCGCCAAGCAGCACAAGATGCTCGACTGGCTGCCGTGGAACCATGTCTTCGCGGGAAACTCCAACTTCAACATGATGCTGGCAAACGGAGGCTCGCTCTATCTCGACGACGGCAAGCCGGTCGGTCCGCTGGCGGCGCGGTCGATCGAAAACCTGGCGATGCATCCCGGCACGCTGTCGTTCAACGTGCCGGTGGCGCACGCGATGCAGGTGGCGGCGATGGGCAAGGACAAGGAACTGCGCCGGCGCTATTTCGAAAACCTCGACATCTTCTTCTACGCCGGGGCGTCGCTGCCGGCGGAAGTGTGGGCGGCGATCGAGAAGATGGCGGTCGCCGAATGCGGCGAGATGCCGATGATGATGTCGAGCTGGGGCATGACCGAGACCGCGCCGAGCGCGCTGATATACCACGAGAAGGGCGCGGCCTCCGGCATGATCGGCGTGCCGGTGCCGGGCTTGGAGGCCAAGCTCATTCCTGTCGGCGACAACCGGTATGAACTGAGGGTGCGCGGGCCGAACGTGTTTTCCGGGTATTTCGAGGACGGGAAGCGCACCGCCGAAAGCTTCGACGAGGAG
>JBFIBB010000046.1:0-17439 GCA_041582695.1 Rhizobiaceae bacterium
CAGTGGTCGCCAACGACCGGTTTTCGAGCCGCACTGCAGCGCCAGACATTATGCTTATGCAGAAGAATTCGTGCCGCGTGCACACGCAGCGTGAAATCTGAATTCACCATAAGGGCTCGGAGCTGCCCGATGCCGACGCAGCACACCACCGCGTTCGGGCCGCATGAGACCTGCCGTTCGCCGCAAACGCCAAACTCCTTATCTTTAGCCGTTTCTGGCGATCCCGAGACATTCGCGCTTCAGCAGGCGACGTTCATGTCGAATGCCACGAACTCGGGCTCCGAGCCCTTAGTGTCGATTGCTGCGTACCGAACAGATGACCGCATGTCGCGCAAACCGGCCATTGACCGGGAGCGTGGCGGCCGACTGCATAGGGGGCATCTCGTCTCGAATGACGATGCCCCCGGCGCGATAGAGGCGGAAATTAAGGCCGGGTACCCGCATATCGACACGGCATCAGGATATCGGAACGAAGAGGCCGTTGGCGCGGGTACCCCATGCGGGTAGTTCGCACGGCATGCGGTGCCGTAGTGTTGGAATTCTTGATCAGGCGGATTTAGGTTGTTGTTGTTGTTGCGAGCAGGGGCGGTCATAGGCCCCGATCGGTCACTATAGAAAGCGCCGCATGTCCCACCCCGCTCTTACTTCTGACTCTGTCGCTGTCGTCACCGGAGGTGCCGCCGGAATTGGTCTTGCCGCCGCTCGTGAGTTTGCCCGACTCGGGATGCGCGTTGCCATTGCGGACAAACGTGCTGACCTTCTGGAACCCGCAGCCGCCCGTCTGCGGGAAGCTGGCGCGCCCGAGTTGTTTGCCTGCGCGATGGATGTTTCGGATTTTGCAGAGGTGACCGCCTTCGAGCGCGAGGTCGCGGACAGGTTTGGCGGCACCGACGTTCTAATGAACAATGCTGGCATTCAGCCCGGCAGCACCATGTTTGGCCCAACGGGCGCCTGGCGGCGTATCCTGGACGTCAATCTCTGGGGCATCATCCACGGCTCCCAGGTCTTTGGTCCCCGAATGATCGAACGCGGACGTCCCGGCGCGATTATCAACACGGGCTCGAAGCAAGGTATCACAACCCCGCCCGGAGACCCGGCCTATAATGTCGCCAAAAGCGCCGTCAAAACCTTCACGGAAGCCCTTGAGCACGAGTTGCGCAATACGGACGGAGCGCAGATCAGCGCGCACTTGTTGATACCGGGCTTCGTCTTCACGGACCTCACCCGTCGCGACCGGACCGAGAAACCCGCCAGCGCCTGGACGCCGGAGCAAACCGCCGCCTTCATGATGGAAAGCCTGAACAAGGGCGATTTCTACATCCTCTGTCCCGACAATGATGTGTCCAGGTGGCTGGACGAAAAACGCATGGCCTGGGCCATAGGTGACATCATCGAGAACCGCCCGCCCTTGTCACGCTGGCACCCCGACTTTGCCGACGCTTTTGCGGATTTTCTCAAGGGCGACTGAGCGTGCGTCACACAGATGCTGATCCTGATCGCGGAGGACTTGCTGGTAGCCATGATTGCGACCAGCGGATCAACTGCTGGTGATACCATCCAATTTGATAGAAAAGCGCGAAGCCGGTTCGGAGATCAGTAGTGTATTGAAATCTTCCGAGAATCTCCACCACTGCTGTCTGACGTCACAGCGTCTCGGCGGCTAGCTTCGAAGTCGGCTACGAAAGCTTCGGCGTATCGTGCGTCATCTTTGACGCCTCCGAGCCTGTGCCAAAAGTAGCCGCTCCTCTGCTCAGCTGCTTGGGAACCAGCGCTATTTTCAATTTACATTGCGAAATCGCTCCCGAAGGTCTGATAATCCATCCACCAGCACCGCCAGATCAACACCGATGGCCGTAAAGCTGGTGCCAAGAGCGATGCAGCGACGGGTGAAATCCTCGTCCAGCGAAAGAATTCCAACCGGGATTTTCCATGAAACCAGTCGCGTGATCGCATCTTCGATTGAAGCGATGACGTCAGGATGGCCGGCTTGCCCCGGATACCCCATGCTGGCCGCCAAATCGGCAGGACCGATGAACACGCCATCGACACCCTCGACATTCGCAATCGCTTCAAGTTGCTGCAGGGCGGTGGCTGTCTCGACTTGTACAATCAGGCATAGTTCATCTTCGGCGCGGGTCGCATATTCCTTGACCTTGCCGAACCGGCTGGCGCGCGTGATCCCGGCCATGCCACGAATTCCGCGCGGCGCATAGCGCATTGCGGCGACGGCTGCGCGCGCCTCGTCTGCCGATTGGACATAGGGAAGCAGAAGGGTCTGCGCACCCATGTCGAGCAGGCGCTTGATCAGCACCACGTCGTTGACCGCAGGCCGAACCACGGCGGATACGTTCGGATAACCCATGATGGTTTGCAGCGCTGGCAGGACTTCGGTCACCTCGACCGGCGAATGTTCAGTCTCGATCAGGATCCAGTCATAGCCGCAGTTCGCCAGCGTTTCACAGACGGTATTTCCGCCGATGGCGTTCCAGACGCCGATCTGCGGTCGGCCTGCCTTTAGCGCGACCTTGAACTTGTTTCTGATGATATCCACCTGCGCTGACCTTTTGCGCCCTCCCTGCGTCGCGGAGGCTTGTGTTATCTTAGCACGAGCACCGCACACGGCGCACGACGAACGACCCGCGAGGCTGTGGAACCGAGGAAATAATCTTGCAGCCCCGGGCGATGAGAGCCGACGACGATCAAGTCTGCCTTGCAGGTCGAGGCAAACTCGCGAATCGCGACGCCCGGATTTCCTCGGACGACGACGGCCTCGAGGTCTGGCTGATC
The DNA here is from genome assembly GCA_041582695.1 of Rhizobiaceae bacterium. Lineage (GTDB taxonomy): Bacteria > Pseudomonadota > Alphaproteobacteria > Rhizobiales > Rhizobiaceae > JAWKWH01. The sequence continues at coordinate 2,788 of JBFIBB010000046.1, forward strand.
TTTGCCAAGGGCGGCCAGCCGGTCCTTCACTTCGCCGATTAATTTGGTCTCTGGCTTCACCGTCACGTATTCGGCGACATAACTCGGGACCTGCTCGACCACGCTGAGCAACGTAATCTTACCGCCTTCGGCCAGCAGGCTCCGCGCGAACTGGATTGTTCCGGGGATATCACTATCGTGGTCCAACGCCACAGGTAATAGAACGTTCTTGAACATCGGCTTTCTCCGATAGGGGTTATCGACCCTGTGGTTGGCGGGCGCCAGGCGTCACGTCGAAACGTGACTGACTTTCTTGTCAGGCGAGTAGATGTCGAGGATGTTCCAGTGCCCTGTTGTCGGCGTTGGGTTGTTGATCATAGGCACATCCAGAACTGTCGGCTTGCCGCTTGCAATCGCCGCTTGCAGCGCGGGCAGCAGTTCGTCGGCAGAGGTCACGCGCAACCCATCAGCCCCATAAGCGCGCGCAATCTCGGCATAGCCGGGGCCGTTGGTCGGTGCCTCGGCGCTACCGGGGAATGTCGTGCCGTAGGTCAGACCGTAGTGCGCCTTTTGCAGGCCCGCGATGGTGCCGAAGGCGTTGTTGTTCATCACCAGCCAGACGATGCCGAGGTTCAGTTCGACAGCCGTGGCGAGCATCGATGGGTTCTGGCCAAAACCACCGTCGCCCACGAGGCTGATGACCACCCGGTCCGGTGCGGCCAGTTTCGCGCCGATGGCCCCCGGCGGGCCGAAGCCCATGGTAGCAAAGCCGCCGGGCGTCAGGATCGAGCCCGGCGTCAGGATGTCGAACTGCTGGCCCACGCCGTTCTTGTTCCAGCCCACGTCCGTGGTGATGATCGCATCCTCAGGCAGCGCCTTGCGGGCGTCCGCCAGAATGCGTTCCGGCATCATGGGGAAGGCCGCGCTGGTCGCCATCTCGCGGTTGCTTTCCTTGAAGCTGGCACGGAATGCGGCGATCTCGGCTTTCTTTTCCTCTCGCGCGAAGCCATCCGGATACATCTCCTTCGCCACGCGTGTCAGCACGCGGAGCGCCGCCTTCGCATCCGCCACAGCGCCGATCTTGGTCGGGTAGTTGCGGCCGATCTCCTGCGGTTCAATGTCGATGTGGATGACTTTCGTCACGTCAGATTCACTGCCGATGTTGAAGGTGTATCCCGGATACCAGCTGGAACAGTCGGCCTCCTTGAAGCGCGTGCCGACAGCAAAGACATAGTCGGCGTTCAAGCAGGATTGGTTGACCAGAGACGTGCCCCAGAACCCCGTCATGCCCATGACCAGCGGGTGATCGTCGCGCAGCGCGCCCTTGCCCATCAGCGAATGAGCGATGGGCAGGCCCATATGCTCGACGAAGGCGCCCAATTCTTCGCTGGCCTTCGCCAGAAGGATGCCGCCCCCCACATAGGCAACCGGGCTTTCCGCCTTGGCGAGCGCTTCGACGATCTCGCGCGCGGTGTCGTCATCTATGGACGGCTTCTTCAGGGCGCGCGTGTTCTGCGCGACCCGGTCGAAGCTGTGGGACGGGATCACCTCGGAGAAAATATCCATCGGGACATTGACCAGCACCGGACCGGGCTGGCCGCTTTCGGCCAGATGAAACGCTTTCTCGAGGATCTCCGACATCAGGTCTGCTCGGTCCACCCGCCAAGCGCGTTTGACGAAGGGGCGATAGATTTCCCACTGCGCCGCATCAGCGTGCAGGTTGACCTCCTGATGCGGGTGCTTGCCGTAGTAATGCGTCGGGATGTCGCCTGCGATCACCACCATCGGAATGCAGTCGAGCGCGGCGTTGGCGACACCGGTGGCGCAGTTGGTCAGCCCGGGTGAAAGGTGGCTCAGCACCACCGAGGCGCGACCCTGCACCCGCGCATAAGCATCCGCCGCGTGGCTGGCGATCTGCTCATGGCGGACCGTAACGAAATCGATGGGGCTTTCGGCCAAAGCAGCCAGAACTGCGATATTCGTGTGCCCGCATAATCCAAAGACATGGGTAACTTCGCGCCGTTCAAGGAAATCGACGATATGCTCGGCAACAGTTTTGCCGTCCAATTTCGAGCCGTCCATCACGCCACCTCCTGTCCGTAGAATTCACCGAATAGCTCTTGTTCCGAAGGTCGATCTTCGGGGATCGGGCGGCTGACCCAAGTGTAATTCATCATGTGTTTCATGGTGACATTTTCGTTGGTGATGTTGCCGCCCCAAATGCCGCAACCAAGCGAACTGGTCATCGGCATGCCATTGGTCCACGCACCGGCATTCGCCTTGGATTGCGGTTGACGCACCATCATCCGGCTGACCGGGGCCAGGCGGGCCAGACGGTCGATGTGATCGTCGTTGTGGCTGTAGATGCCGCAGGAGTGGCCCTTGCCGCCGGTGTCGTAGATCTGGTGCACCGTTTCCAACGCGTCTTCGAACGTCTCGAAATGGTAAAGCGCCATCAGTGTCGTCAGCTTTTCCTTGCTGAACTTGTGCTCGGGCCCGATCTGGCCCTGGTTTTCCACCATAAGGAATTTACGATCCTCGGGGATCGAGAACCCCGCCACATCCGCCGTCTGCTGCGGACGGCATGCAATGGTCGGAAAGGTCCGGTTGCCCTTCTCGTCCCACATCGCTGCCTCGAGCATCGCCTTTTCCTCGGCGCTGCAAAGATAACCGCCTTCGGCTTCCAGCGCCTTGACCATTTTGTCGTAGATCGAGCGTTGAATGATGATATTGCCATCCGCCGAACAACCCGAACCGAAATCCGATGTCTTGGAAATGCGGGTGTTCTGGGCCGCGATCTCGATATCGGCCGTTTCGTCGATAACGATGGACGAGTTGCCCGCGCCCACGCCATAGGCGGGTTTGCCCGAAGAGTATGCGGCCTTCACCATCGGCTTACCGCCGGTTGCCAGCGTCAGATCGCAAATCTCCATCAGGTGCTGGGTGAGCGGGATCGAGGGATGCCGGATCGACTGGAAAAGATCCTCGGGTGCGCCAACGGCTTGGCACGCTGCACGCATGATCTCGACCATTTCAAATGTCGTGTTTGCTGTCCGAGGGTGTGGTGAGAAGATGACGGCATTGCGCGCATTGGCTGCAGAAACACCGGTTACGGGCGGTGTCATTGCCGGGTTAGTCATCGGGATGAGCGAGGCGATCACGCCGGCGGGCTTGGCGTATTTGACCAGCCCGCGCGCCTCGTCCACCTCGACGATCCCCGTCGAGGGCGTGCGCAACACGTCGCGCAGGACCATGTGGATCTTGAAACGCTTGCCGGGGCGGCCGTCACGGTCGCCGATGCCGCTTTCGTCGACACCCTTCTGCGCCAGCCGTGTAAAGGACTTCTCGTTGCCCGCGTACCAGGCAATCGCCTGGCTTAGACGGTTCAGGTTTTCTTGGCTCCAGTCCTCGATCTCGGCCATGGCAGCGCGGGCGCGGCTCAGCATTTCAGCGGCCAGTTGGCGTTCCTCTTCGGTCAGATCTCTTGCCATTTGGCATCCCCTTCGTTCATTTCGTTCAGGCTGCGAGTTGCTGGGCTTCGCGGCGTTTGGATCGGGCTTCGCCAAAGTTTGCCTTGGCGTGTTTCAGGCAGCGGCGAGCATGTTCTTCGAACCCAAGTTCGGCCACGCGGGCTTGGTTTGGCAGTTCGATGGAGTAGTTCATCGGCGGGCAGCGTTCGATGATGCCTGCAAAGTCGATCCAGCCCTCTCCGGGATAGAGCCGCGCATCACGGGCCAGCTGGATCATGCCCTCGCGCGTATCTGCGATACCCGGCAGGCAATCGGAAATGTGCAGGAAGTGCAGCCACTCTGGAGGCACATGCAACAGTTCGCCGATATCGACGCGGCTCAAATGCAGGTACAGCGTATCAACCAGGATGCCGCCATTGGGCTGGTCGGCCGCGCGCACGATGTCGAGCGCCTCGTCGAGCGTGCGCAGGCGGGAGAAGGACGGGAATTCCAGATCAATGGTTAAACCATAGGGCGCGGCCAGGTCGCAGGTCTCGGCATAGGTATCAAGGATGAAGTTCCGGTCGTCCCGGCGCGGGGTCCAGGCCGACATGATCATGTGCCGCGCGCCAAGTTCTCCGCCCAATTCCAGGGCCGCCTCGAAGTCACGCGGATCGCAGTCCTCGGTGATCCGGGCCAGCTCGATGTCGAGCACCGAAATCCCGGTTGTGGCCAGCGCCGTCTTCGTCGCCTGTACTTGCGCTGTATCAAGCGGAGATTGGCTGAACTCGCCTGGCACGTTCATCGTGATGAAGCGGGGGCTGACGGCGTCATAACCCGCACGCGAGGCGATGTAGACCAACTCGGCCGGTGTGCAGTTGATCAGTGTAAGATGAGCCAGCGAATAGAGTGGCTCCTCGGAAAAGTGGTGCGGTTTTGGCATTTGACGCACCTCCCGACTCGATCTGCGCTCTATGTCGTATGTTTTACAAAATATCTGATGTTTTGTAAATGATCAATCTTTCTCTAGCCTCTTAAAAGTGCCAACCTCGTTCTCCTGAGGTTCGTAGACTGGAAGATATTTCGGCGGCATCGGCCCTTTGTTGCGTCCGCCTTGTTGCATCTGCTCCCAGCCATGGGCCAGCACGCCAACCGAACGCGAGAGGCAGAAGAGCCCCCGCGAGAGCGGCGGCGGGAAGCCCAGCTCGCAGAAGATCACCGCCGTTGCGCCGTCGATATTCATGGCGATCCCGGTGCCGCGCTGGCGGCCAATCTCACCCTGCACCGCCTCGCCGATGTCAGCGAAGCGGCCCGACACGGTGCCCGCTTGCGCTGCCTCACGCACCAGCGCCATCAGACGCGGGGCGCGCGGATCGACGGGTTTGTGAAAGCGGTGGCCGAAGCCCGAGACGATCTTGCCATAGGTCTCTCGCCAGGTCGCGATCCCGTCGTGGGTCGCCGTCTCCAGATCGGCACCGCTCTCAAGATTTTCGGCAATCCTGAGGTAAAGCTCTGCGCACTGCTCGCCTGCCCCGCCATGCACGTCGCCCAGCATGTTGACGCCCGTCGCCATGACGTTGTTGAGCCCGACGCCGCAGGTCGCCGCCATTCGGGCCGCCGCGATCGAGGGCGCCTGCGGCCCGTGATCCACGCCCGCTATCAGGGCGCATTCCAGCAGCGCCGCCTGCGCACGCGTCGGTAGATCGCCTCGCGTCATCAGCCAGATCATCTGGCCAAAGCTGATGTTGCCGATCAGATCTTGGATTGGGTGACCACGAAAGGCGATCCGACCCGGGGCCATGTCAATGATCGAGGTCCGCCACCATTGGCGCACCGAATCCGCGTCTTCGCTCATGTTTTTTGCCTTTCCTGCCTGTCACGCAATTGCGCCGCCAACCGAATTGGCGCGTTACGCGCGCCGTATCCCTGATAGCCGCCCTTGCGCTGCACGATTTCAAAGAAGAACCCGCGGAAAATCGGCGCACTGTAGATCTGAAAATACTCGGCGCCATCCTCCCGGTCGTAAAGGATATGCCCCGCACGGAGTTGCTCGATCAGCTCCGCGTTCAACGCAAATGTCATGGCCAGGTCGTCATAGTAATTGCCCGGCATTTTCAGCCGCTCGAAACCTGCTGCGTCCAGATGCGCGGAGGTCTCGAAGATCTCGTCGGTCAGAAAGGCGATATGCTGCACACCCGCGCCGAACTGGTCGGCCAGAAAGGCCCCGGCAAACGTGCTCCGTTCGCCCGCGCCGTTGAGGTTCAGCCGCACTTCGCCTTCGAGGCTGGCCAGAGCCTGCGACAGGATCACACCCGAGGGATCGGCCACGTCGACAACCGGCGCTTTTTCCATCTCGAAGGTTGAGGTGTAGTACGTCAGCCAGCTTTGCATTTCCTGATAACGCATAGTCTGGGCAACATGGTCGATCCGGCGAAGACCAGCGGGCGGTGTCGCTTCGGCCTTGGGAACGGGCTGAAACTCGATATCCCACACACGGTGGAGATCGGACTTCTCATCGATGAAATGCACGACGCCGCCGCCGACACCCTTGATCGCCGGAATATCGAGTTCACCCGTGCCGACCGGTTGTGAAAACGCGGGCGCACCAAGCGCCGTCGCCCGCGCGACCGTATGGCCGGCATCACTCACACGCAGGCCCATGTCGCAGACCGAGGGCCCGTGTTCGGCGAGCGCGTCGGCAGCGAACCCCGCCGCCTCGGAATTGACTACGATGTTGATGGCACCTTGCCGCCAAAGCTCGACGGATTTCGTAATGTGCTGGCGCTCTTTTCGAAAACACAGTCCGCTCAGCATCTCTGTCAGCGTCACGCGTGAAGCGGCATCCACCGCGAATTCGATAAACTCGATCCCCTTTGGATACACCCGAGGCGGAAGGTCCGGCAGCGGCGGTTCGAGTGCAGGCTCGGTGAGCGCCACCTCGTCCAGCAGCGACACCAACGCGCGAAAGCCGTCCCGCGCATAGGTCTCGCGGCTGCCCTGAGCAGTGTCGCTGACGCGGGCCAATGACCAAGCGCCGTCATAGCCTGACCGGGCGATGACTCGCACGAAACCCGCAAGGTTCAATCCCCCTTGACCCGGCAACAGGCCGAAATGGCTTTTCAGCCGCGTAATATCCAGGTTCAGGACGGGGGCGTCGGACAATTGGACATGGAACAGGCGGTGCCCCGGAATGTCCCGAAGGCGTGCGGGTCGAGAGCCGTCGGCCAACGAGAAAAAAGAGTTCAGCGCCAGACCCAGATGCGGGCTGTTCACGGACTCGATGATCTCCAACGCTTCGCTTTCCGTTCGGATGTGCTGCGCCCACGGCAGCGCGATAAGCGCAGCCCGGCACCCTGCCTTGCCCGCGCGTTCTGCCAGCTCGGCAAAGTCGTCGCGGATCGCCGCTCGTTCGTCTGAGGCCTCAGGATGGGTCGATGTGCCGACAAGCAGCATGCGCGCGCCCAAGTCCTGCATCACGCCAAGCTTGTGGTCGAGGCGCGCAAGCGTATGTTCTCGCGCGTCTCCCGTCAGCCCTTCAAAGTCATGAAACGGCTGGAAGACATCCACAGTCAGCCCGAGACTGCCGACACGTTTGCCTATCTCGGCGGGTGATGCGGCCGATCCCGTCATGTCCGGCTCAAAAAGTTCGATGCCGGTAAAGCCCGTCCCGGCAATCGTCTCGAGCTTCTCGAAAAGATCGCCGGGAACCGATGTTGTTGCAACCGACAGGCGCATCAGCCCTGATACCCGAGCATCCTCGGCAGCCAGAGCACCATGTCTGGTAGCAGGAGCATCGCCAGAAGTGCGACGATCAACACCGCCAGGAATGCCCAGATTTCCGCGATGATCTCGCGCAGCGGGATTTCCGTCACCGCATTGATGACAAAAAGCAGGATGCCGTAGGGCGGCGTGATCAGCCCGATCATCGAGTTCACGACGACCAGCACTCCGAAGTGAACGAGGTCGATCCCGAGCGCTTCGCAGGTGGGGATGAACAAGGGCACGATCACGAGGATGATCGTTGTTGCGTCAAGCACGCAACCCAGCGCCAGGATAAGAAGGTTCACTAGAATCAGGAAGACGATCGGACTGATATCCGCACCTTCCAGCATGGCCGAGATCGATTGTGGGATCTGTTCCTGGATGACGATGAAGTTCAGGATGAACGCACCGCCGATCACAATCCCGACCGCAGCAGACGACCGTGCGCTATCCACGAACACCCGGAAGAGACCCCCAAGCGAGATCGCCCGATAGAACATTGCGGCCAACATCAGCGCGTAGAACGCAGCAACGGCGGCGGCTTCTGTGGGCGTCGTGACACCGCCATAGATTCCGTAGAGCAGGATCACGGGCATCAGCAATGCAGGGAAGGCGTTCGCCGTCTTGCGCGGCAGTTCACGCAAAGGGACCGGCTCCTCAAGCGCAAAGCCACGTTTGCCTGCAAGGTAGGTGTTCATTGCCATAAGAACTCCGCCCATGATCAGCCCGGGCAGGATGCCTGCAAGAAAGAGCGATCCGATAGAGGCCTTTGAGACCAGCGCGTAAAGTACCATAGGGATGGAGGGTGGGATGATCGGTCCGATGGTGGCAGAGGCCGCGGTGATCGCCGCCGCATATCCACGGCTATAGCGGTTCTCCTTGGTCATCATTTCAATGATGATCTTGCCGATGCCCGCGGCATCCGCAACGGCGGAGCCGGACATGCCGGAGAAGATCAGCGAGGCAACGACGTTGACGTGGCCAAGCCCGCCTTTGAAGCGGCCAACGGCGGCGACGCAGAAGCTTAGGAGCCGGTCGGTGATGGAACCGGCGTTCATGATGTTCGCGGCAACGATAAAAAGCGGCACGGCGAGCAGGATCGTACTTTTGTAGAAGCCCTGCAGGATCTTTTCACCAGCCAGTGCAACATCCAGACCGGAAACGCCAAGGTAGACGACCGAAGCCAGGAGGATTGAATAGCCAATCGGCGTGCCAATCCCCGCAAGAAAGAAAAGGGTGACCAGAAGAGAGAGAAGTTCAAAGCTCATTTCTCGTCTCCCTCTGCGGGGTTTTCATCCGTCTCATGCATGGCGTCGACCACGATCTCGAGCTCAGTCTTGGGGGGGCCATTCTTGAAGATGTCAAAGAACAGCCACGCATAGCGTGCGGCAACGGCGACGATGAAGACGGCATAGATCGAGAAGATCGTGCGCATCGGGATCTTCTTCCCGGTGAACGGGTTCTCTACGGTTGTGGTTTTTCGGATCTTCATCCAGTCGATGTAGTCCCATGTGGGCAGCAGCGTGTAGAGCATGCCGATCACCAGCGCCGCAGCCGAGATCAGAGCAAAAATCTGGCGGGTTCGTTTCCCCACCGACAGGTAGATGATGTCGAACTTGACGTGATCCGCTTCGCGCACCGCGAAAGCGCAGGCGAAGAATATCACCCATACCCAGAGGATGCCGATTAGCTCAAGCGTCCACCCGGCCGGGGTGAATAAATATCGCAGGACGATCTGTAGCAGAAAGATCCCGAAGATTGCCGCCAGCATCCCGCCGGCAATCGCTTCTGCAAGTCGGGAGAACCCCCGGATGAATGTCTTCATGGCTGTTCTCCCTCCCTGTTATTCTCTGGCGATCAGTTGCCGAGTGCGTTTATTTTTTCCAGAACGCCCTCGGGCCAGGTTTCGGCGAATTCGCTTTCGAGATACATCGACTGCACATGATTGCGGAACGCAGCGAGATCGGGCTCATAGACGGCGAGACCTTGCTCTTCCAAGAAGGCGACCAGGTCGGCTTCTTTCTGAAGCTGACCTTGGCGACCGGATTCCGCAGCCGCATCTGCCGCGGCCTGCACCTTCGCCTGTTGGTCCTCGGTCATACCGTTGAACACCTCGGCATTGATCGCGATGTAGTTCAGATCAACCAGATGCGACGTCAGCACGATCTGGTTGGTGACTTCGTAGAATTTGGCGTCAACCACAGTCGGTAGCGGATTGTCCTGCCCGTCGACCGCGCCCGTTGAGAGCGCCGTGTAGACTTCGGAGAAGGACATCGGCGTTGGAGCCGCGCCAAGCGCCTTGCCCAGGAACTGCCAGGCATCCGTGCCAGGCATGCGCAGGTTCACGCCCGCCAGATCAGCAGGCGTCATCACCGTCAACTCGTCCTTGCTTTGACGCAGGTTCACATGACGGCGCCCCAGATACATGACCGACAGAAGCTTTACGCCCAGGTCGTTTTCAACGGTTGCCTTGAAGGGGTCCATCAGCGGGTCGTTGAAGACCGCGACCTGGTGGGCCGCGTCCTGATGCACGTAGCCGGCGGTAAAGATCGAGAACTCGGGGAAGAACTGTGCCAGCTCCTGCGCCGAGGTGATCGACATTTCCAGGTTGCCACGGCTAATCGCGTCAAGCTCGGTGCCCTGCGCGAAGATGGTTCCGTTATAGCTCGGTTGATAGTCGACGAAATCGGCGACCATCGGCGCGAAGACTTCGGCCATAGCGATCGAGCGCTGGTCGGTTTCCGAACCGGACGTCGCCATCCGCAGCGTGATTTTGTCTGCTGCAAATGCGGGTGCGGCCAGACCGGCAGCCAGGCCCAGAACTGTAAGCGACGCGACGGTCGCACGACGGGTGATTTTGGTGATCATGGTTTTCCTCCCTAGGATCAGACCATCGCAATGAGGTCGACTCAGTTATTACGGATTTTCTGCAAATAGCAAGATATTTTTAAAAACATCAGATATTTTGGTTTGTCAAATCGCCTGTGAAACGGACGCCGCAGCGGTTCCAGCCACCTCAAAGGACACTTCGACCCCGGCTTCGGCGGATGTGGCGATGGCCTCGACGACCTCCAGCGAGCGCATGCCTTGCAGCCCAGAGACCAAGGGCTTCTTGCGTCCCCCGATCACCTCCACAAAGTGGTTCATCTGCGTGACCAAGGGGTCTTCGGCACCGCAGGTCAGGGAGGTTGCTGAAATCGGAGTCCACCAATCGGGCATTGCCTCATGTCGCCAGACCCTCAGGTCGGGCAACGACAATCCGCCCTCTGAGCCGCCGATGAGATAGCAGCTTTCATTGGTAGCGGGATAAGCAGGGTTCTCGCGTGCGGTTAATTCCCAACTCCAGGGAGCCACGATGCTGTCCGATACCGAGATCGTCGCCACGGCATCCCCCTCGAAGGTCAGGATGGCAGTCGCCAGATCTTCGTTTTCGAACCCGCGAGCCGACGGCACTGCCACTGCTCGAACGGACCGGACCTCGCCACAGAAGTGACGCAGCAGATCAACATCATGCACAAGGTTGACCGAAATCGGCCCAGCCCCTTTCCGAGTCCGCCAGGGGGCGGCATCGAAATAGTGGTCGGGCTTGTAGAACCAGCATGTCGTCTGCACCGCACGCACGGTTCCAATGGCCCCGCTGTCAAGTACCGCTTTCGCAGCCTTAACCATGCCATTGTGCCGCCGATGATGCCCGACAAGAAGCGGCACGCCCGCCGTTTCTGCCGCGTCCGTCAGAAGTCTCGCCTCGGAAGACGTAACCGCGATCGGCTTCTCGATCAGGATCGGGCACCCCTGCGTGATGCATGCCAGGCCTTGTTCGAGATGCATGGGCGTCGGTGTTGCAAGCACAACTCCATTCGGTTTTTCCGTCTCAAACAATTCGTCTAGCGATGCAAAAACCTGCGCCCCCAACTTCGCAGCGGCATTGCGGCTGTTTTCGTCAGGGTCCACAACCGCCGACAGCGACACACCAGGCGATCGCCTCAGAACCTCCGCGTGCCGCCGCCCGATCAGTCCGAAACCGACAACTGCGATACGTGTTGTGTCTGACATGGGCGGCGTCCTTCGATTCCGGGTTCACGGCGACCACCCTAAATGGAAGTAGCTGAAAATATCAATATCATCTGGTATTTTTATTTTAATCTGACATAGGCGCGACTTGCTGGCTTCCATCCTCGATGCTATGTTTTATGACGAATCAGAAAACGTCAGGCGAAATGCGATGGCAAAATCCTTGAACGAAGTCGGTGCGTCGACCTATCAACGCATCAAGCGTGATGTCATCTTCGGAGATCTCGCTCCGGGCACAAAGCTTAAGCTGGACGGCTTGCGTCAACGCTATTCCGCCAGCATGTCCACGTTGCGCGAAACACTGAACCGTCTGGCCAGCGAAGGGTTCGTCGAAGCGCAGGATCAACGCGGATTTTTCGTCACGCCGGTGTCGCGTGAAGATCTGACCGAGATCGCCGACCTTCGTGTGCTTCTGGAGTGCCATGCCTTGCGTCTTTCGGTGAAATTCGGTGACACGGATTGGGAGGGCAATCTGGTTGCGGCACATCACAAGCTCCACGTAATTGAGCAGAAGATGTCGAGCGGCGATGACACCCAGAAAGAGGATTGGAAGCGATATGATTGGGAATTCCACAAAGCTCTGATCCAAGCCTGCGGATCTCGGAACCTCCTGTCGCTGCACGCTGTACTCTACGACAAGTATCTGCGCTACCAGATGCTTGTTCTGACCTATAGGGGCCAAGAAGCCGTCGAAGAGCATCGAAAAATGTTCGAGGCGGCGCTTGACCGGAACGTGGACCGTGCGGCGCAGATCCTGAAAATCCACATCGAAAAGGGCCTGGAGCACACGCTTTCCGCGTTTTGAAAATGCTTTCGGAAGAATTGACGCGCTGCACTGCACTGCACTGCGAAAATCTGTTCCCCGTTTCTGTTTAGGCGATACGTCGCGAAGTGCAGATAGCGGCCATTGCGGCGCGAGCGGCGAACGCCCGAAATGTCCCGCGACCCAGACATTGCCCTGATGGAAATGCTGCGCACTGCATGAAAGGCAGCTATGCGAAAGCAGCAGCGCGGCGTGCGGGATCGAGGCGAACGGCAGGTCTGGGCCGTGAGCGCCTGACAGAGACACGCTAGTTGGGCTGGCTGCGCCGCACCGCCGCATGACCGCAACGAGCCCAGAGCCGACTAATTGAAATTGTGCTGCGCGCACTCGCAGCGAATTTGTCGCTGCACGGCGGTAGGAGACTATGCCGCAGCGTAGCGAGGAACCGGTCATTCATGCATTCTGCAGCGAGATTCTAACCGGCTGCGGCCGGGTCGCGAACTTAGCTGCCATGCTCTCTCCTTGCCCTGATGCCTCGCCTGATACAGACTTTTGTGCGGAGAAGGGATACCTGTTTCGCCTCTGGTTCTGTTGGTAAACAGACCAGCGCGGTGCCATGCTTTGGGAGGAATGTGTCATGACATCGAAGTCCGCAGGTTCCAAACCACCGGACAATCAGACGCCTCAAGAGCGGGCCATGCGCAAGGTCAATAAGGTGACTGCGGGTGATATCACCGCGTCGCTGAAGGCCGGGTTTTCCGACTTTCTGGCGCGCCCCTTCATGAGCGGCTTCTTCGGCCTGTTCTATGCGGGCTTTGGCATACTGTTCGTTTGGATCCTAGTCGGGCTCGGCATGATCTGGATGATCATTCCCGCCGCTGTAGGCTTTCCGTTGGTCGCGCCTTTCGCGGCAGCCGGGCTTTATGAAATGTCCCGCCGGTTGCAGAAGGGAGAGAGTTTCGGCTGGTCTGAAATCCTGACCGTCATGGGCAATCAACGCAAGCGCGAAATGGGCTGGATGGCCTTTGTCACCCTTTTCATTTTGTGGGTATGGTTTTACCAGTTTCGGACTGTGCTGGTAATCGTCCTGCAAGATTCATCCTTCTCTGATTTAGACGGGTTCTTGGACACCGTATTCTTCACACCGCAGGGCTGGACATTTCTTGCTATTGGATCCTGCGTAGGCGCATTTCTGTCGGCTGTCCTGTTCTCGGTGACCGTCGTCGCCATGCCCATGCTGCTCGACCGGGAAATCGATATCGTTTCCGCCATGCTCACGTCCATTCGCGTCGTCACGGAAAACCCGGCAGTCATGCTCTCCTGGGCGGCGATCATCTCGGTCACCATGCTGTTGTCGCTGGTTCCGGCGTTTCTGGGCCTGATCTTCACCCTGCCAATCCTTGGCCACACGACATGGCATCTCTATCAGCGGGCCGTGACACCAGTGGAGGGGTGATCTATCCAGCCATCACATTGAGCAGCTGCGTGCTTTTTTCTTCCGCACGGCAGTAGAACCCAATTTCCAGGTCGTCGAGGAGCAAGTCCTCGGGCGTACCGAATTGAGCAATGGTAGCAAACAGCGACAAACGTATATCGCCGATCCTGAAGATGGCCGGAATTACCGGACCGAACATTTCAAAGGATCCCATCTTCCTTGCCGGTCGGGGCCGGGTTGATCCTCTATGCGATTGGGTCGAGAAGCTTGACGAAATAGACCCGCCTTATGGGCCATAGCAGACCTTTGTGCAAGTCGCGACTCGAGCCCAAAGTACCATTTTGCATTCCAGAGATCTTTAACAAACCTGCGGTTTAGTCTATGAGTTGTAGGGCGTGAACATTGTAAGGGCGGGAACTCGCAAAGGTGGGTCAATTAACTCCAAGAAACGATCTGGCAGACATTGCACGCGGATCACTCATTTTGTTAGTTGTCTGGGGACATTTGCTCGAGAGTGACGGCTTTGACGGCAGTCTCTATTTCGCGATCTATACCTTTCACATCCCCGCATTTGCGATGATTAGTGGCGTAATGGCCAAGTCGAGCCTTGATGCAAGAGAAGCGCTCAAGATATGTCGGCGATTGCTAGTACCCTTGTTTGTTTTTCAAGTGGCCTACTTCTTGGCACTTGGGTATTTCGCACCAGAGCGGGTGTCGAACTTGCTAACGCCAGTTTGGATAATCTGGTTTTTGTTCAGCCTTTTGGCATGGAAGTTTCTTTTGCCATTGGCATTAAGACTCCCATATCCGTTCCTTTTAAGCGTCATTGTCGCGCTGGCGGCGGGGTTGATCGATGAAATCGGTATGGAGTTCAGCATGTCAAGAACGCTGGTTTTCTTTCCGGCATTCATGTTTGGGCACCTATACGGCAAACGTGTTCTTGAAGCCGTGCCACGGTACCGCATTCCTCTCTCCGTTTTGTTCATCTCGACATTTGTGACCGCTTTACTGGTCTCCGGTTACGTTGACATACGATGGCTGTGGGGCTCTCAACCATACTCAAATATACCTCTCGAAACGCCCGGGATCGTCTACCGCGCAGTCGCAATAGCGGTCGGGATCATTACATCGGTGGCATTTCTTGCCGTACTGCCATCACGATCTCGGCCCCTGGCTTCGTTGGGCCAAAAGAC
>JBFIBB010000047.1:0-17199 GCA_041582695.1 Rhizobiaceae bacterium
AAAATGATGAAATCAAACGGTTCGACCGGTATGGTCTGACTGCTCATATGCTTCTTTCCAGTTTCCCGGCACTCTATAATCTAATCGATTTAAATATACCAGTGCACCGATGTCGCATCCCCGGTTCCAGCGTAAAGCCGACCTTCAAGGCCACTTCCGTTGTCTATATTAGTTGGATATGACACGAGCGTATCCTACTGCGAATTCGGACAAAGGACACAATCGATGAACATGCATCATTCGCGTACAGTCGCGGAGGGTACCGCATTCTTGCAGTTTGTCGACGGCAAGTCCTCAGCGGCTCTGTCGAACGAGCGCATAGAAGTGGTTTCACCATCCGACGGAAGGGTATTCGCCACAATACCTGCGTCCGGGGCGCCGGATGTCGATCTTGCGGCGCGCGCCGCGCACCGGGCGTTTGAGGATGGTCCCTGGGGGCGGATGCCGGCGGTCGAACGCGGAAGAATCCTGACGCGGCTGTTTCAACTGGTCGAGCAGAATGGCGAGGAACTCGCGGCTCTCGAATCCCGCGACACCGGAAAGCCGGTCCGCCAGGGCAGGGCCGATGTGATCGCCACCTGCCGCTACTACGAGTTTTACGGCGGAGCGGCCGACAAGGTCCATGGCGACACGATTCCCTTCCTGCCGGGTTACACCGCGCTGACGATGCGCGAACCGCACGGGGTGGTCGCTGGAATCATCCCCTGGAACTACCCCTTGCAGATCGGCGCCCGCGTCATCGGCGCCGCCCTGGCCATGGGCAATACGCTGGTGCTGAAACCCGCGGAGGATGCTTCATTGACGACGATCCGCATCGCCGAGCTTGCTCATGAGGCAGGCTTGCCGGCCGGCGTGCTCAACGTTGTGACCGGTTATGGCGCGGTGGCGGGTGCCGCACTTTCGTCGCATCCGCTGGTCGACTATGTCACCTTTACCGGCTCTCCGGTCACGGGTACCGCCATCCAGACGGCGGCTGCCGTCAACAACCGCGGCGTTACCATGGAACTCGGCGGCAAGTCGCCGCAGATCGTGTTTACCGATGCCGACATTGATGCGGCGCTGCCCGTACTCGTCAACGCGATCATCCAGAACGGCGGCCAGACCTGTTCGGCCGGAAGCCGGGTGCTGATCGAAAAACCTGTCTACGCGGAAGTCGCCGGGGAGATCGCGAAACGGTTTTCGGCACTTGTGGCCGGTCCGCATGACGCCGATCTCGACCTCGGTCCGCTGATCAGCGCGAGACAGCGCGACCGCGTTTCCGGACTGGTGGCTGCAGCGCGCGAAGCCGGTGCGGAATTGATCGCCGAAGGCAGCATTTCTCCTGACGCGCCGGGAGGCGGCTTTTACTTTCCTGCGGCGCTGTTCGGTTCCGTCGATCCGAAAACCGCGATTGCGCAGGAAGAGGTTTTCGGGCCGGTGCTGTCGCTGCTTCCATTCGACGGCGAGGACGAAGCGGTACGGCTTGCAAACGGCACCGATTTCGGGCTGGTCGCCGGCGTATGGACAAGGGACGGTTCGCGCCAGCATCGCATCGCCAAACGGGTTCGCGCCGGGCAGGTGTTCGTCAACGGCTACGGCGCCGGCGGCGGCATTGAATTGCCGTTCGGCGGATTCAAGAAATCCGGACACGGGCGCGAAAAGGGGTTCGAGGCGCTCTACGACATGAGCGCGACCAAGACCATCGTCTTCAATCACGGCTAATCGCAGCCGAAAAAGAACATTCGGGAGAATTCCATGGCGCGGCTTGCGGGCAAGACGGCAATCATCACCGGTGCGGCTTCGGGATTCGGCGAGGGCATGGCGAAACGTTTCGCCGAGGAAGGCGCTAATATCGTTGTGGCCGATCTCAACACCAGGGATGCGGAAAGAGTGGCCGGCGAAATCGGCAACGGTGCCGTGGCTGTTACTGCCGACGTCTCAAAAAAAGAGGATATCGAGGCCGCCATAGCCGCCGCGATGGAAATGTCTGGCCGCATCGACATCATGGTCAACAATGCCGGCTTCACGCACCGCAACGGCAAGCTGACCCAGGTCGACGAGCATACGTTCGACCTGATCTACGCCGTCAACATGAAGGCGATCTATCACGCCACACTTGCGGTCGTACCGATCATGGATACACAAGGCGGGGGCGTAATCATCAACACCGCGTCGACGGCCGGGCTGCGGCCGCGGCCGGGATTGACCTGGTACAATGCCTCGAAGGGCTGGGCGATCACCGCGACGAAGTCGATGGCGGTAGAGCTGGCGCCCAAGAAAATCCGTGTCAATTGCCTGTGCCCGGTCGCCGGGGAAACCGGCATGCTGGCGCAGTTCATGGGCGAGGACACGCCGGAAATCCGCGAGAAGTTCAAATCCGTAATTCCGCTCGGCCGGTTCTCGACACCGCTCGATATCGCCAATGCGGCGCTTTGGCTGGCTTCCGACGAAGCCGATTTCATCACCGGCGTCGCGCTCGAGGTTGATGGCGGCCGATGCGTCTGATCAGATGGCGACAATGATTCCCTCTACCGTCGACACATGGCCGCTTTCAGTATGACCGGCGAGCAACTCTTTCTCTTCGGCTTGCTCGGCGTCATGTTCGCGATGCTGGTCTGGGGCCGGATCCGATACGACATGGTGGGTTTCGGCGCGCTGATTATCGCCGTCATCGGCGGCGCGGTCGACCCGCACGAGGCATTCAAGGGCTTTGGCCACGAAGCTGTCATCATCATCGCTCTGGTGCTGGTTGCTTCAAGGGCGCTGATCAATTCCGGTGCGGTGGAAATGCTTGCCGGCTTTGTTGTTTCTGCGACACGCCCGCTGCCGGCGCATATTTCGATCATGGCGGTGGCCGGAGCGGCGTTGTCTGCGGTGATCAATAATGTCGCCGCGCTTGTGATCCTGATGACGCTCGACATGGAGGCGGCACAAAAGGCCAAACGTGCAATATCGCTGTCGCTGATGCCGCTGTCCTTCGCCACCATTCTGGGCGGCATGATCACCATGATCGGCACGCCGCCCAACATCGTTATCGCGCAGTACCGCACCAATGTTGCCGGTGAACCGTTCGCGATGTTCGATTTCGCGCCGGTCGGCCTGATTTGCGCCATTATCGGCATTGCCTTCGTGGCGCTGATCGGCTGGCGGTTGATACCGCAGCGCAGCGTAGCCAGCATCACTTCCAATGATGATGATCCGCGGTTCCTTGCCGAAGCAAAGGTGCCGGACAAGTCGCCGTCGATCGGGAAAACACCACGCGATCTTTACGAACTCGGCGAGGAGCACGACATTCTGGTCGCAGGCTTGGTGCGGCGCGGCAAGCGGTTGCGCGGCTTTGCCGCCGACGAAGAAATCCGCAAAGGCGATTTTCTGATTCTGGAAGGCCATGCGAAAGCGATCGAAGCATTTGCCGGCGCAGCGAAGTTGCAGTTCGCCGGCGCAGAGAAACACGGCGGCATGACCGGTAAATCGCTCAAGCTGATCGAGGCGATCGTGCCTGATTCTGCCCGGATATCCGGCCGCACGGCCAATGACATGCGCCTCTTGTACCGGCGCGGCGTGACGCTTCTCGGCATATCGCGCCAAGGACGCCGCATTCATGACCGGGTGCGCTCGACGGCTGTCAGGGCCGGTGACGTGTTGTTGCTGATGGGTACCGAGGCGAGGGTCGCCAACACCATGGAATGGCTTGGCGTGCTGCCGATCGCCGAAAAGCATCATCCGGTCATCCAGCGCTCGAAAGCGCTGATGGCAATCGGCATCTTTGCGGCTGCGATTGCCATATCGGTCATCGGGTTCGTCGATCTGCCGATCGCGCTCGCGGCGGCGGTCGGCACCTATGCGCTACTGAACATCGTCGGCCCGAAGGAAGTCTACGAAGCCGTGGAATGGCCGGTGATCGTTCTGCTGGCGTCGCTGATACCGTTGGGAGCGGCGCTGGAGACGAGCGGCGGCACCAAGCTGATCGCCGACGCCATCGTCTCCGGCGCTGAAGGGCTGCCCGCCTGGGCGATTCTCGCGGTGGTGATCGTGGTCACCATGACGCTATCAGACTTCCTGAACAACGTGGCGACCGCCCTGATAGCCGCGCCGGTGGCGGTTGACGTAGCCAATGCGCTAGGCGTGTCGTCCGATCCGTTCCTGATGGGCGTGGCGGTAGCCGCATCTTGCGCATTCCTGACTCCGATCGGCCACAAGAACAACACGATCATCATGGGTCCGGGCAACTACCAATTCGGCGACTATTGGCGCATGGGCTTGCCGCTGGAGATCATCATCATAGCCGTTTCGGTGCCGGCGATCCTGTTCTTCTGGCCGCTGTAGGGCCAACAACGGTGTAAAACCGGGTACGGGTAACACTTTTTTCTGCAGTATCTGATAAATTGGCGCCCAATCGGGGCAGTTTACGGAGCGCGTCATGGCATCTGTCGCCATCACCGGAAGCGGCGTCTTCACGCCGTCGCAATCGATCTCGAATGCCGAGCTCGTCGCCGCGTTCAATGCCTTCGCCGCAAAACAGAACGAGCTTCATGCAGCCGAGATCGAGACGGGCGCCCGCGAGGCAATCCCAATGTCGAGCGAGGAGTTCATCGTCAAGGCATCCGGTATCGAACGGCGCTACGTACTCGACAAGAAGGGCGTGCTTGATCCGGATGTGATGCACCCGCTGTTGCCGGAACGCAGCGAGGATGAGCTGTCCGTAATGGCGGAGATGGCGGTGGACGCGGCGAACAAGGCGCTGGCACAATCGGAGCGATCGCCAAGCGATATTGATGCGGTGATCTGCGCGGCGTCCAACCACGAACGCGCCTATCCGGCGATTGCCATCGAGGTTCAAAAGGCGCTCGGCATCGGCGGGTTCGCCTTCGACATGAATGTCGCCTGTTCGTCGGCGACATTCGGCATCCAGGCGGCGCGAGACATGATCCGCGGCGGCAGCGCGCGCGCGATCCTGATGGTCAATCCGGAAATATGCTCCGGTCATCTGGAATGGCGGGACCGCGATTGCCATTTCATTTTCGGCGATGTCTGCACCGCGATGGTGCTGGAGCGGACCGAGGCCGCGGCCGGCGGGTTCGAAATCCTTTCGACGCGCTGCCTGACCGAATTTTCCAACAATATCCGCAACAATAACGGTTTCCTGCGCCGCACCCGCAAAGGACATATGGAAGACCGCCGCGACATGCTGTTCCACCAGGAAGGCCGCAAGGTATTCAAGCAGGTGGTGCCGATGGTATCCGAACTGATACTCTCCCATCTCGCCGACGAGGGCTTCGAGACCAAGCAAGTCAAGCGCCTGTGGCTGCACCAGGCCAACAAGATGATGAACGACCTGATCGGCGCGCGCGTTATGGGACGTACTCCCGAACGGCACGAACAACCCAACATACTTCAGGATTACGCCAACACCTCATCGGCCGGATCCATCATCGCCTTTTCGCAATATTCAGAAGACCTTAATCCTGGCGATATCGGCGTTATCTGTTCATTTGGCGCCGGATATTCGGCTGGAAGCGTAATTGTGCGCAAGTTGGGGTAACAGCAGCCAACTAAGCGGTGCTCTCCAGCCGACGATGGACAATTTCGCGGCGCAGTCCTTCCTCTCCCCGCGCCATCGCCCAGCGATGGTTCCATGCGAAAACCGGGGCAAGCAGCGGCGAGAGAAGCTTCAGCAGCGGTTTTTCCGCATTGACGCGCCAGTCGTATTCGACCTCTGCGACCAGACCATTCTGCGTAAGTGTCCACACGCCCTGCCCTTCGAGATCGCCGGAGGCTGAAATTGTCCAGCTGTGCGGCGCATGGCTTTCGACAAGGGTTGCCACCCATCTCAGATCGTAAGGCAGCCAGCCTTTCGAATGAACGGCGACCTTCCGCCCTACGCCGTTCGGACCACCAAGTTCAACTATTTTCGTGCTGATATAAACATCGCCCCACCATTCGGGCAGCGCGGGCGCGTCGTTGAGGATGTCGGCAACCTCTTCGATGGTGGCCTTGAACTTCCATCGGGTCACGATCCGAAACTGGTTGGATGCCTTGCTCATCACCGCTCCTTTCCGATGCGATGAAAAACGGATTGATCCTCAAAATAGTTTCGCAACGATCATGATATCACGGGCGCAGCAAACCGCGTACCTGCTTCGGGTGCGATGACGGTGCTGGCGGAAATCAATCCTGCAAAGCAGCGATCTTGCGTTCCAGATAATGCGAGAACCAGCCTGCGTATCTTTGCTGCAGTTCCTGCCGCTTCCAGTCCCTGCCGGTGATCGTGCCGCGGCAGGACGGCGCACCGCAACGGCATTCCATCCGCCAGTCGTCATCGTCGAAAGTGGCGTAATCCATCGCCAGCTCCTCGCCGGGCGCTACGTCGCGCATGGCGTAGAAGAAGATCTGGCCCCGGACGCCGACATTGGGTTCGCAGGAATGGTTCAGGTGCATCATGCCACTCTCATGGTCTTCCGGGCGCATCGGGCCGATGAACAGATCGTCTCCGATCTGGATCTCGGCCGGTCCGAGAACCGGTTCCAGCAAATCGCGGGTTGCACGGTCGAATAGGTGCCCACCCTTGACTACGACAAGTTCGCCCCCGGCGACCGGTTCGACGGCAAACAGACCCCTGCCCTCGATCGCACTAACGCGTTTTTCCACCTTGGGCGAGAACCAGGCGAATGCCATCAATCGGCTCCTTCATCTGAAATCAAACGCGCTCAGGCCCGTCACCATTTCGTCGAGACCGAGCGGGCGGGTAACAGGCGGTTCGGCGCGCGCAAGGCAGCCGGAGCGTTCGCACAGCCGGCAGGCCGGGCCAACAGGGACGGCCGGAATCGGTGCACGCGTAGCCTTGCCGCTGCCCGGCGCAACGCCCGGCAATGCGGCGCCATAGACGATTTCGTCACGAAAGCCGATATCGCATCCTATCAGGATCGCCGTGCGGCGGGGGCGTTCGGAGAATGCGCCTTGCGGACCTTCCAGGGTGCGCGAGATCGTCAGGAACTCCGCACCGTCGGGCATTTCGACGGCCTCGACCAGAATCTGTCCCGGCTGGGAGAATGCCGCATGCACAGAAAGTTTCGGGCACCCGCCACCGAAGCGCTGCTGAGGGAAGCCCTGGGCGCCGGCGCGGCGGAAGCGGTTTCCGGCATTGTCGACTTCGAGCATGAAAAACGGGACGCCGGCAGCGCCCGGCCGCGCCAGCATTGTCAACCGGTTGGCAGCCTGCTCGAAGGATACGCCGAAGCGCGACTTCAACACATCGATGTCGTATCGGGCGCGCATGCTTTCTGACTGGAAAGTCTGATAGGGCATCATCAGCGCGTGTGCTACATAGCGACCGAGCTCGAACCGGGCCAGGCGGCGCGCTTCGTTCGAACCCAGTTTCAGCATCTCGATCTCAGCGGTAATCGCCACATCCATTCGGATAAGCGCCGCCTCCATGGCGATCTCTCTCAGTTGATCAAATGGCGAGAGGCGCTCGGAAATGAACAGGCGCTGGGAGTGGCGGTCATAACGCCGTCGCCAGTCCGGCATGGTTGCAACCGGCAAGGCGCGTACGGTGATTCCGTGTTCGCGCTTCAGCCAGTCCTCGAGCGTGGTTCGCAGATTGCCGCGGTTGCCGAACAAAGACGAGAAACTTTCGGCCTCCTCCTCTATCTTGGAGAAGAAATTCGGCCGCGCCGAGAGAATATCGCGCACCTCGTCGATTGGCAGCCGCGCCGCAGACAATGCCGGTGCGTGGCCCTCGCGCGCCAGGATTTCCGACAGGTCCGAAAGGCGTTCGCCCTGTTCCCGGTAGGCGCGGTAGAGTTTCGTCACGGCCGCGGCGGCGTTGGGAGCGGCTTCGGAGAATTCGATCATCTCCTGATCGCCCGGAAGTTCGCCGGCAAGCAGCGGATCGGAAAAGACCTCGCGCAGCGCCGCCAAGGCGGAGCCCGCGCTCTCGCCCTGCAGTTCCTCCGGCTCGACATGAAACGCCGAAGACAGTTTCAAAAGCAACTGCACGGTCAGCGGCCGCTGGTTGCGCTCTATCAGGTTCAGATAGGATGGCGAAATGCCAAGTTCGGCGGCCATCGCCGTCTGGGTCAGGCCCTTGGCGTTGCGGATGCGGCGGATTCGCGGCCCGGCGAAAATCTTCTGCTCGGCCATGGCGGCCTGATATCCTCTATTTACAACATTTTACAAACACGATGACAAAACGTGGTTTTACAATTTTTACATTTTTACAACGTGGTTTGGTCAAACGCAATACAGGCTGACTTCAATTTCCTCCCATAAATACTGATTTTTCTCGCGCCATTTTGCGGTGCAATGTAAATACAGTCACATACGGAACGGCTACGGAAGTATTCTAACCGTTCTGAACTGCAACGGAATCCCAAGACGGAGAGCAATCATGACCGATTTTTACAATCTTGTCCCTTCCGCGCCCGAAGGCCGATTCGACGGCATTACCCGCACATACACCCCGGAAGACGTTCAACGCCTGCGCGGTTCGGTGCAGATCAAATACTCTCTGGCCGAGATGGGCGCCAACCGGCTGTGGAAACTCATCCATGAGGAAGATTTCGTCAACGCGCTTGGCGCGCTGTCCGGCAACCAGGCGATGCAGATGGTTCGCGCCGGCCTCAAGGCGATCTACCTGTCGGGCTGGCAAGTCGCCGCCGACGCCAATACGGCTTCGGCGATGTATCCGGACCAGTCGCTCTATCCGGCCAATGCCGGGCCTGAACTGGCCAAGCGCATCAACAAGACGCTGCAGCGCGCCGACCAGATCGAGACGGCGGAAGGCAACGGCCTGTCGGTCGAAACCTGGTTCGCGCCGATCGTGGCAGATGCCGAGGCCGGGTTCGGCGGACCGCTCAATGCATTCGAGTTGATGAAGGCTTATATTGAGGCCGGCGCGGCCGGCGTGCACTACGAGGACCAACTCGCTTCGGAAAAGAAATGCGGCCACCTTGGCGGCAAGGTGCTGATCCCGACTGCGCAGCATATCCGCAATCTCAGCGCCGCACGGCTGGCCGCCGATGTCATGGGCACGCCGACGCTGATCATCTGCCGCACCGATGCGGAAGCCGCCAAGCTGATCACGTCGGATATCGACGAGCGCGACAAGCCGTTTGTCGATTACGACGCCGGCCGCACGCCGGAAGGCTTTTACAATGTCAGAAACGGCATCGAACCCTGCATCGCGCGTGCGATCGCGATGGCGCCCTACTCCGACCTGATCTGGATGGAAACCTCCAAGCCGGATCTCGAACAGGCGCGCAAGTTCGCAGAGGCAGTCCGCAAGGAGCATCCGGACCAGCTGCTGGCCTACAATTGCTCGCCGTCGTTCAACTGGAAAAAGAACCTCGACGACGCGACCATCGCCAAGTTCCAGCGCGAACTGGGCGCGATGGGCTACAAGTTCCAGTTCATCACGCTGGCCGGCTTCCACCAGCTCAATCACGGCATGTTCGAATTGGCGCGTGGCTACAAGGACCGTCAAATGGCAGCCTATTCGGAGCTGCAGGAAGCGGAATTCGCGTCCGAGGCCAACGGCTACACCGCAACGAAACACCAGCGCGAGGTCGGCACCGGCTATTTCGATGCGGTCTCCATGGCGATTTCCGGCGGTCAATCCTCGACAACGGCGATGGGCGAGTCGACCGAAACCGCCCAGTTCCGTCCGGCGGCGGAATAACCCGCCCCAATGTGGCTCCTGGGCCTTGCGTCCCGGAGCAAAGTTCGCCAGATACGCCGTATCGGCAGCATGGAGCAAAGAGCATGGCACCCAAAACACGCGTCAAGGAACGGGCCGAGGAACAATCCTCGTCAATGACTTCGGACCAGCAGGCCGTGATCCGCATGGTCGCCAACGATCTGCACCGGCTGAACCAGTCGGTCATGAAGGCCGTGGACGCCGGCGTATCGGTCGAACTCGTACGTTCGGCACGTCATCATGGCGGCGACGGCAACTGGGGCGACCTACTGATCCCTGTCATCGTTACCCACGGTTAGGGCCGGAAACGCCGGACAAGGTTACATCCGGCGCGGGCAGGCCGACATTCAGACTGAACCGCTTCCGGGAAAAAACAAGGCGCGGCGCCGTTGCTCGATATGCGATGGCGCCGGTTTTGTTTCCGGCGGCGGGTTTCGCGCCGACACCGCTTTGATTCGGGGCAGTTCTACCGCGGCGCATGATTCAATTTTGCACGCAAATTTGGCGATTTATGATCGACACCGCATTGCAACCTACTCGTGAATTTCGTTTTTCCCGAAATTTCTTGTTAATAGATGGATACTATTCTGTTACAACTATACATTGAGCACGAAGGCAACGAGGCGTTTACCAATGTCTCTCATTAGCAGGTTGCACGGGTCTAATTCGGGTCCGTCCGGTACCGATAATGCGCAGGCCACACGCGGCCGCTATGCACTGGTGATCAGCGGGTCTCCGGTCAACAGGGTTGTCGTATGCCGGATTTTGCAGGATAGCGGCATTCGACCGATTGCAGTCGACGTGAGCGCAGCACCGGAACTGCTTTCGGCAGCGCCGCCCCGGCTGATCGTCGCAGAATCCTCCCGCGAGCCGGAAAGGTTGAAACCGCTGCTGGACATGCTCTCGAAAATGGCAGCTGCGGGTAGCGCGCCTCCGGTTATTTACCTCGCCGGAACACACGGTTCCGGGCTGCCCGACTTCCCTTTCAGCGAAGTTGTTAAAATGCCGATCGCGCCGGAAAGCTTTCGTCCGCTGATTGCAAAGTATCTTTAGATTTTATTCGCCACACCAGCGCTTGTGCATCTTCTGCTTGTACTCGAGTTGCTGCCGTATAGGTTGTTTTCCGGACCGGCAGCCCGGATCGGCAATGATTCGGATAATCTACTTGCGATTACCGGGGCCAGTTCGAAACTCTCGATGCTGACCTTTGCCTCCAAAACAGTTCGCCTACCCGTACCCTACGGATCGGTCGCGGCTCGACAATCGCCACCTACAGCATGATTTCTCACCTGTAGCGTTCCATGCCCTTTAGAAACTGGTCAAAAATCGTTTCAACGCCTTTCTGGTAGTCGTCGCGGGCCTTGCGGCCGGTTTCGAACATTTGGCCGAAAAACTCATCATATGGGTTCGTCTGCCGTGATTCCGCAGCCGGTTTTTCCGGTGCGGTCTCGGACGCGCTGGTGCGGCCGGCGCGGTTCATGCCCATGCCTGCTGAAAGCATGTCCTCAAATATGCGCCCGAGCGGATTTTCGGCGCCCGCGTTCTCCCGTTCCCCGCCAGATGTTGTGCCGGTCTGGACGCCGGACCTGTTGCCGCCAAACATGTCCTGGAGAATCTTTCCGAATGGATTGTCAAACGGATTCGGAATTCCCGCCTGCGAGCCCGATTGCCGCCCGCTCTCCGTGCGGCGGTTTTCCGGCCGGTATGCGCCGCCCATCGACTGGCCCTGGCGCATCATCTGTTCGATAACCTCGCCGATGATATTGCCTCCCCCGCCAAAACCGCCTCCCGATGCAGCGTTCATGCGGCCGGTCGACTGCTGATAAAGGCCACCCATCATCATCGACGCTATGGCCGGCAACATCTGCCTGAGGATATCCTGTCCGATACCCGTGGCGCGGGCGGCATGTTCCGCGACCGCTCGGCTGACCTCCTTGGAGCCGAAGATGTGGCCCAGTATGCCGTTTCCGTCGGCCATGCCGGCCGGCGCAAAAGCCCGCGACATATCCTCCATGTATTTGGCATGATTGCCGCTGGCGAGCGCCTGCAGGAAGGGAGCGATTCCCTGCGGCGTGGCGGCCGTGCGTTTGAGGCCCTGGCTGAACGCGGGAAGCAGCGCCTCCAGGGCGGCCACAGTCTGGTCGCGGGTCAAGTCGAACTGCCGGGATACCATGTCGATGACAGCGCCATTCTGCGCTCTCATGAACATTTCATCGAGTGGGATCATTGTAAGGCACTCCTCAACGGCCAGCCGCGGCGCGCAGCCAGATTCACGATTATATCCGCGATTTTCCGCCGCGAAACCGTATAAGGCGTCTTCCCGCGCCTGTACTCAATAGGCGTGCTCGAGAAATACAGGCTCGATCGAGCCACCCCATCGCGTGTGAAACGCCTTGACCATTTCCTCGGCGCTCGTTGTGCCGCGGGCGGCCACCTCCTCGAGCGGGCTCAGGAAATCGGTTTCGTCAAACCCGTCAGCGTTCAAGCGCGCCCGGTTTTTCAGCCCGAGGCGCGACAATGCGAGCACTTCGCGGGCGATATCGTTGAGGGCGGTCCAGCGTATTCCGCTTTTCAATCCGCCCGCCGGAACCGAATCCCGCAGGGCGGATACGTCTTCGTAAGTCCAGTCCTTGACGAGCGTTTCGGCGCCGTCGAGCGCCTGCTCATCATAGAGGAGGCCGACCCAGAACGCCGGCAAGGCGCAAATGCGCCGCCACGGGCCGCCGTCGGCGCCGCGCATTTCCAGAAACCGCTTCAGACGGACTTCCGGGAAAAGCGTGCCGAGATGGTTCGTCCAATCGCCGATCGTCGGCCTGCCATCGGGTATGTCGTCTTTCAGCGCACCAGCCATGAACTGCCGGAACGTCACATGAGTCGCCTCGTAGTAGCGACCTTCGCGCAGGACGAAATACATCGGAACGTCGAGCGCCCATTCGACATAATCGGAATAGCCGTAACCGGGCGAGAAAGCGAAGGGCAGCAGGCCGGCGCGCTGATTGTCTGTGTCGCGCCAGATATCGCCACGCCACGATTGCAGCCCATTGGGCCGGCCCTCGGTAAACGGAGAGTTGGCGAACAGTGCGGTCGCCAGCGGCTGCAGCTTCAGAGAGACCTGCATCTTGCTCCGCATGTCCGATTCCGAGGAGAAATCGAGATTCACCTGGATGGTGCAGGTTCGATACATCATGTCGAGGCCATGGCTGCCGACCTTGCCCATGTAGGCGGTCATGATGTCGTAACGCGATTTCGGCATGCGCGGCGTTTCGGCCAGGGTCCATTTCGGGCTGCCACCCAGGCCGAGGAAGCCGATGCCGAGCGGCGAGGCGATCTCGCGCAGTTGCGCCAGATGGGCGTTCCCCTCGCGGCAGGTCTGGTGGATCGTTTCCAGCGGCGCGCCGGAAAGCTCGAACTGCCCGCCGGGCTCCAGCGAGATTGCGCCCCTGCCGGTCGGCTCGACGAGGCCTATGACATGACCGGCGTCAACGATCGGATCCCAACCGAGCCGGGCCTGCATGCCCTCGAGAATGGCCCTTATTCCATTGTCTCCGCCATAGGGAACGGGGCGGTTGCCATCAACATAGAAGGGAAACTTTTCGTGCTCGGTGCCGATTCGCCACTGCGACGCCGGCTTTTCGCCGGCTGCTATGTACTCGACAAGCTGGTCAAGCGATTCTACCGGCCTGTCGTCCGTGGTGTCGCGCGCCATCTATCGCCCTTTCGCAGTGTCCGGCCGGTTGGTCAAAGCGCTAGATGGACGTTGCGTGAAGACGGATCAAGCGAAATTTCCTGTCTGCATTGTCAACGAAATTTGAAGTCTACCAATCGCCAATCGTCGCCTGAACAAGGGCGAGAGCGGCGACGGCCGCCGTATCGGCGCGCAGTATGCGCGGTCCGAGCGGAATGGCGGTCACGAATGGCAGGGCGCGCAGCATCTTTCGCTCCGCATCGGAAAATCCGCCCTCCGGGCCGATGATCACGCCAAGCGGTGATTTGTCGAGTTTGGCCAGCAACCGCAGCGGGTTGTCGGAATTGGCGTCCTCGTCGCAGAAAACAAGGCGGCGGCGCTTGTCCCAGCCGGCGAGAAGGGCGGCCAGTCGCACCGGGTCGCGATATTCCGGAACAGCGAGAATTCCGCATTGCTCGGCCGCCTCGACGATATTGGCGCGAACCCGGCTGGCGCCGATCGTCGAGACCTGGGTGTGGTCGGTAATCACCGGCTGGATGACGCCAGCGCCCATTTCGACGGCTTTCTGCACCAGATAGTCGAGCCGCCCCGCCTTGAGCGGCGCAAAACAGAACAAGAGGTCGGGCGGCGGCGGTTGCCGGCGCTCCTGTGCCGTGACTGTCAGGGAAACGCGCTTGCGGCCTTGCGGCTCGATCATGGCCCGCCATTCGCCATCGCGGCCGTTGAAGATGAGAATCTCGCTGCCCTGCTTGAGCCGCAGCACGTTCAACAGATAGTGGGTCTGGTCTGGGCCGGGTGCGACATGTCCGCCAGGAGCAAGCGGCGCATCGCAAAAAAGCCTCTGCATCTTGTAGTTGGCTCGCATCCGCTCTCAATGGGCGAGTAAATATAGCCGGTCAAGGCCCCGCGGACGGATGCCAAACGGGCAGAAACCCGTCAGCCAGCACCGCGCAGGTTGGTCCCGGCGTAAGGACACTTATCCCCCGGCCGGCCGCAGTTGCAAACCCCAATGGCGTTCCGTATCCGGCGAACGACCAAGGCAGAAGCCTACCGCCGCGCAGCGCGTGAGGCTGGCCGCCGACAGCGATCATGACGCCGTCGGGCAGGCCCGCGAGGTCGGCAGGGTCGAGCGCGTGGGGCGAAGCTCCGGCCGCCAGACGTTCGGCATGCAGAGCGGCATCGATGCGGGCGGCCTTCGGCGCGGCCATTCCGGTGACATTGCCGAATCTCTCCGCAAAATCGGCGGCCGCTGGCCGGCGGCAATGGAAGCAAGGCCTGTGCCCGGCAGCAAGCGCGGTAACCTCGTCGAGAAAGAACAGTTCGGTCCAGGAGCCGTTTCCGTTCGCTCCGGGACCCATCACGGGACGTTTGCGCCCGCGAAATTCGCAAACGCAAATGATCCAGGCCGTGGTCGTCCACCGGCGTTTCAACAACGTCCGGGTCGCCGGATCGTGGATGATGCCACGGTTGCCCGTGAACAATCCTCGCTCGCGCACGGCATGAATGGTTCCGAATGGATCGACCCTGTTCTGCAACGGCATGGATTACCTTAGCGCATTCTTCTAGCCGAAATCCCGCAATCTTCACTTGTACCGGAACTTGTTTGCACTGTGCGCTACGTCACAGAAGATTTCGCTTGCTTTCCCTAAAAAGCTGGGTACGAAGCCCGCGAAAAATTTATTCGAATCAAGGCTGTCGTCGAAACCAAACGGTAACCTTGTTCGTGAGAGTAAGCAGAGAGTGAAGCAATAGAGATGACCCCCGTGAAAGCAACCTTTTTATCCCTGTTCATGCTGTTCGCCATCGGGTTGTGGGGGTTTGGCATCTACAATGCCGATGCCGGCACCGGCCATGTGGCCGTCGATGGGTACGGCGTCATCGCCGCGAAGCGCTAAAGCCGTTTCGGTCAGACCTGGATCAGGCGTTTTTCCGGTCCGTCAATCACCAAAGCCGTCAGCATGCCGTTCCACACCGCTCCGGTGTCGACATTCACGCGGTTGGGCATGATCTCCGCCTTGGCGCAGGGCGTATGTCCGTGCACTATGATGCGCGGATGCAATCCCGGAAAATCCAGAAACTCCGAGCGAATCCAGATCAAATCGAGCGGATCCTGCCGGTTGAGCGCGATGCCGGGTCTGATGCCTGCGTGACAAATGAAGAAATCCCCGAATTCGACGGTGAGCGAAAGGCTTTCGATGAAATCGCGGTGCGATGTCGGTACTGCGCGAACCAACGCTTCGTGGGTAATCCGCATCGATCCGGGTGTTCGCAGGTCCAGATCGACGCCATAGGATGCGGCGGTTTCATGGCCGCCGTGGCGGGCAAACAGTCCGTATGCGTCCGGCTTGGCCAGAAAATCGAGAAAACCGGCATCATGATTGCCAAGCAGGGCGACGATGCGCGGATCTTTGCGGCGGCATTCGACCAGATAATCGTAGGTAGCGCGAACATCGGGGCCGCGATCGCAATAGTCGCCGACGAACACGATGCGCCAGTCCGCCACCTTGTCGCGCGCGATTTCCCCGAGAATCGTCTCATGCATGGTCTTGAGCTGCAAAAAACAGCCATGCACGTCTCCGATGACGTAGACGCGGGTGCCGGCCGGGCCTTGCGCATCAAGAAAATGAATCCCGCTGTCGCTCACCGCAAATGCTCCATGATGCGCCGATTTTCCGGCATGGGGCGTTCCGATTGACGCATTCGCTCTGGCTGTAGCGAACGAGTTCCGCAAAAACAACCGCTTGCCCGTTTTGCCGATGACCTTAGCCGCAGGTACGGCTTGGCCACGGACGGCGCGTCGGCTATAGCCCGACGAGGGCAAAATTCTTCAAGCTCACCGAGACGGGATCCAGATCATGGCAGTCATAACCAATATCGCAGACCTGCAGGCCATTGCACGCCGGCGCGTGCCGAAAATGTTCTATGACTACGCCGATTCGGGTTCCTGGTCCGAGGGTACCTATCGCGACAATGAAGCGGCGTTCGCCAAGTATCGCTTGCGGCAGCGCGTTGCTGTCAATATCGACAAACGGTCGCTGGCAACAAAAATGATCGGGCGCGATGTCTCCATGCCCGTCGCCCTGGCGCCGGTGGGGATGACCGGCATGCAGCACGCCAACGGCGAGATCCTGGCGGCGCGCGCGGCAGCGAAGTTTGGCGTGCCGTTCACGCTCTCGACGATGAGTATCTGTTCGATCGAGGATGTGGCCGAAGCAACCGGCGAGCCCTTCTGGTACCAGCTTTACGTGATGCGCGACCGTGGCTTTGTCGAAGACATGATCGCGCGCGCAAAAGCGGCGCATTGCTCCGCACTTGTGCTGACGCTCGACCTGCAGGTGCTGGCCCAGCGCCACAAGGATGTCAGGAACGGCTTGTCGGCGCCGCCGAAGCCAAAGCCCGCAGTGCTGCTCGATCTGCTGTTCAAACCGCGCTGGTGTTTCGAAATGCTGGGGGCGAAACGCCGGACATTCGGCAACATTGTCGGCCACGCCAACGGCGTCGACAGCATGTCTTCGCTGTCGGAATGGACGCACAGGCAGTTCGATCCGCAGCTCGACTGGAAATCGATAGAATGGATCAAGGCGCGATGGGACGGTCCGCTGATCCTGAAAGGCATCAACGATGTCGAGGATGCGAAGATCGCCGCGAAGACCGGCGCCGACGCGATCATCGTATCGAACCATGGCGGACGGCAGCTCGACGGGGCGGCGGCCTCGATCGACGTTCTTGGTGCAATCGCCGACGCGGTCGGCGACAAGATCGAGGTTCACTTCGACAGCGGCATCCGCAGCGGCCAGGATGTGTTCAAGGCGATCGCGCTCGGCGCCAAATCAACCTA
>JBFIBB010000048.1:0-16922 GCA_041582695.1 Rhizobiaceae bacterium
CGCCGGGCGAGCGCCAGGCCGATGCCCGAAGTCGCGCCGGTGATCAGTATCCGCCGCCTCACGGATCGAACGCCATGGCCATGTCGAGCGCGCCTAGCGGACGGACCTCAGACAGGAGGGCCCGTGCTTCGGCCTCGTCGCGCCTCATCTGCGCGGTCAGGGCCTCGAGCCCCTCGAACTTCTCCTCGCCGCGAAGGTACGCAAACAGCGAAACGGTGCAGTTTTCGTCATAGAGGTCGCCGTCGAAATCGAAGACATGAACCTCCAGCAGTGCCTCGCCATCGTCTTCAACGGTGGGGCGGCGGCCGAAACTGGCGACGCCGTCGTGCAGGCTGCCATCGGCGCGGCGTAGGCGCACCGCATAAATGCCATGGCGAAGCCCGGTCTCCGGGGCAAGCCGGATGTTCGCGGTCGGAAACCCCAGTGTGCGGCCGAGGCGCCGGCCAGACGCGACGGCGCCGCTGACCGAATACCGGTAGCCCAGAAGTCCGTTTGCCTCGGCAATTTCGCCGTCGGCAAGGCATTCCCTGATCCGGCTTGAGGAAATCACCTCCGCACCCTCATCGCGAAAGGCGTCGATTAGATCGACCGAAAAACCGAGCCTGCTCCCCGCCTCCATCAGATAGGCCGGGCCGCCCTGCCGGTTCTTGCCGAAATGAAAATCGAAGCCGGTAATCGCAACCGAAATTCCCAGCTGGCCGACCAGCACATCGTCAACGAAAGCTTCCGGCGACTGGCCGGCGAATTCGCGGGTAAACGGATATTCGATCACCGCCTGAAAGCCGAGATGGTGCAACAGCCGCGCTTTCATCGGGGCAGGCGTAATCCGGTAGACCGGGTTTTGCGGTTTGAACAGCGTTCGCGGATGCGGCTCGAAGGTGAGCACGAGCGCCGCAACGGAAACGCGCGCCGCATCTTCAAGGGCGCGGCCGAGAACGGCTTGGTGCCCCCGGTGCACGCCATCGAAATTGCCGATCGCCACGACGCCGCCGCGCAATTCTTCCGGCAGTTCGGAGCCGCCCGGTATCCTGCCTTCCTGCGGATCGGAAATTTTCTGCGTCGCCATCGTCATCAGGCTATTCGCCTATCGCAGGCGCGTCATGAAGCCAACCGTCTCGTGCCCATGGGAACGCAAAAATGCGTCAAGACGGTCAACATCCGGTGCATGGGGGTCGCCATATTCTTCCGCGTGGATGCCGGCCGAAACGAACAAGGCGTCCACCCCTGCCCCCGCGGCGCCCTTGATGTCGGTCAGCACGCCATCGCCGATTGCCAGCGCATCGGCAGGACCGGTCCTGCGGCCCAAAACCTCGCTGGCGGCGGAAAATGCGGCGTCGTATATCGGTCGATGCGGTTTTCCGGCAATCATGGTGCGGCCGCCGAGGAGGCCGTAATCGCGCGCCAGGGCGCCAGCGCACCAGACCAGGCGGTCGCCGCGTTCCACAACGATGTCGGGATTAGCGCAGATCAGCGGCAGGTCGCGCGAGCGCAGGCGCTGAAGCATTTCCGCATAATCCTCAGGCGATTCGCTGTCGTCGTCGAACAATCCGGTGCAGCAGACCGCCGCCGCCTCGAATTCGTCGACGAGATCGACATCGAGCCCGTCATAGATCGGATAGTCGCGTTCCGGCCCGAGATGGAATACGAGGCGCGGCGCTTCGGCGATCAGGTTCCGGGTGACATCGCCGGACGTCACGATGCGGTCCCAGCAGTCATCCGGCACGCCTATGTTCTCAAACTGCCTTTCGACGCCCGAATTGGGACGCGGCGCATTGGTGATGAGAATGACTGCCTTTCCCGCTTTTCGCGCCCGGGCGAGCGCGGCGCAGGCTTCCGGAAAGGCCCTGACGCCGTTGTGAACGACGCCCCAGACATCGCAGAGCACGACGGAATACCGGTCAAGCAGCGAGTCGAGCCGGTCGATCTTCTTTGTCTGGGCGGGCATGTCAGTCGGTCGTCCTGGGTTGCGGTCGAACGCAGCCAAATAGAGCAAGGCGGGCGGCATGTCACCCGTCTTCGGTCAGCGGCGTTGTTTCGCGAGTGCTTTTTTAGAGCATCCCAAATGGTTTATCCCGGGTTACCACAAAGCCCGCTTTTTGAACGGTCGCCGAAATCGCGCCTTAGGGATTTTGTGAGAAGTTCGCGCCAAATAGTTTTCGATCGAGGTTCGCACCGATGTTTGGCAAGTTTCTCAGGGATATTCGCGCCAATTTCATGATGATCACCGCTTTTTCCATGATACCGATCATGGGCGGAGTGGCGTTTGCCGTTGATTTCACCGAGATGAACCGGCAGCGCCAGGCGGTGCTGAATGCGCTCGATGCCGCCGGCATCGCGACCGGCCGCTACATCCAGTCAGGCGCCTCGGAGTCGGAGGCCAAGGCCTACGCCCAGGATTTCTTCGACGCCAACCTAGAGTCGATCATTCCGTCTACCGCGGCACTCACCATTGTCATGCCGAATACCGTCGAGGGCGGCGGCAAGCTCAAACTGTCCGCCTATCTTCAGTACAAGCCGATCTTTTACCCGGTTTTCAACTATCTCAGAACGCGCGGGGCGAACGGCGAGGAAGTCGAAATCGCGTTCAGCGCCAAGACCGAAATCCGCCTGAAGAACACGATCGAAGTGGCTCTGGCGCTCGACAATTCCGGTTCGATGAACAACTGGGGCAGCGGATCGAGCAAGAGGCGCATCGATCTTCTGAAGGAAGCCGCGATCTTCCTGGTCGAAAAGCTCGCCGATGACGGCAAGAATATCCTGCAGGTCGACAAGCCCGTTCAGGTGGCCCTCGTCCCGTTTTCGGCATCGGTGAATGTCGGACCGGGTAATGACAGTGCTTCATGGATGGACACGACCGGGATTTCACCTGTCCATCACGAGAATTTCGACTGGTCGACAATGACCCAGGCGGCCAATCCGAACAAGTGGATCCAGAAGGTAGGCAGCGTCTACTACAAGCGCGGCGCTGGCTGGAACTATACGGAGGCTGACGGCACCGTAGTGGTGGCCCAAGACACGCCGGCGACCCGGTTCACGCTTTACCAGGACATGCGCGCGGTCACGAACCGCGAGTGGGTGGTCACCAGCCGCGAATGGGTCTGCACGAGGGAAAGGAAAGGCCAATGCCAGAAAGGCGAGTGGGTCGAGAATGGCGAGTGGATCGAAACGACCGGCCGGTTTGCCTCTTGGCAGGGCTGCGTCGAGGCACGCCCCTATCCTCACAATCTGACCGACGCGACGGCGACTTCGAGCAATCCGGCGACGCTGTACGTACCGATGTTCGGACCTGACGAGCCTGGCAATTACTGGCGCGACGTCAACGGCGACGGGATCAACGACCGCGTTTCTGCATCGTGGGGCTACCCGAACGACTACTGGGTCGATTCCGATGACAGCCTGACGGTCAAGAAGCGCCAGCAGGACATGCGCAAGTACTTCATGGTCAAACCGCTGAACGCGCCCAACTCCAGCCAAGGCGACGGGCCGAACTACAGTTGCACGACCGAACCGATGACGCCGTTGACCGACGTGACCAAGGATGAGGGCCTGAACAAGATCAAAAACGCGATCAACGCAATGTCGCCGACCGGGTATACCGACGTGCCGGAGGGCTTTGTCTGGGGCTGGCGCGCGGTGTCGAGCAAGGCTCCGTTCACCGAAGGCCGCCTTGAGACCGAGAACGGCAACGACAAGGTGGTGATCGTGCTGACCGACGGCGCCAACACCTATCAGGACATCAGCGACGACTCGAGCCTGGCCAACAACCAGTCTCATTACGCCGCCCACGGTTACACCGGCGTCGGCTACAACGGCGGCAGCGTCACCAGGCTGTTCCTTGGTACGAGCGCCAATGTCGGCAAGTATAACTACACGTCATCCAACTACACGAAGGCGCATGACGAGCATCTCAACGAGGTTTGCAACAACGCCAAGAACGAGAGGGTCATCGTGTTTACCGTGGCGCTCGATCTTCCCGACGGGTCGGCGGCGGCGGAAGCCATGAAGAAATGCGCTTCCGACTCCCGCTTCACGAAGGACGCCAACGGAAATCCGGTGAAGCTGTTCTACAATACCAAGGGCGGCGACCTGCTCGGCGTGTTCGAGAAAATCGCTGACGAACTGTCCAACCTGCGCATCGTCGGATAGAACAGCAGGAAGTGACAAGAAGAGGGCGTCCCGCATATCGGCGGGGCGCCCTTTTTGCATGCCGGCACGCAGCGGTCCGACGCGCTTCGCGCTGGCGTTAACCGAATTCAAGGCGGCGTGCATTTTCCCGCCCGTCGTTCTTGACTCCGCAATCCGCGGCCCTTATCTGTCCGCCGTTAGCACTCGGCACGAATGAGTGCTAGCATTTTTGGCGCTCCATCGGGGCGCTGTTTCATTTCCATTGGTTCACACATTCCATCAAGGGTTCAAACAAAATGGCCAAGATGAAATTCCGCCCGCTGCATGACCGCGTGGTCGTTCGCCGGGTAGATTCAGAAGAAAAGACCGCAGGCGGCATCATCATTCCGGATACCGCAAAGGAAAAACCGTCGGAGGGCGAGATTATCGCCGTTGGCTCCGGCGCCCGCGACGAGAGCGGCAAGCTCGTTCCGCTGGACGTCAAGAAGGGCGACCGTGTCCTGTTCGGCAAGTGGTCGGGGACCGAAGTCAAGCTCAATGGCGAAGACCTTCTGATCATGAAGGAATCCGACATCATGGGCATCATCGGCTGATCGAGGCCGGCACAACGCAACAACGGATTTATGGGTTCGACAAGCTGCGAACCCGGGAGCTGAAGAAAAAATGGCTGCAAAAGACGTAAAATTTTCACGCGACGCCCGCGAGCGCATGCTCCGCGGCGTCAATGTCCTGGCGGACGCCGTCAAGGTCACGCTCGGACCGAAAGGCCGCAACGTCGTCATCGACAAGTCGTTTGGCGCGCCGCGCATCACCAAGGACGGCGTTACCGTCGCCAAGGAAATCGAGCTTGAGGACAAGTTCGAGAACATGGGCGCGCAGATGGTGCGCGAAGTCGCCTCGAAGACCAACGACATTGCCGGCGACGGCACAACGACCGCCACGGTTCTCGCCCAGTCGATCGTGCAGGAAGGCGCCAAGGCGGTTGCCGCCGGCATGAACCCGATGGACCTGAAGCGCGGCATCGACATCGCCATCGGCGATGTGGTCGCTGCTCTGCAGAAGGCCGCCAAGAAGATCAAGACTTCCGCCGAAGTGGCCCAGGTCGGCACGATTTCAGCCAATGGCGAAAAGGAAATCGGCGACATGATCGCCAACGCCATGCAGAAGGTCGGCAACGAGGGCGTCATCACCGTCGAGGAGGCCAAGACCGCCGAGACCGAACTGGAAGTCGTCGAGGGCATGCAGTTCGACCGCGGCTACCTGTCGCCCTATTTCGTCACCAATCCCGACAAGATGGTCGCGGAACTGGAAGACGCCTACATCCTGCTGCACGAGAAGAAGCTCTCCAACCTGCAGGCCATGCTGCCGGTCCTGGAATCGGTGGTGCAGTCGTCCAAGCCGCTGCTGATCATCGCAGAGGACGTCGAAGGCGAGGCTCTGGCCACGCTGGTGGTCAACAAGCTGCGCGGCGGCCTGAAGATCGCCGCCGTCAAGGCTCCGGGCTTCGGCGACCGCCGCAAGGCCATGCTCGAGGATATCGCTATCCTGACCGGCGGCCAGGTCATCTCCGAAGATCTCGGCATCAAGCTGGAGAACGTCACGCTCAACATGCTTGGCCGCGCCAAGCGCGTTTCGATCTCGAAGGAAAACACCACGATCGTCGACGGCGCCGGCAAGAAGGGTGAGATCCAGGGCCGCGTCGCCCAGATCAAGCAGCAGATCGAGGAGACCACCTCCGACTACGACCGCGAGAAACTGCAGGAGCGCCTGGCGAAGCTGGCCGGCGGCGTTGCCGTCATCCGCGTCGGCGGTGCGACCGAAGTCGAGGTCAAGGAGAAGAAGGATCGCGTCGACGATGCGCTGAACGCAACCCGCGCCGCGGTCGAGGAAGGCATCGTTCCCGGCGGTGGAACCGCGCTGCTCCGGGCATCCTTCGCGATCAAGTCGAAGACCCAGAATGCCGATCAGGAAGCCGGTCTTTCCATCGTGCGCCGCGCGCTGCAGGCTCCGGCCCGCCAGATCGCGTCAAACGCCGGCGCCGAGGCGTCGATCGTTGTCGGCAAGATCCTCGACCAGAAGAGCGACACATTCGGCTTCAACGCCCAGACCGGCGAGTATGGCGACATGATCGCCATGGGCATTGTCGATCCGGTGAAGGTGGTTCGCACCGCGCTTCAGGATGCCGGCTCGGTTGCCGGCCTGCTGGTTACCACCGAGGCCATGATCGCCGAAACGCCGAAGAAGGAATCGGCGGCCCCGGCAATGCCCGACATGGGCGGCATGGGCGGCATGATGTAAGCCGGACCGGCATATAAGTCACCGAATAGGGCGGTCCTTGCGGGCCGCCCTTTTTCATTTCCCGAACGGTTGACGCCGGACGCAGCCTCAGTTGGTGATGATCTCCGGTCCCATCAGCATGACCGGCAGCCAGGTCGAGATGATCGGCACGTAAGTCACCAGGATCAGGAAGGCGAACAGCACGGCCACGAAGGGCAGCGCCGCCTTGACGACCTGGGTCAGGCTCATGCCGGTTATTCCCGAGGTCACGAACAGGTTGAGGCCGATCGGCGGGGTGATCATGCCGATCTCCATGTTGACGACCATGATGATGCCGAGATGGAGCGGGTCGACGCCGAGTTCGATCGCGATCGGAAAGACCACCGGCGCCACGATCAGGAGCAGGCCGGAGGGCTCCATGAACTGTCCGCCCAGCAGCAGCAGCACGTTCACCGCGATCAGGAAGGTGAACCAGTTGAAGCCGTAGTCGAGCATCATCGCGGTAATCGCGTCGGGGATGCGTTCCGACGTCAGCACATGGGCGAACAGCAGGGCGTTGACGATGATGAACATCAGCATGATCGTTGTCCGCGACGCCTCGACCATAACCTTGCGAGTATCCTCGCTGAAGAAGCAGCCAGGGAGATTGCGCGCCGTCAGCGAGAGGTTGCGGCGCCAGATATTCCAGCTCGCGGCCAGCGATCCCGGTATCCGCGCGAGGCTGGTTTCCGGATCGCGCCACAGCGCGTAGGCGAAGAAAACGCCGACCGACAGCGCCAGCCCGAACAGCAGGCGGCCCGTGAAGGTGATGTCGGAATCCTTGGCGGCGAAGAAGGACAGGATCATCCACACAAAGAACATGGCAAAGGAATAGACCAGCGCCTTGAAGCCGGTCCGCGACCTTCTGGAATCGCTTTCCTCGATCCAGCGCACGTCTTTCATCGGTCCCATGTCGCGGTAGATGAACAGCGCCACGAAGAACGAATAGACCGCCGCTACGGCCGCCGCTTCTGTCGGCGTGAAGACGCCGCCATAAATGCCGCCGAGAATGATGATGATCAGGAACAGGCCCCAACCGGCCTCCTTGCCGCCCTCGATGATCTCGTGGAATCCCTGCCAGGGTTCGGCCGGCAGGTTGCGCCGGCGCGCCATGAAGTAGATGGCGAACATCAGCATCAGCCCGGCGACAATGCCGGGAACGACGCCAGCCAGAAACATGCGGCCGACCGAAACGTTGGTTGCGGCCGCATAGACCACCATCACGATCGATGGCGGGATCAGGATGCCGAGCGTTCCAGCGTTGGCGATGATGCCGGCTGCGAACTCCTTGGAGTAGCCGACCTGGCGCATTCCGGCGATGGCGATTGTGCCGATGGCGACGACGGTGGCGGGCGACGAGCCGGAGAGCGCGGCAAAAAGCATGCAGGCCAGAACCGAGGCAATGGCCAGACCGCCGCGAAAATGGCCGACACTGGCAATCGCGAAACGGATGATGCGCTTGGCCACGCCGCCGGTCGACATGAAGGCGGAAGCCAGAATGAAGAAGGGAATGGCAAGCAGTGTGTAATTCTGCGAGGCGGTGAACAGTTGCAGCGCCACCGACGACATCGAATCGGAGGAAAAGAACGCGATCACGATG
Source organism: Rhizobiaceae bacterium (assembly GCA_041582695.1). Classification (GTDB taxonomy): domain Bacteria; phylum Pseudomonadota; class Alphaproteobacteria; order Rhizobiales; family Rhizobiaceae; genus JAWKWH01. Next base: position 8,042 of record JBFIBB010000048.1, read on the forward strand.
ATCGAGGACAGGCCGAGCGACACCGCGACCGGCACTCCGAGGAACAACAGACCGAGGACGAGCGCGAACAGTACGATCATTTCCATGGGATCAGTCCTTCAGAACGTCCTTGTGCTCGGCGACGAGCTCTTCGGCCTCGTGACCGGCGATCATGAGTTCGCGGCGGCCGGCGATGATCGCCAGCATTGCCTGCAGCGAGCGGAAGGCCAGCAGCGCCAGTCCGGCGGGCAGGATCAGATAGGCGATCCAGCGCTGCACCCGTTCCTGGGTTCCGAACAGCGACTGGATCAGTTCGGGATAGCGCAAATCGTCGAGCCCGGTACCGGTCCGGAACATGACCGACCAGTAGAACACCGCGCCGCCCTTTGAGCTGGCGCCGAACAGGTTGAGCCAGTTCGCATGGAGCAGGATCGCCGCATAGGCGATGCAGGCCAGCGCGCCGAAAACTGCAGCCGCCTTGAATAGCGGCGCAGGCAACAGCCGGATGAAGGCGTCGACACCGAGATGGGCGCCCGTGCGCACGCCATAGCTCATGCCGAACAGGATCATCCAGGCAAACAGGATGCGCTGCAGCTCGAGAGCGCCGCTCCAGCCCGAGTTGAAGCCGTAGCGGGCGATTACCTGGGTAAAGGCGACAAAAGTGATAGTAGCCAGCAGGATAGCCAGCACGTTTTCTTCAAATCGCGCGATCGTTTCCGGGAATTTCCGCTCCGCCGCGAACAGCGCGGCAACCAGAACGGCGAGCAGAATCCACGGACCGTATGGCAGGAAACTCATGGTGCGGCCCTCCCCGAACCGTACGATGAATATGTGAAGCGCCCCCGGCGAAGCGCCGGGGGCTGTTTTTTGGAAAGGATCAGTTCGAGGCGTTGGCGGCGACCGCCGCGTCGATCAGATCCTTGCCGATATCACCCTCGAATTTTGTCCATACCGGCTTCATGGCGTCAATCCATGCCTGGCGCTGTTCGGCGTCAAGTTCGCGGATCACGCCCTTGGCGTCGACGATGTTCTTCCGGCACGCGTCTTCCTTGCTCGCCACATCGGAATTCGCCTGCGCCGTCACTTCCTCGACAATCTTGAGGAACTGGTCGCGGAAGTCGTCTTCAAGACCGCTCAGCCAGTCGGTGGAGGTCACCAGAAGATAAGCCAGCGTCTGGTGGTTGGTTTCGGTGATGCCGTCCTGCACCTCGAAGAATTTCTGGGTATAGATGTTGCACCAGGAATTCTCTTGGCCGTCGACAACGCCGGTCTGCAGCGCGCCGTAGACTTCCTTGAAGGCGAGCTTCTGGGCCGAACCGCCCATCGCCTCGATCATCGCGTCGGCGACATCGGATGTCTGGATGCGGAATTTCAGCCCGGCGGCATCGCTTGGCACCAGAAGGGGCTTCTTGGCCGAAAACTGCTTCAATCCCGACAGCCAGTAACCGAGGCCGGTATATCCCTGGTCCTCCATGACCTTGAGCAGGTCCTTGCCCTTGTCAGACCCGCCGAAGCCTTCGACGGCTTTCAGGCTGGAAAACAGGAACGGCAGGTCGAACAAACGGTATTTGAGCGTGTAGGCCTCGAACTTGGAAAGCGATGGCGCCGCGATCTGCACGTCGCCGAGCAGCAGGGCTTCCATCACCTTGTCGTCGTCGAAAAGCGTCGAGTTCGGGAAGACCTCCATGCAGGCCTTGCCATTCATTTCCTCGTTGACCCGCGCGGCGAGCGCAACGGCGGCCTCACCTTTCGGATGCCCCTTCTCGGCCACGACATGGCTGAACTTGATGACCATTTCGCCGTCTTCGCAGCTGGCGGCGGCGCCGGTGGCAGTAATGGCAAGAAGGCCCGCCGCGGCGGCGGCGATTTTGACAAAGCGCATGATATTTTCCTCCACTAGATGAACCACGCCTGCTTTCGCAAGCGTGGGATGGCAATATTAGGAAACATAAAACTATTCCGGACAAGGCCTGCCGCACCCACCAGCGCAGGTTTTCTGTAAAAAAATCCCCTCAATGGGTGGATTCGGTAACATCGGGACGGATGGATGGGCGGATTTCGTTACATTGGCGCCGATTTGTTCTACGGCTGCCGCCGGCGGGTGCGCGAAGCGAAACTTGCCTTGTCGAGCCCGTACTTCTGCATTTTCTCGTAGAGCGACTTGCGCGACAGGCCGAGCGCTTCATAGGTTTCCTTCAAGACCCCTTCATGGGCCGCGAGTTCGGCGGCAATGATCTTCCTTTCATACGCGGCCATCCGCTCCGACAATTTCGGCGGCGGACCTTCCTCTCCGGCCGGTTCGGCATCGCCAAGACCGAGCACGAACCGGTCCGCGGCATTGCGCAACTGGCGTATGTTGCCCGGCCAGTCGCGAGCCGCCATATCGGAAAGCAATTGGGCGGAAATTTCCGGGAAATCGCGCCGGTAGCGCCTCGCCGCCTCGTTGGCGAGCTGGATGAACAGCCGGGGAATGTCTTCGCGCCTGGCCGAAAGCGGCGGCATGGCTATCGCTATGCGGCCGAGGCGGTAATAGAGATCCTGCCTGAAACGCCCTTCCCGGGCTTCCCGCTCGAGATCGACCTTGCTTGCCGATATGAATCGCACATCGAGCTCGATCGGCTCGTTGGAGCCAAGCCGCGTGATCGTGCGTTCCTCGATCACCCGCAACAGCCTGATCTGCAGATCGACCGGCATGTTTTCGATTTCATCGAGAAACAGGGTGCCGCCGCGCGCGTGTTCGAACTTCCCGTATCGCGGCCGCAGCGCGCCGGGAAATGCGCCCGCCTCATGCCCGAACAATTCGCTTTCGATCTGGTCGGCCGGCAGCGCGCCGCAATTGATCGCAATGAAGGGCCGGTCGGCGCGCGGCGATAGCGAATGCAGCGCCCTCGCCGCGACCTCCTTGCCGGTTCCGGTCTCACCGACGATCAGAACCTCGGCATCGGCCGGTGCTATGGCGCGCAATGTTTTCCTGAGATCGATCATCACCTGGGTGCGGCCGGTCAGCCGGGTTTCCAGATCGTCGCGCTTGGTCAGGCTCGATCGCAGTTCGCGGTTTTCGAGTGTCAGCCGCCGCTTGTCGATGGCGCGGCGGACGACTTCGATCAGGTGGTCGGGCGCGTAAGGCTTCTCGATAAAATCGTAGGCGCCGGCGCGCATTGCATCGACCGCCATCTGGATATCGCCGTGGCCGGTGACCATAACGACAGGAAGCTCGAAATCGATTTCGAGGACCTTGTTCAGCAGTTCAAAACCGTTCATGGCGGGCATGCGGATGTCGGAGATGAGTATGCCGGCGAAATCGCGGGTGATGTGCTCGAGCGCGGCCTGACCGGTTTCGAGGCAGCGTACCGAAAGGTCGGCCAGTTCGAAGGATTGGGCGGCGGCAAGTCGCAGGTGCTCCTCGTCGTCGACGAACAGTATTTCCGGCTCCCGCTTCTCCGCGCTCACTCGGCGGCACTCCGTACCGACTCCGCGTCGATCAGCGATACGGTAAACACGGCGCCACCGCCTGGATGGTTTTCCGCACTCAGCCGGCCGCCGAAATCCTGCACGATGTTGTAGGAAATCGACAGGCCGAGGCCGAGGCCCTCGTTGACATCCTTTGTGGTGAAGAAAGGATCGAAGATCTGCGTGGCGACGGTCGGCTCGAGGCCCGGACCGTGATCGCGGACCGTTATTTCAACGCTGCCGTCGAGGCATTCGGTGGCGATTTCGACGCGCTGGTCCGGCATGCCCGCCATGGCGTCGAGGGCATTGTTGACCAGGTTGATGATCACCTGCTGCAGCCGTACCGAACCTCCCATCACCTTCGTGGGGGTGGAAAGCGGCGCGATGTGCAACACGGCGCCCGTCGACTTCAGCCGTCCGCTCATGATCTGGCTTACCGCCGCAAAAACGTCGCCGAGATCGACCACATCGATCTTCTGTTTCGGCTTGCGGGCAAAATTGCGCAGGTGCCTGCCAAGTTCGGCCATGCGGTCGGCCATCTCGGATATGCGGCCGATGTTCTCGCCAGCAGCGGCGGCCTTGTCGATCTTCAGATAGGCGCGGGCGTTTTCGGCATAGGATTTGATCGCCGCCAGCGGCTGGTTCAGCTCGTGCGACAATGCCGCCGACATCTGTCCGAGCGCCGCCAGCTTGCCGGCCTGGACAAGCTCGTTCTGGGTCGAGCGCAGCTGCTGTTCGGCATGGGTGCGTTCGCTGACCTCGCGCTGCAGCAGCCGGTTCGCATCGTTGAGATCGCGCGTGCGTTCCTCGACGCGCCGTTCAAGCTCCTCGCGGCCGCGGCGCTGGCGTTCGATGTCGAGCATCAGGTGCCGGCGCCGCTGCAAGGCTATGCCAGCGACCACGCCGGCCAGAATGAGCGCGAGAAATGCCGCCGCCATGACGGTGACGGTGCTGCGGACTGCCTGCGCCGAGGGAACAAGCACGTGCAGCGTCCAGCCGGCTTCCGGCATGATTCTGGAGCTCGAAAGAAACGAGACCGTTCCACCGCCGTCGCTGATGGCGCGCAGGGGCGATCCCTCCACGCCCGACGGCCTGGTCTCGACCGCCAGTTCGCCCAGGCGGTCGGCCGGGTAGCGCCTGGAAAGCTCGATCTGTTCTCGCACCACCGCGTCGAGGCGGCCGAGCGACTTGAACAGCCAGTCCGGCTCGCTGGTCATGAAAATGATGCCGTGCTCGTCGGTAACAAGAATGCGCGTTTCGGCGCCACGCCAGCTTTCCTCCAGGGCGTCGACCTCGATCTTCAGCACGACGACGCCGGCGATGGCGCCCTGCGCGCGAACGGGGGCCGAAAAGTAATATCCCCGCTTCAAGGAGGTGGTGCCGAGTGCAAAATACCTCGTCGGAGTGCCGACGATCGCGCCGGTGAAGTACGGCCGGAAACTGAAATTTCGCCCGACGAAGGAAGTTTCCATATCGTAGTTGCTGGCCGCGACCGTCATGCCGGAAGCGTCCATAACGTAAAGATCGGATGCGCCGACCTCAGCCGCAATCCGCTTCAACTCGTCATTGACCGCGGCGACGCCGCTTGGCGCGGACTGCCCGGCGAGCAATCGCTTGACGTCGACATTGTCGGCTATCAGCCCCGGCAGCGGATCGAACCTCAGCAGCGCGCCATTGACGCCGGCGGCCACCAGGCGCAGCGTCGCCTCGTTCTGGCCTGCCAGCTGACGCAGGAAATGGCGTTCGACGGCGCCGTAACCTGTCCAGGCGGCCATAACAAAAGCGGCGGTCAGCGCCAGTATCGTCGCGACTGTCTTCGGCGATCTCAGCATCGCCGCAATCTATCATCGGGAAACGCCGTCTGGCAAAGACGCCGCTGGCAGCCCGCGCCCATGCCAACCGGTGCGTCCGGCCGGTCAGTCCACCGAGCCGACGAAGGGGTTGTTGAAACCGTCAATCGTCACCCAGCGGCCGGTGTGATTGGATGCCTGCCGTTTCAGAAACCAGTATCCGGTGTCGTCCCAGGGTTTCACCCGGTCCGTCAGGTTGTCGAGAACGAAATCGCCCTTGTCGGTGCGCACCGTGAGGATCGCATGGCCCTCGCCATCCGCCTTGCGCACGACGGTGATCAGCAGGTTGGCGAACGACAGTCCCGCAGCGTGCAGCTTGCGGCGTTTCTCGAGGACGTAATCCTCGCAATCGCCGGCGCCGTCGGGATAGGCCCAGACCTCATCCTCGCCATAGATGTCGAAATCGTTCATCGGCTGAATGCGCCGGTTGACCTGGACATTGACCCTGACAATCTCGCTCCACAGCCTGCGGGTCAGTTTTTCCGGGCCGACGTCCTTTGGATGAATGCGGCATTCGGCAGGGCTGCGCTTGCAGAATTCGTAGTGTCCGATGGGCTGCGAGGTATAGCCGCCGACGGTCATGGGGCCGGCCGAATTGGCCGCCGTCGTGCCGCTGAGCGACAGGCCGAATGCCGCCGCCACGGCAACGCCAACCATTCTGAGCATCGCGGCCATGCGATGTCCTCCGCTTCCCCGTATTCGTTAACAAAACGTTAACGACTGCGGGCGCGAAGTGTCAATCGGCGGCGCCGGTATAGTTAAAATATGGTTACCGCGGCGAGGCGGATTTCCTCAGGCGGATTTGATCAGCTTCAACCTGGATTTCGATTTCCTGCCGCGGGCATGGCTGCCGATGAAATCGACGATCATCGGAGCGATGTCCCTGCGGAACCGGGAACCGTTGAATACGCCGTAATGGCCAACATCCTTCTGCAGGTGGTGATGCCGCATTGCCTCGGGAATGTTGAAGCAGAGATGCTGCGCCGCCTCTGTCTGGCCGACGCCGGAAATGTCGTCGTTCTCGCCCTCGATCGTCAGCAGCGCGATGTTGCGGATTTGCGTGGGATCGACAGGCTCCCCGCGATGCATCATCTCGCCTTTCGGCAATGCGTGCTCGACGAACACGGTCTTGACCGTGTCGAGATAGAATTCCGCCGTCAGGTCCATCACCGCCAGATACTCGTCGTAGAATTCGCGGTGCTTCTCTGCCGAATCGCCGTCATTCTTGACCAGATGCAGATAGAAATCCTTGTGCGCGATCATGTGCCGGTCGAGATTCATGCCCATGAAGCCGGAAAGCTGCAGGAAACCTGGATAGACATCGCGCATGAAACCGGGATGCGGCCACGGGACGGGCATGATCACGTTCTCGCGGAACCACTCCAGTCCCCGTTCCTCGGCCAGCTTGTTGACCGATGTCGGATTGACGCGCGTGTCGATCGGCCCGCCCATCAGGGTCATGGTCGCCGGTGCGAATGTGTCGCCGTGACGCTCCATCACGGCAGCCGCGGCCAGAACCGGCACCGACGGCTGGCAAACCGCCATGACATGGCAGCCTTCGCCAAGCGCATGCAGGATCTCGATCACGTAGTCGATGTAGTCGTCGAGGCCGAAATGGCCTTCCGACAGCGGCACCATGCGGGCGTCGGCCCAGTCGGTGATGTAAACCTCCGCATGGGGCAGCATCGCTTCAACGGTTCCGCGCAGCAGCGTCGCGTAGTGGCCCGACATGGGCGCGACGATGACCAGCTTGGGATCGGATTTGCGGCCGGCGGGCAATTGGCGCTGAAAGTGGATGAGGTTGCAGAAGGGGCGGGACCAGACGATCTTTTCGGCGACAGGAACGGGCGCGCCGTCGATCAGCGTCTCCCCGATGCCGAATTCGGGTTTCGCATAACGGCGCGTCATGCGCTCGAACAGTTCGGCCGATGCGGCCATGGTGCGCCCGAAGGGCGTGCGGGTCATCGGATTGAGCGGATTTGTGTACAAAAGCCTGGTGGCGTCGGCAACAGCGCGGAACGGCTGCAATGCGGCATGATTCATTTCGTAGTATTTGTAGAACATGCAGTAGCCCGAATTTCCGGCGTAAAATCAATGTGATTCGGCCGGGTCCCCTGTTGTGCCGTGCAGCAAAGTTAACATGTTGAGGGGTTTTTGCAATGCACAATTAGGCGTATTGCGGATCGCCCGGCGGCGATCAGCGCAGGAAGCCGGTTCTCCCGGCCTGCAGGTTCCGGAATTGGCGCGACGGTAGCGGCAGCGGAATCAAACGCCTTCGACGATGATCATCTCGGCATCGGCAATTTGCTGCCGGATCGCTTTCGCGGCCTGGTACTCGGCGGAATTGTAGCAATCGGTCGCAGCCTGCACCGAGGGAAATTCGATGACGACATTGCGTCTGCGGTGCTGGCCCTCCAGCGGCGTTATCGCGCCGCCGCGGGCAAGAAATTTCGCGCCATACCGTTCGAAAGCGGGTTTTGCTGTTGAAACATAATCCTTGTAGCGCTCGTCGTCGCGCACATCGACGCGAGCGATCCAGTAACCCTTGGGCATGAAAATTCTCCTCCCCGGCAATCAGGCCTGCTGCATTTCCCCGACAATTGCGTTTGCGGCCGCCCTCCTGTCAACCGCGCCGACGATCGGGCGCGCGACCACCAGATGCGAGGCGCCCGCGCGGATGGCCTCAGCCGGCGTCACCACGCGCTTCTGGTCGCCTTTTTCGGCGCCGGCGGGCCTGATCCCCGGCGTCACAACCGCCATGCCGGGCCCGACGATGCCGCGTATGCGCGCGGCTTCGGCAGCCGAGCAGACGACGCCGCCCATGCCCGCCACCCTGGCATCGGCCGCCCGTTTCGCCGCCAGATCCTCGGCGGTGGCGGAATAGCCGGCATCGGCAAGGTCGGCGTCGTCCATCGATGTCAGGACCGTGACTCCAAGAAGGCAGAGGCCCGAGCCCTCCGCTGCCGCCACGGCAGCGCGCATCGCCTTCGGGTAGGCGTGAATTGTCAGCATCGACACGCCCATTTTCGCGACATTCTCGACCCCGCGCGCCACCGTGTTGTCGATGTCTAGCAGCTTCATGTCGAGAAACACCTTACTGCCGTCGCGGACGAGATCGCGGGCAAACTCCAATCCTCCGGCAAAGACGAGTTGATAGCCGATCTTGTAGAAAACGCAGCTATCGCCAAGTTCGGCAACCGCCTTTTCGGCCTCTGCGACAGTGGGGAGATCGAGGCCGACGATCAGCCGGTCGCGCATGGCGCCGCTCACGGCTCCACTCGCGCCGACAGCAATGCGGCGTGCTGGCAAAGCGTCCTGCATGTCTTCTCCATCAGGTTTCGCGAACGTTCGTCGGTGAGGTTACCGTCATCGTCGAAAGCGCTTGCTGCGCTGCCGACCGAGCATTGCGGCGTGATCACCTCCAGCCCGACATTCATGCAGATTGGGCGCAGATGCGCGATCGCGCGCATGCCGCCGAACTTGCCGGGCGACGACGAACAGAGCGCCGCGATCTTGCCCTGGAACGGCTTCATCGGCCGGTCGCCGTCACGCGAGATGCGGCTGACCCAGTCGATGGCGTTTTTCAGCAGCGGCGGGATCGA
>JBFIBB010000049.1:0-16535 GCA_041582695.1 Rhizobiaceae bacterium
GATCTGGCCGACAACGCCGAGCGGCTCGTGGAAATGATAGGCGACGGTATCGTCGTCGAGCTCGCTCATCGTGCCTTCCTGCGCGCGCAGAACCGAGGCGAAATAGCGGAAATGATCCACTGCCAGCGGCAGGTCGGCGGCCATGGTCTCGCGGATCGCCTTGCCATTGTCCCAAGTCTCGCAGGTGGCGAGCAGTTCGAGGTTCGCCTCGACAATGTCGGCGATCTTCAAAAGCGCGGCCGCACGCTCGGTCGGCGAAGTACGGCCCCAACCGTCCTTTGCGGCATGGGCTGCGTCGAGCGCCAGCTCGATGTCGGCGGCGTCGGAACGGGCGATCTGGTTGATCACCGCGCCGGTGATCGGCGTCGTGTTGTCGAAATACCTGCCGTTTACCGGCGGAACGAACTTGCCGCCGATGAAATTGTCGTAACGGTCCTTGAAAGGCGAGGCGAACTGCCCCGCCGTATGCGTCATGATATTCATGGTTGGTCCTCCATCTGTCTCACGGGCGCTCTGCCCGGAATGGGGACTCATTGAATGACGCGGAGGACGCTGTCAGCCGGGCCGGGCAGGATCGAATGGCAATCCTGTCTCAATAATGAGACAGTTCAGGCCGGATTTTCGCCGATGCCAAGCCGTTTCATGCGCCGGTAGAGCGTGGCGCGGCCGACGCCAAGCGCGCGTGCGGCCTCGGACACATTGCCGCCGGCGCGCGCCAGCGCGCGCAGCACCGCGGCCCGCTCGGCCCGCTCGAACCCGGTGAAACTGTCCTCGCGGCCGAACAGGTCGGAGGCTGGGCGCGGCGCGAATGCGCCACCTACGCCAAGCCCGAAGGCCTTTCTGGCGGCGCGCGAAGCTCCGACAACGATATCGTCGGCGCTGACGGCCAGAAGCATGGCCGCTTCGGCATCGTCGCATTCGGCAACGACAATGCGGGCCTTGGGAAAGGCAGCGCGGAAATTGTCGGCCTCGATCTGCCGAGCGGTCTGGGCCACCATTGCCGCGATCAGGCGGTTGAAAGTCTCGGTCTGGTCGGCGCGCGCGGAGGAAACGTCGAGCGCGGCAAGAAGACTGCCATCGGCGCCATATATCGGCGCGTCCATGCAGCTCACTCCAATGTTGCGGGCAAAGAAATGCTCGTCGCGGTGGATCGTGACCTGGCGGTTCTCGGCAATGCAGGTGCCGATGCCGTTGGTGCCCTCGACAGCTTCGCTCCAGACCGCGCCCGGCCACAGGCCCCAGCTTCTGAAGACCTTCGCGTCCGCGTCGGAACATCGCTGATCCAGCACAAGGCCCTCTGCGTCGGTCAGCAAAACGCCACAGCCCGAATTGCCGACCAGCGCAAACAGCTTGTCGAGCTTCGGCGCCGCAATAGTCATGAAACGCTCAAGTTCCTCGCGCCGGCGCTTCAGTTGCGTATCGTCCACGCTCCCGGTCCTGCGCTGGTCCGCAGGATCGAGACCATGTTTTTCGGCCGATCTGCGCCATGACGCCGCCAAACGCGAATGCGCGGCGGCCGAACTCGACTGCGCGACCGCAACGACACGGTCGACATGTTTTGAAGGCTGACGGGCCATTTCCTCCTCCCCGCCGGCAATGTTCTGCGCCGGACAGTACCACGCGGCTGGCAGGAAAGGAAACAACTGTGAAGCCCATGGTTGCGCCATGCCGGCAGGCCTGCGTTCAATCGCCATTCAAGTCGCAAGGCTTGCCAGCCACTTGCTCACCAGTTCCTGCCCGGCTAGAAGCGCCTGATGTCACGTGTTGCAATCTATGCCGGGTCGTTCGATCCGCTTACCAACGGCCATCTCGACGTGCTGAAAGGCGCGCTGGAGATCGCCGACACGATCTATGCGGCAATCGGCATCCATCCGGGCAAGGCGCCGCTTTTCTCGTTCGAGGAGCGGCTGGCGCTGATCGAACAGGCCTGCGACGCCGAACTTGGCAAGGATGCCGGCAGGATACGGATCGTCGCCTTCGACGGGCTGGTGGTCGAATCGGCGCGCCGCCACGGCGCTTCGATACTGATCCGGGGACTGCGCGACGGCACCGATCTCGACTACGAAATGCAGATGGCGGGCATGAACGAGACCATGGCGCCGGAATTGCAGACCGTGTTCATTCCGGCAAGCCCCTCGGTTCGTACGATTACCGCCACATTGGTGCGCCAGATCGCATCGATGGGCGGCGACATCCGCCCGTTCGTACCGGACGCGGTGGCCGAAGCGCTCGCCGTGAAGTACCCATCCTGATCAAACATCCAGTTGGAGCATTCCATGACCATTTCCCGCCGCCTTCTGCTCGGCATGACCGCCGCCGCCATGATCGGCTTTTCTGCCCCCGCATTCGCCGCCGAGCCGGAAGACACGATGATCATCACGCTGAAGGACGGCGATGTGGTGATCGCGCTCAGGCCCGACCTGGCGCCGAAACATGTCGAACAGATCAAGGCGCTTGTGCGCTCCGGCGAATACGACAACGTGGCCTTTCACCGGGTAATCGACGGCTTCATGGCGCAAACCGGCGACGTTGAGTTCGGCGACATGGAAAGCGGGTTCAATCCGGGTCGGGCCGGCACCGGCGGCTCCAAGCGCGGCAATGTGCCGGCCGAATTCACCGACGAGGCCGGTTTCCAGCGCGGAACGGTCGGCATGGCGCGCGCACAGGATCCGAATTCGGCGAATTCGCAGTTTTTCATCATGTTCGCACCGGCGCCGCATCTCGATGGCCAGTACACGATCATCGGTGAAGTGGAGAGCGGCATGGAACATGTCGACGCGATCAGGAAGGGCAGCGCGGCGCGCAACGGCGCCGTTGCCGAGCCCGATCGCATGATCAAGGTTCGCATAGCGGCGGACCAGTAACGAAAACCAACAGAAAGAGGACGAGGCGATGGCCGAAATAAAGGATCCGGAAAACACGATCATCATGGAAACGACACAGGGCAAGGTGGTGATCGAACTCTACCCCGATCTCGCGCCCGGCCATGTGAACCGCATCAAGGAACTGTCGCGCGAGAATTTCTATGACGGCATCGTGTTTCACCGGGTGATCGACGGATTCATGGCGCAGACCGGCGATCCGACCGGCACCGGCATGGGCGGCTCCGACAAGCCCGACCTGAAGGCCGAATTCTCCAACGCCAACCATGGCCGGGGCGCCTGCTCAATGGCGCGGGCGCAAAATCCGAATTCGGCCAATTCGCAGTTCTTCATCTGCTTCGACGACGCCGGATTCCTGAACCGCCAGTACACCGTCTGGGGCCAGGTGATCGATGGCATGGAGAATGTCGACAAGATCAAGCGCGGCGAACCGGTGGTCAACCCGGACAAGATAGTTTCGATGCGGGTTGCGGCGGACGTTTAGGCAGGATCCGCGAGGGACGCGACGCGATGCGGGTCGACCAGTTCGATTTTGACCTGCCCGAAGACCGCATCGCGCTGCGCCCGGTCAGTCCGCGCGACGCGGCAAGGATGCTGGTCGTGGAAAGCGGCGGGACGCTCTCCGACCGGACGGTGCGTGATCTTCCAAGCCTTCTGGCGCCCGGCGACGCGCTGGTGTTCAACGACACGAAGGTTATCCCGGCCCGGCTTTCGGGACACAGGCTCCGCGGCGACAATGTCGCCCATGTCGAGGCGACGCTGCACATGCGCACCGCGCCCGACCGCTGGAAGGCGTTTCTGAAACCGGCCAAGCGGGTGAACGCAGGCGAGCGGATAGCGTTCGGCGGCACCGGCGAGGCCTGCTACGCGGCCACGCTCAACGCCACGGTGATCTCCAAGGGCGATGGCGGCGAGGCGGAACTGCAGTTCGAGTTTTCCGGACCGGCGCTCGACGAGGCGCTGCACGCCAGCGGCCATATTCCGCTGCCGCCCTACATCGCCTCCCGGCGGCCCGACGACGAGCGCGACCGGTCCGACTACCAGACCGTCTACGCGCGCGAGGAAGGGGCGGTCGCCGCGCCGACAGCCGGACTGCATTTCACGCCGGAACTGATGGAAGGCCTCGACGCGGCGGGCATCGAGCGGCATTTCGTGACGCTGCATGTCGGCGCGGGCACATTCCTGCCGGTCAAGGCGGACGACACCGACGATCATGTCATGCACGCCGAAACCGGCGAGGTCGATGCCGGTACGGCCGCCAGTCTGAACGCGGCAAAAGCAAGGGGAAACCGTATCGTCTGCGTCGGCACAACCTCGCTTCGGCTTCTGGAGAGCGCCGCTCGCAATGACGGCACGATCGAGCCATGGTCCGGCGCGACAGACATCTTCATCACGCCCGGCTACCAGTTCCGCACCGCCGATGTGCTGATGACCAATTTTCACCTGCCGCGTTCGACGCTGTTCATGTTGGTGTCGGCGTTTTGCGGGCTGGAAACGATGCGGCGCGCCTATGCGCATGCGATAGACCACGGCTACCGGTTCTACTCCTATGGCGATGCAAGCCTGCTGTTCAGGAGCGAGCCATGAGCGCCGGGTTCGCATTCACAGTGACCGCCACCGATGGAAAAGCGCGGCGGGGGGAAGTTTCCATGGCGCGCGGCAAGGTGCACACACCGGCTTTCATGCCGGTCGGAACCGCCGCCACCGTCAAGGCGATGTACATGGACCAGGTTCGCGAGCTTGGCACCGACATCATTCTCGGCAACACCTATCACCTGATGCTGCGGCCGGGCGCCGAAAGGGTGGCGCGGCTCGGCGGACTGCACGAATTCTGCCGCTGGAGCGGGCCGATACTCACGGATTCCGGCGGTTTTCAGGTGATGTCGCTGGCGCAGCTTCGAAAACTCGACGAGAATGGCGTGACGTTCCGCTCGCACATTGACGGCACCCCCCATGAAATGAGCCCAGAACGCTCGATCGAAATCCAGGGACTGCTCGGTTCCGACATCCAGATGCAACTCGACGAATGCGTGGCGCTGCCGGCGGAAAGGCCGGATATCGAGCGGGCGATGGAACTGTCGCTCAGATGGGCGGAGCGCTGCAAAACCGCGTTCGGAGACCAGCCGGGAAAGGCGATGTTCGGCATCGTGCAGGGCGGCGACGACGCGGAATTGCGCGTCAGGTCGGCGGAGGCGCTGACCGCCATGGGGCTGAAGGGATACGCCGTCGGCGGACTTGCGGTGGGCGAGCCGCAGGCGGTCATGCTGGAGATGCTGGAGGCGACATGCCCGGCGCTGCCTGCCGACAAGCCGCGCTACCTGATGGGTGTCGGCACACCCGATGACATCCTTAAAAGCGTGGCGCGCGGGATCGACATGTTCGACTGCGTGATGCCGACACGGGCCGGGCGTCACGGACTTGCCTACACAAGGCGCGGCAAGGTCAACCTGCGCAACGCCCGGCACGCCGAAGATCCGCGCCCGCTAGACGAGGAGAGCGACTGCCCGGCGGCGCGAGACTATTCGCGCGCCTACCTGCACCATCTGGTCAAGAGCGGCGAGACGCTCGGCTCGATGCTGCTCACCTGGAACAACCTTGCCTATTACCAGTGGATGATGGCCGGCATTCGCAATGCGATCTCGACGGGTTCGTTCGAACAATACTGCGCCGGTACGCAGGAGATGTGGGCGCGCGGCGATATCGGGGCGCTGTAGCCCTATCTCGGCGCGCGCTTTGCAAGGATGCGCTGCAGCGTGCGGCGATGCATGTTGAGCCGGCGGGCGGTTTCCGAGACGTTGCGGTCGCAGCTTTCGTAGACGCGCTGGATATGTTCCCAGCGCACACGATCGGCCGACATCGGATTTTCCGGCGGCGGCGCCTTTTCGCCCGGCCTGCGGGTCAAGGCAGCGTGGACATCGTCTGCATCCGCCGGTTTGGACAGATAGTCGATCGCGCCCAGTTTCACCGCTGTAACCGCGGTGGCAATGTTGCCGTAGCCGGTCAGGATGATCGCCCTGGTGTCCTCCCGGCGCTCGCGGATCGCCTCGATCACATCAAGTCCGTTGCCGTCGCCAAGACGCATGTCGACCACGGCATAGGCCGGCGGCGCAGCGCGTACCTTGCGAATGGCGTCGGCAACCGAATCGGCAGTCTCGACAATGAATCCGCGTTGCTCCATGGCGCGGGCAAGCCGGATCAGGAAGGGTTTGTCGTCGTCAACGATAAGCAGGGTATAGTCTTCGCCGGATCCGGCGGCAACGGACTGACGGTCTTCACTCATTGTGGTGTTTTCCATTGTCGTATCCGTGCTTTTATTGCACTTTTTCGCGCATACCAAATGGTTACGGGCCGGAACGTTCGGAAACTGTGGATTGGCCGCGGTTCTGGAAAACCTCGCGCGGCCAGGAAACGGTAACGGACGCGCCGAGACCGCTCTGCTTGGAATTGGTGAAATCGACCGTTCCACCCGAACGCTCCAGCAACGTCTTGGCGATAAACAGGCCGAGGCCGAGGCCGCCGGCGCCGTTTGAACGCTCGCGCTGCGGGCGGCTGGATGTATAGGGTTCGCCGATGCGGTCCAGAATATCGGCCATGAAACCGGGACCGTCGTCGGTAATGTCAATGGCGACGCTGGAGTCGTCGAAACGCCAGTGTATCTCGACCCTGGAACGGGCAAAATCGACGGCATTCTCGACCAGGTTTCCCAAACCGTAGAGCACCCCGGGATTGCGGTGCATCACCGGCTCAGGCCCACTGGTGGCGCCGGGTCCCATTTCGACGCGGACGCCGAAATCGCGATGCGGCGCGGCAACCTCCTCCACCAGCGAACTGACGGGCATTCCGGTGATGTGCTCATCGCCTTCGGTCGACAGGCTCGTCAGGCGTTTCAGTATTTCGCGGCAACGCTCCGACTGCGAGCGCAACAACCTGACATCGTCGCCATGCAGGGAATCGGCGGCAAGCGCCCGTTCCATCTCCCGCGCAACCAGCGCGATTGTCGCAAGCGGCGTTCCGAGTTCGTGGGCAGCGGCGGCGGCCAGCCCGTCGAGCGCGGAAAGGTGCTGTTCGCGCTGCAGCACAAGCTCGGTTGCGGCAAGCGCGGCGGCAAGCTTGCGCGCCTCGTCGGCAACGCGCCAGGTGTAGATCGAGGTGAAAAGGATAGTCGATACGACCGCAAACCAGACGCCGGCGACATAGAAGCGCGGCACGACGAATTCCGAACCCGGCTCCCAAGGCAGGGGTTCATGGTAGAATACGAGCAGCGTGACGAGAGCGATGATCAGGCTTCCAAGCAGCGCCGTGTGGCGCACCGGCATCGAGGTCGCCGACACGACGACCGGCACGACCATCAGAATGGCGAAAGGATTGGTCATGCCGCCGGTAAGGTACAAAAGGCCGGCGAGCTGCAAGGCGTCGTAGGTGAGGATCGCCAGCGCCGGGTAGAGCGTGAGCCGGTGGTTGGCCGGAAAGCTCAGCGCCAGATAGACATTGAGCGCGGCCGAACAGGCAATCAGCGCGCCACACCGCAAAACCGGGAACGGGAACTCCAGCAGATAGGCGACGACGACGACCGCCAGGCTCTGGCCTATAACCGCCAGCCAGCGCAGCCTGATCAGCGTATTGAGCCGCAGCCGGCGGCTCAGATTGAGATTTGTGGTTTCCACTTCCGCCATGGGCGGGTTCTAATCCCATTTATTTTACGGAAGCAAAGCTTATTTGCCGCGAGGTTTCGGCCGTGTCGTCGCCTCGGCGTGCTGCGGCGCCTCGGGCCAAAGATGTTTGGGATAGCGCCCTTTCATCTCGGTGCGGACATCTTTCCACGATCCGCGCCAGAAACCGGGAAGATCGAGCGTCGTCTGAACCGGCCGTCCGGCGGGCGACAACAATTCGAGTTTCAACGGCACAGAACCGCCGGCGATAGCCGGATGGCTGTCGAGCCCGTAGAGTTCCTGCACCCTGATGGCGACCGCCGGCGCATCGCCGTCATAGGAAATGGGGATGCGGCTTCCGGTCGGCGCTTCGAAGAATTCCGGCGCGTATTTCTCAAGCCGGGAGGCCAGATCATGCGGGACCAGCGATATCAGCGCGTGTTCCAACCTCCGCGGCGAGATGGCCGATATCAATGCCTCCCCGGTCAGGAACGGCAGCAGCCATGCCTCTAACCGTTCGCACAGCACCGCATCGCCGACCGCTGGCCAGGGCTCGCCGAGCCTGGCGTGTAGCCATTGCAGGCGCTGCCGCAGACCCCGGCTGCGATTGTCCCAAGGCAGGATGGCAAGCCCGTGTTCGCGAATGGCTTCGATGATCGCCCTGTCGGCTTCTTCACCGGACGGCGGAGGCAAGGCGGTCTCGCGGAGCGTGATCGCTCCGAGACGAAGCACCTGGCGCTGGCGCACACTGCCCGACTGGCGGTCGAACATGGTGAAGGTCTGGCGCTCGATGCGATCGCCCAGACAGGTTTCCAGTTCCTCCGGCGAAAGGACCGCCGCTGCGGTGATGCGTGCGTTCCGAGCGCCGCCCTGCAGGTCGGCCGCAACGAGAAAGGGCTCGCGGGCGAGCGGATCGGTTTCATCGACAAAGGCGCCGCGTCCGTTTGCGAGGACGAAATGCCCCGGCTTGCCACGGGCCTTGGCGACGCGGTCCGGGCAGGCATCGAGCAACAGGCGGGCGGCGGATACCTCGCCGTCCTGCCGCCTGGCTCCGCCTGCCGCCGCCGCAAGCCGCAAGGCAAGCTGCGCCGCCTGGCGGGCGCGGGGCGAACGATCGTCGCGAAACCGGTTTAGGCGCCGGTCGAGATCGATATCCGCGCCGCCAAGGCCTCGCTCGGTCAGAAGCACTGCCAGTCTGGCAGCAGGTACCGCCTCTCCACGCCTCGCGGCCTGGATCACCATGTTCGCCAGCCGGATCGGCAGCGGCAGCTTTCGCATCACCTTGCCAGTTGGGGTTATCGCGCCGGCAGCGTCGAGCGCGCCCAGTTCGACGAGTTGTCGGCGCGCTTCCGCGAGCGCGGCGGCCGGTGGGGGATCGAGCAGACGGAGCGAGGCCGGATCGGCAACGCCAAAGGCGGCGCAATCGAGCAGAAGGCCCGACAAGTCGGCTTCCAGTAACTCCGGCTGGTTGATGGCCGGCAGCGATGCGGTCTGGCCTTCGTGCCATAGACGAATGGCTACACCGGGTGCTGTGCGGCCCGCCCTGCCCGCGCGCTGGTCGGCCGAGGCCCGCGAAACACGCACCGTCTCGAGCCTGGTCAGGCCCGTCGAAGGCTCGTATTTCGGCAGGCGCGAAAAGCCGGAATCGATCACCGTATCAACGCCGTCGATGGTGATCGAAGTCTCGGCGATCGAGGTTGCGAGCACCACCTTCCTGCGGCCGGGCGCGACTGGCCGGATGGCGGCGTCCTGGGCCTTGCCGTCAAGT
The DNA here is from genome assembly GCA_041582695.1 of Rhizobiaceae bacterium. Taxonomy (GTDB): domain Bacteria; phylum Pseudomonadota; class Alphaproteobacteria; order Rhizobiales; family Rhizobiaceae; genus JAWKWH01. Next base: position 9,300 of record JBFIBB010000049.1, read on the forward strand.
CCTCCGTGGAGCGGCATCACATCAACCGATGGGCCGAGCTTGCCGGAGAGGCGCTCCGCCACCCGCATGATCTCGCGCTGGCCGGGAAGGAAGGCGAGGCAGCTTCCGCGATCCAGCGCCATCGCGGATCGTATCGCATTTGCCACCGCATCCTCCACGGCCTCATCGGACCTGCGCGGCACATAGCGTATTTCGACCGGAAAGCCGCGGCCGAGGCTTTCGATCACCGGCGCATCGCCCAGAAGTTTCGCGACGGAACCGGCATCGAGCGTTGCCGACATGACCAGCAGTCTCAGATCGGGCCGGAGCGCCCCGGCAATATCGAGCGCAAGGGCAAGGCCGAAATCGCCATCGAGCGAACGTTCATGAAATTCGTCGAACAGAACCGCCGAAATACCGGACAGTTCCGGATCGTCGAGCGCCATGCGGGTGAACACGCCCTCCGTGACCACGAGAATGCGGGTGTCGGGACCCGAACGGCTTTCCATGCGCATCGCGTAACCCACGGTCCGCCCCGGCTCCTCGCCGATGAGCGAAGCCATGCGGCGGGCGGCCGCGCGGGCGGCGATGCGGCGCGGCTCTACGAGCACGATCCTTCCCGTTCCAGCCCATGGCTGATCCAGCAGAACAAGGGGAACGATGGTGGTCTTGCCGGCGCCCGGCGGCGCGACGAGCACCGCCGCAGGAGCGTCTGACAGGGCGGTGGCAAGCGCGGGCAGCACCTCGCATACCGGCAGGTTCGGCAAATCGCGCATTCGTCAGTCGCCGCCGATGTGAACGATATCGCCGCCAGCAGCTTTCGCATCCGCCTCGTCATGGGTTACGAGCACAATCGCCAGGCCGGTTTCGCGGGCCTTGGCGAAGACCAGTTCGCGCATCTGTTGCCGCAAACCGGCGTCGAGCTTGGAAAACGGCTCATCGAGCAACAGCATGCGCGGGGCGGAAATCAGCACCCGGGCGAGCGCAACACGCGCCTTCTGACCGCCGGAGAGCGTGTCGGGATCACGGTCCTCCGCGCCTTCGAGCCCGACCCCGGCCAGCATGTCGCAGGCCATGCGGTAACGTTGCGTCCTGCCCTTGACGGCGGGCGGAATGGCAAACACCAGATTGCCGGCCACCGACATGTGCGGGAACAGGAGCGGATCCTGAAACAGGATGCCGGCATGGCGGTCTTCGGCGGCTAGAACGGTGATCTCATCACCGTCAACATAAACCTCGCCGGAAGCATCGAAGACCGGATCAAGAAACCCACCAATGTAGGCGAGGAGCGTCGATTTGCCGGAACCGGAAGGCCCCATGACGGTCAGGATCTCGCCTGGCGCCACATGGCGGCTCACTTCCAGCAAGCGATGACCGTGAAGCGAAATCGACACGTGATCGAGGAAAAGGCCAGGTTCCGGCATCGGATGCTCCGGTCAAATGCGCATTGCGCGCCGCGACCGGAATAACAGCGCCGGTACGGTAACCGCAACGAGAAAGCCGATCGCCGGCAGCACCATCTGCACGAATGCATAGACTCCGATGACGCGCCTGTTGCCGCCGGAAGCGAGCGCCACGGCCTCGGTGGTCACGGTAGCGAGCCTTCCGGCGCCAATCAGGACCGTCGGCAGGTATTGGCCGATCGACACGGCAAAGCCGACGGCGGCGGCCGTGAGGATGGCGCGCGACAGCATGGGCATGCGCACGCGAAACAGCGTGGTCCAGCGCTTCTTGCCGAGCCCCGCCGATATGGCGTCGTAACGGCGGTCGAAGGCTCGCCAGGGATCACTGAGCGACAGAAACACATAGGGCAGGACGAAAATCAGATGTGTAAACACAAGCGCAGCGAACGTGGCGTCGGCACCGATGAAAATGAACAAGAGCTGCAGACCGAACAGGAATGCCGCTTGCGGCACGAGCAGCGGCAAATAGATAAGCCACAGCGTTCCATTGGCGTGCTTACCGATTTCGTCTCCCCGCATGAGGCACAGGATTGTGAGCACCGCTGCCAGTAGCGTCGAGAGCGTGGCGACCGCCAAGGTGGTCGCCAGCGGTCCGGAAATGCGCGATCCGGCTTGCATCCAGGTGCGCAGCGAGAAGTTTTGCGGCAGGACATCAGGGAATTGCCACAGGCCGGCGACCGACCAGATCGCCAGAACGGCCAACCCGCCTGCAATTGCCAGAAACGTCGCCAGCATCGCCGCAAGGCCCAGCCAGGCCAGAAGCCGGTCGCGCCGCAGCCGCCAGCCGGCGAGACAAACGGTCCGCAGAATCGCCGCGGCGGCACACTCCAAGCCGATCCAAACCGCCAATGCAACGACAGTCAAAGCAAGTTGCAGGACCGCACCGGCGGAAGCAACATAGCGGGCCGAAAGATCCGGATCGCTCATCCAGCCGACGATTCTGACCGCAAGCGGTTCGGGCGCCGTGGGCCCCAGAATTGCGGCAACATCGACCACCGAGGTGGCGAAGGCGATCACGGCAAACACCGCGAGCCTGATCTGGCGGTAGATTGCGGGCCATAGCGCATGGAGAAACCCGGTGATGCGCCCGTAGCCGAGCGAGGCGGTAAGCGCCCGCGTCTCGATGAGCCGGACCTGCGGCAGCGCCGCCAGCGTGACGAGCAGAAGGAAGGGGATCTCCTTGACGACAAGACCGGCCATCATTGACAGACCGAAAGGATCGTTGACGATCAGCACGTCGGGCGGACGGGTCCATCCGGTCAGGCCGGGCGAAATCAGCCGCGCGATCATTCCTGACGGCGCGATCAGAAAAACCAAGCCGAAAGCCGCCGCAGCGTGCGGCACCGACAGCAGCGGGGAAATTAGATGCTGGACGCGATCGAAAATGCGTGTTCCGGCGAAAGCCGCAACAAACAGGAACACGGCGGAGACTGAAACCGCGGCCGTGACCAAACCGGCCGCAAGGCTGACGGCCATCGACATCGCCATGCCCGGACGGCCGATCGCATCGGCAAGATGCGCGAAGGTGAAATCCATGCCGCCGAGGGCGGGAAGAAATCCAAGCGCCGGCAACAGCGTGCCGACAAGGCCGATCAGTATCGGACCTGTCAGCAGAAAGATGGCGAGGGGCGGACCGAGCCTTATCAAAACAAGCCCCGCCTCACCGCCACCGCGACATCAGTTGGCGACGCCGTAGCGCATCTTCCATTCGGTCTCCAACCGATCCATCCAGGTCGGATGCGGCTCATCGATCGCCGGGCCCAGTTCTTCGGGCTTCAAAGTCGCGATGCCGAGATCGAGCGCGTCGAACAGCGCCCGGTCGTTGCCCTCAAGCGAAGCAACGTCGAGCACGGTCGGATCGCCCCAGATTTTCGGATCCTGCTTGCGCGCCTGGGCTTCCGGAGAAATCAGGAAATTGGCGAGAACAAGGGCGCCGGCCTTCGATGCGGCGTTGTAGGGAATGGCGACGAAATGGGTGTTCGACAACGTGCCGCCCGGAAAGGTGAAGGATCGCACGGTATCAGGCAGTTCGCCATTGGCGATGGCGCTGGATGCCTCCGCAGGATTGAAGGCGAAGATGATCTCCACTTCGCCGTCGGCAAGATGCTGCTTCATTGCCGGGTAGTTCTGCGGGTAGGCCCGGCCGGAGCGCCACATCAGCGGATGAAGCTCGTCGAGATAGGCGAAAAGCGGCGCGGTGATTTCGTCGAAGCTTGCCTCGTCGACCGGCTTCAAGAGCACGGAGCGGTCCTCGACCAGTTCGGACAGAACCTGCTTCAGGAATGACGAGCCGATGAAATCCGGCGGCTGCGGATAGGAAAACCGGCCGGGATTGGCCTTGGCCCATTCCAGCAGGCCGCGGGCATCTTTCGGCATGCTTGCGGGATCGGTGCGGGCCGAATCGTGGAAGAACACGAGCTTACCCATGCCCCAGGGGCTTTCCAGCCCCTCGACGGGGATCGTGAAATCGGTGCGGATCGTCGGCTTGTTGGCGATATCCACATACCGCCAGTTTGGCAGCTTCTCCGCCCAACCCGGCAAAAACAGTAGGCCCTGACGTTTCATCGAGGCGAAGTTCTCGCCGTTGATCCAGATGAGATCGACCGAACCGCCCTCGTTCTTGCCGGCAGCTTTTTCGCCGACCACCTTGGCGACCGCGTGGGCGGTGTCGTCCAGCTTTACATGCACCAGCTTGACGCCATAACGGCTCTCGATTTCGGAACCGGCCCATTCGATATAGGCGTTGATGTTTTCCGAGCCGCCCCAGGCATTCCAGTAAACCGTTTCGCCCCTGGCATCCTCGAGCACCGCATCCCATTTGGCGGGATCGGGGCCATCGGCCCTGGCAAGCCCGAGACCCATCGCCAGGGCGGCGGCCGCGATCAGGATTTTTCTCATTCGCAAATTCCTCAGTGGATACAACTGCCGCATGAATGAACACGCACAACGCACACGGTCAATGCACACGAACGGTCAACTTGATGTGAGCGAAAACGCCGGCTTCGTTACATTCCGACGTTGAGGAACGCTTTCGCAATGTGATCGAGCTTGTCCTCGGGCAGGCCCGCGACATTGATGCGGCCGTCGCCGATCACGTAGATGGCGTGATCCTTGCGCAAAGCCGCAACCTGCTCCGGCGTCGCGCCCGACAGGGAGAACATGCCGCGATGGGCGGCGACAAAGGAAAAGCGGTCGGAATTGGCGGCCTTTCTGAGACTTGCCGCGAATCCCTCGCGCAGCGACAGCATGCGCCCGCGCATTGCGTCGAGTTCGGACTGCCAGTCGGCGCGCAACGCATCGTCTTCAAGAATGGTGCGAACCACGGCAGCACCGTGATCGGGCGGCATGGAGTAGTTGACGCGCGCAAGCGTGCCGAGCGCCGCCTGGACATTGGCCTGCGGGCCGGGTTCCGACAGGGCGATCGCGACGCCGACACGGTCGCGGTAGAGACCGAAATTCTTCGAGCAGGAGGCGGCGATCATCATTTCGGGCACGGCGCCGGCCATCAGTCGCACGCCGGCCGCATCATCTTCAAGACCGTCGCCGAAGCCCTGATAGGCCATGTCGATGAACGGAATCAGGCCGCGTTCGGAAAGAAAATCCGCAAGCGCCGTCCACTGATCAAGGCTGAGGTTGGCACCGGTCGGATTGTGGCAGCAGCCGTGCAGCAGCACGCAATCGCCCGGCTTTGCCGCCTTCAGGCTTTCGAGCATAGCAGAAAAATCGACAGACAGCGTTTCGGGATCGAAATAGGCGTAGACTTCGCGCTTCAATCCGACCTTGTCGATGATCGCGCGGTGATTGGGCCAGGTCGGATCGGACAGCCAGATCACCGTCTCGGGCCGTGACCACTGGACAAGCTCCAACAATTCGCGCAGCGCGCCGCCGCCGCCGGGCGTCTGGACGGCGCTGAGGCGAGGCCGGTCAAGCGCATCGCCGAGGATGAGATCCGCCATTGCGCTGTTGAAGCCGGTATCGCCGGCAAGGCCGACATAGCTCTTGCTCGCCTGTTCCGCCAGCAGGCGCTTTTCGGCCGACTTGACCGCATGCATCACGGGGGTCCTGCCTTCGGCATCCTTGTAGACGCCAACGCCGAGATCGATTTTTTCGGGGCGCGGGTCGTCACGGAACTCGGCCATCAAGGCCAGGATCGGATCGCCCTTGGACGCGGGGAGCTGTTCAAACATCGTGCCGTGCAAACCTTGTTAGAGGGAATTGAGGCGGTTGATACGCCGCCGCGCGCCCGGTTTCAACTCGCGACGCCGCAAGTTTGCGCCATTTACGCGGCTGTGCACGGCCACAAGGGATTTGTTGACATGACACAATTGCAGCGGATGATGGCCGACTGGCTCAGGCAATAATCCCGGGAGGCAAACATGTCGCGTCGCCAAGTCGTGAGCGCTTTCACAGCAGTTCTCGCAGTTTTTTTCCTTGTCGCTCACGCTTCGGCGCAAGTCTCCGGACGAGAAATCACAACAACTCCCGACAGCGATTATTTCGGCTTCGATCTGAGGACCGAAAAGGATGTTTCGCTCGACGAATGCAAGGCGCAGTGCCTGGCCGATCCCGGCTGCCGGGCATTCACGTACAATTCCTCCGCCAAATGGTGTTTCCTGAAATCCGACTTCAGCGTGCTGAATCCGTTTGCCGGCGCCGTAGCCGGCAAGGTGGTGGCCATAACCGGCGAAACCGATATCGGCGCGCCGCCGTCGCTCGGCTTCGTGCCCGCCTATCTGATCGATGCCGCGCGGCAGTACCGCGCGGAGTTGCTGCGCAACGTTTCGCGCGATCCGGATTGGGGCATGCTGCTGCTGTCGAGCTCAGGCGAAAATGCGCTCGCTAACAACAATGGCGCGGACGCGGTGGACTACTTCCGCCGGGCGCTCGCCATCGATCCCAACGACAGCGGCCTGTGGAGCCGGCTTTCGCAAGCCGCCCTCCTCGCCGAGGGCCAGGACAGCCGGTACTCCTGGCAGTTCAAGCAGGCGGCGATCTCGGCGGCAGTCAACGCCCACATGACGTCGCGACACACAAGGAGCCGCGCCGAAGCGCTCGGTGTCCTGGGCGAAGCCCTTGAACGGCAGGAAATGTGGCGGCCGGCGATTTCCGCCTACGGGGAAAGTTTGAAGCTTGCAGCGGATGCGCGCATTGCCTCACTGCATGAGGATCTGATTGCCCGCAAGGGGTTCCGTATCGTCGACAACACGGTCGATTCCGACAGCCAGTCACCGAGAATCTGCCTGCAGTTCTCCGAGGCGCTGGTTAAGTCCGGCGTGGACTACGCCAGCTTCATCACGGTCAACGGCAAGACGGCGGAAGCGATCGACGTCAACGAGCGCGAAATCTGCATCAACGGCGTCGAACATGGTCACCGGTACCGCATCGACGTGCGCCAAGGCCTGCCGGCGGCGATCGGCGAGGTTATCGGCAAGCAGGCGACGCTCGACATCTATGTCCGCGACCGGAGCGCGCTTGCCCGCTTCACCGGCGACAATTTCGTGCTGCCCGGGGCAGGCCGGCACGGCATACCGGTGGTCACGGTCAACACCGCCACGGTGGACCTCGAACTGTTCCGCATCGGCGACCGGGCGCTTGCAGGGTTGCTGAGCGATTCGAACTTCCTGCGCCAGCTCGATGGCTACGACGCCGAGCGCATAGCCGGAAGCACCGGCAGCCGGGTGTGGAGCGGCAAGCTCGATGTCGCGACCGAGCAGAACAAGGAAGTCGTCACGAGTTTTCCGGTCGACGAGGCGCTGCCGGCCCGCGAGCCCGGCATCTATGTGCTGACGGCCAA